>DAHXOZ010000065.1:8434-15538 GCA_027364635.1 bacterium | reverse complement strand
CGATTTCTTCCAGGGTTTTAAAAAAGTGAGCACCATTTTCTCTGATCATCTTTCCTGTTTGTTCCAAAGACTTTAACCGCCTGAGGGCAACTTATAATTACCTGCCCATGGAAGAGGGACTGAAGCAGGCTTTCGGAGAAATAAAATTAGGAGGCGAGGAAATCAAAACAGGATTGTGTGTGGTTGCAAAAAGAGCAGACACCAATAGTATCTGGCCATTGATCAATCATCCGCACGGGAAATTTTACGATTCTGAAAATGGTAATAACAAAGACCTTGAGCTTTGGAGAGTAGTAAGAGCAAGCACTGCCGCGCCTACCTACTTTGCGCCACAAATGATTGAAGTATCTGCCGGACAAACCGCTGCATTTATTGATGGAGGATTAAGTATGGCCAACAATCCTTCGCTGACTTTATTAATGGTAGCCACTTTGAGTGGCTTTAAGTTTCACTGGCCAATGGGTGAAGACAAAATACTTTTGGTTTCTGTAGGAACCGGCTATGGCGTTTTCAAAAAGAAATATAAAGAAATAGACAAAGCCACTTTGCTGTCCTGGGCTTCCAACATCCCCGAAATGCTGATGCAGGATGCGAGCTGGCAAAACCAGGTGATATTACAATGGATATCAAAATCCCCAACTGCCGATAGTCTTGATATGGAAATTGGAGATTTGAAAAATGATTTTATGGGAAGCAATCCATTGATTTCTTATTTGCGTTACAATTTTTGTATTACCTGCGAAAACCTGAATACGCTAAAAGCGGAAGATAAAATTTATACCGATGATGACGTAAAAAGCTTAACGGATATGAGCAGAGCCGCTAACCGCGAAATGCTTTACCAACTTGGAAGTAAAGCTGCTGCTGCAATTAAGCCCGAGCACTTTGATAAATTTTAGAGATAATGATTTTTATCTTATCGGCGGCGATGCATCAAAATTGAATGTTACGTTCCCATTTGATTTTTTTGTGTAGTCGCCAAAGCCGCCATAATAAGAGCAAATTTTTATAAAGTATTTACCCGGAGCCACATTGTAAAACACATACAAACCGTCTTTGTATTTCGCAATCTTTTTGTCTTTTGCTGTTGAAATACCTACATCACAACCTATCTCATAAACCCTGGCTTTTCTGATGATTTTAGAGTTTGCCGCATTATCCGGAATCAGGTAAATCAATAAATTACGGGGAATGGTTTTACTAAGTTCATATTTCAGATTTAGTTTCAGGCTATTGGTGTCTGCAGCGTCGCTTTCCGCCGTTCCTTCCGGGCTATACATTTCAGGATGTTTGATTTTATAATCCTGAAAATCCTTGCTCAATTTTGCATACGCTTTTTGCAGGTCTGACAACCTGGTGCTGTCGAATGTAACACGTCTTTGTAAAAATTGGATTGATCTTTTCTCCTCATCACTTAATAATGTGGCGGCATTTTTACTGTTCATTAGCTCCGCAATTTGTGCATCCTGCAAATCAAGTTCATTCTGAAGTTTTAATCGCTGGTTATTCAAATCAGCATATTTCTGTTGAAGCGAAAGCAAATGAACACTATCTTCCGAACTACGTTGAAGCATATTCAGGTAAGCGCTATCGTTCATGTTGACGTTTACAGAAGTCGCACCAGCAATCCCTCCTCCCCGATTTTTTCTTACGGTATTTATAGAATCTTTTATACCTGCAAGAGAAGTAGAATCTTTCGTTATTTCCTTTTGAATCTGTGCCCGCTGCGCTATTGCTTCATTTTTATCATTTACAGCCTTTCCGGCAATAAGATACCAAATACCCGCTGCCAATATCAGCGCCAATATCACGATTATCAAGGCTCTTTTATTGGCGCGCTTTCTTGCAGCAAGCACCGCAATTGCTTTTCGCCTTGCTTCCCTGTCGTCTTTAATAATCGGGGCTAAAACATCATGCGTAAGTTCTATGGCTTTCCCGTCGTCGCGTAAAAAATATTTTCTTTTTAAAACATCAACTCCCGGCAGTAATAATCTGTCTATTTCACTTATCGAATATTTGGTACGGTAACCTTCGTCGGTAATTAATTTATCTTCCAAAAATTCATTAACCGGTTTTTGATTCACCTGCAAATCCGTTGTACTTGCTAAAACGGCCGCATTACTTTCGGCCAGCACTTCATTATAAATTGAATGAAGTATTTTTTCCTTCGGATATTTTTCGAGGAAATCAGCAGAAATTTTACTCCGGCCTTCATTGATCCTTTCTTTATCAATGTAAGTACACACCTGGCTCAAAAGAGAAGGCTCCACTTCCATCAAATCGTAGCTTTTGCTTTCGTCTTCTTTATTCACAAAATAACTTACGATCTTGTGCGCTTCCTTTTCATCAATTTCATTTTTCCATGTTTTGGTAACTACATCGTATGCCTGGTTTCCATTCATCGGCATCAGCCTGAAACGGGATGATTTTAAAGAAGGTATTTTTGCGGTGATGTGTTCAAATTCCGGAAGAAATTCTTCCCTGAACGCGAATACAGTTTTTACTTTCTGCGTCTTATAATTGTAATCAATTTTTTCTTTATCATTTAAAAATTTGTCTTTCAGCCTTTCAGGAATCGAATTTTCAATCATATCAGCCAGTTCGTCCCAAAAGGCCGACAGCTCAACAGTTCCGAAATGATTGCTTTTCCTGGCGAGTGTAAAAATTTCTTCAAACTGATCAAAGATTAAAATGGGGGTAACGCTTTTCCATAATGGTTCAGAATGAAAATATTCCCACAAAGTCGTTTTACTGTCAGGATCATTTTCTACTTTAAAACCATACTTATCGATTTCAGATTTTAAAATATTTTTTATTTGCGTTACCAGGTCCGGACTGTTGTCTTTAAATTCAAGCCTTATCCTGAAAGGAAGAAAATAATCTTTCCTCAATCGGGGAAAAACACCTGCGTTTAATAAAGAAGTTTTACCTGTTCCGGATTTGCCAAAAACAATAGTAAGCGTATTCGATTTTATAAGATTAGTAAGCCGGTCAATTTCCTCATCTCGTCCAAAAAATATATTGGATTGCGCTTCCGTATATGATTCCAGTCCAATAAATAAAGAGCCGGGTTGTGAGCTTGCAGTGGTTTCGATTGGCATAATTCAATTAAGTTAGATTGAGCGTTTCTCTTATTTGACTGATAAATTCAGGCGTAGGATTACCGCCTTCAACTTTTCCGATGCTTAATTCTGAAAAGTATTTGGGTACATTTTCATTGTATGGATTGGTATCGTCAATTACAACAGGCATCAGGTATTTATCCGTTCTTCCGTCTATTTTTCTAAAAGTATTTACATTATCTGCGGTAAACCATTCTATTTGAACATAGCCATCTTTATGCATCAGACTGTTTTCAGAAATCAGGGGAATAAACAAATCTGCTGATTTGATATTTTTTGCGATTTCTGTTTTAAAATTATCTCCGGCAACAATCTCGCGATTGTCGTACCAGCAAGTCACGTTGTTAATTCCTTCAATCGCCTTTTTCAAATTTTCAACCGCTTCTTTATCCTTTACCGTATAGCTTAGAAAAACCATTTTACTTTTTACCGTTGAAGGATTTCGTTGTTTCCATTGCCGCACCAATTCGTTCACAAATTCTTCTGTACTTCCTTCATAAGTAGACACTTTATAATTCTTCAAAAAATCAAATTGAGTATTACGAAGATCAGACGGATCGTTTACCACAAGTATCCTTCTTTTAGTGCCCCACGAGAGCAATGGCTGATTGGATAAGAGACGTAAAATAAAACGCACCATCCAGTTGGGGAAGGCGCACCCCAAAAACAAAAGGCTTTTATTTTGCAGCGCGTTAATAAGATTAATGGCTTTTGCATCGCCCATTTTCTCCTTAAACTGGCTGGTAAATTCAAGCATATCTTCATCTCTCAGCGCGGGATCGACGGTATTGATTAGCGAACCGAAAACATTAAAGACAAAAGGCGCCTGCAATCTTTCCAAATCACCACTATCGGTAAATGGCTCATTAAGCGAAAAGTTGATGGAAGTTGGTGTCACACTTCTTTCTTTGGCCAGGTTGTTTTCCAGCACATTATTATAAACGGCTGTGTTGATAAAATAATTTAAATCGGAAATACCCAGGAATTCAGCCAGCAACGGAAATTCAAAATTGATGTCTTTCACCATTAATTTTAATTTCCTCATGATGTCCATCCAATCAACTTCTTTTTCCATCACGAGATAATCAACCGCCTTAGAAAGTGACAAGTCCGGCTGATCCGTTACCCGGAAAGAAGTAAGTATTTGCCCCGATAAATATTGATCAATCGGGATAAGGAGATCGTCTTTTTTAAACTTATACATTTCCTTACCAATGATGGGGGTTAGTTGCTTATCGGAAATGTAATCCAACAATTCATCCCAGTCGCTTTGTTCTGAAAAAATCTTATTCATAAAAATAAAATGATGGTTATTTATAACAAGGAAAGCAGGAAGGTTTTTCGAGGATTAATTAAAGATAATAAAATTAACTAAATTCATACAATTATTAGACTTTGATTAAAATCCTTTCTTCCTCTAAAAAACGCGCTCACCTAAATTTAATACCGGGAATTTTTCTTTTTTAAAAATTAAAAAAAATTAATGATCACAAGTGATTCAAAAGAAAAACCTTTGCCTGGCAAGGAATATCCTCAAGAAGGTGAAGTAGAAACAGCGAATAAAATTGTTACACTTTTACAGGAACAGATGCTTCGGCTTTATAAAAACAAAAAGCAATTGCGTCAAATTCATCCAAAGATGAATGGTTGCGTAAAAGCGGAATTTATCATTGAAAAAAATCTTCCGGAAAGATTAAAAATAGGATTATTTAAAGAAGAAACATCTTTTCCCGCATGGATCAGGTTTTCAAATGGCAATACAAAACCTTTGGACGACAATAAAAAAGATTTAAGAGGGTTTGCGATTAAAATAATGAATGTGCCCGGGGAAAAAATTCCACTTGAAAATTTAGAATGCATCAATCAGGATTTTATTTTAATGAACACCAAAAATTTTGTTGCCAAAGACGTAAAAGATTTTTACCATGTACTACAAGTAGTTACTATGCTGCCTTTACAAGGCCCTGTCTTAAAAAAAATCCCCTACATTTTTAAAAATGCTTCCATTTTTTTGAACGGAGCAAAAGCAAAAATTAAATGCAATCATCCTTTTGAACTCGATTATTTCAGCACCGTTCCTTATCGTTTTGGAGATGAAACCCGGGCGGTTAAATATGCAGTTTTCCCTTCTAAAGATAACGACCTCTCTTGTGTGCAGGCTAATAATAATCCTGATTTTTTACGATTAAAAATGCAGGAAACTTTATTGAAAACTGAAATCTTTTATGATTTCTGTGTCCAGTTTCAAACGGATGCTGAAAAGATGCCGGTTGAAGACCCTACGAAAGAATGGAATTCGCCCTTTCAAAAATTAGCTACCATCAGAATACCCAAGCAAATTTTTGATACGCCTGAACAAAGAAAATTTGGAGAAGATCTTTCTTTTAATGTGTGGCATTCACTTCCGGAACACCGGCCAATAGGGAATTTCAACAGATCACGTAAAATAATTTATGAAAAGATGAGCGCGTTCCGGCATGAGCAAAACATGATTTCACCACAGGAACCAAGGACAGATGAAACATTTTTTAACGATACAAATTTAAATCAATATGCAAAACAACAACCAACAGGTAATTCAGCAGATGTACAGTGATTTTGCAGCAGGCGATATTCCTGCTGTTTTATCTTCATTTGATAAGGATGTAGTATGGATAAGAGCCGGGGCACCTTTCATTCCTTTTTCCGGAACTTTTACAGGCATTGAAGAAGTGATGAAAATGTTTGAGATCCAACATGCCACTTTAAATATGAAATCGTTTGTCCCTCAAAAATTTTGTACCAATGAAGACACCGTAGTAGTAATCGGGCATGATGAAGCAGAAGTAAAGCCGACAGGAAAAATTTATGCCGCAGATTGGGTGCAGGCATTTACTTTAAAAGATGGAAAAATAATTCATGTACAGGTTTTTATGGATACAAAAGTGATAGCAGATGCATTTGAAAAATAATTCTCTTCAAAATTAAAAATTTGTATTTTTTGTTTGGCTGCTATCGGGCAGGTAGATTTATTGAAGAAAGACAAATCAGTAATACCTTTGCATGATGGCTGATAAATTAAAACCTGTATTTAATAAACGCATTTTTTGGGATGTAGATTTTGAAAAAATCAATTACGATACAAAAGCCAACTTTGTAATTGAACGTGTCTTCGAACGCGGAGATGTAGAAGACATCCGTAATTGCCGCAGGCATTATGGCGACGAAAAAGTTACAGAAGTTTTACTGAATACCAAATTTTTACCCGAAACAAGAATGTATTTGGCAAGCGCTGTAATCAACAAACCTATAACTGAATTCAGATGCTACAAATTGAGACAGTTGAACCCCGGACTTTTTCCGTATTAAGAGAGTTGATGGTAATGCCTGAATTAAAAGGCTTCTCATTGGTGGGAGGCACCGCGTTGTCTCTTTTATATGGTCATCGCAAATCCGTTGATCTTGATTTGTTTTCTAACAAACCATTTGAAAATGATGAATTGACAAATGCCCTAAAAAATAAATTCGGGGAAAAATTTATTAAAGAAGAAAAAGCGCCGCGCTTCGGCATTTTTGGTTTTATTGACAATGTAAAAATAGACATCGTTCGTCATCCTCATCCGATTATCAAGCCGCTGCGAGAACAAGAGGGTGTACGTTTTTTTTCAACAGAAGATATTATTGCCATGAAAGTGCAGGCCATTTTAGGGCGAGGCAGAAAAAAAGATTTTTGGGATGTAGCCGAACTTTTAAATCATTTTTCGATTGCAGATTTTATCCGTTTTCATGAAGAGAAATATGCCAGTCAAAACTTATTAATTTCTGTGCCACAAGCGCTCATTTATTTCGCAGATGCAGAGGAAAGTGAAGACCCTGTAAGCCTTAAAAATCAAACCTGGAATGGCGTGCAGAAATTTATACAGCAAAAAGTCAGCGAATATTTATCTTAAGAAGGCTAACGCTTGCAAAAATAAAAATCTGCTTTTTTTCTTTGTTTACTATA
>DAHXOZ010000065.1:5025-8335 GCA_027364635.1 bacterium | reverse complement strand
CAAAGTCAGCGAATATTTATCTTAAGAAGGCTAACGCTTGCAAAAATAAAAATCTGCTTTTTTTCTTTGTTTACTATAATCAAATCGTGCTTAAATATTCAAGCGCATTCAAAGAAGGGAAAAAGAAATAGGCGCCACCTTTTACTGTTACAAAACTTTTTAATCCATCCACATATTTGTTGTGTGTTTCCATCGGTATGGTAAATTGCTGAACTACACCTTCAGGTGGATTTTCCTTTACACCTATGAATGGATCAGGGTCGGCGTATAGTTGTTTAAACTTTGGATAATTCGCCCATGTATATTGTATAAATTCGAATTGCCGGTTGATATCTGCATTAAAACATCCAAACAAAATCCCAACTTCGTCTACGGGTGTGTGTTGCGTTGCAGAACCAACAAACTTTTCTCCGTAAGAACGAACCCTTCGCATAATACGATGTTTTCTTGTAAGTTTCAAAGATTCTGCCGGACCGGTTTCTTCAAAATTATCGCGCGGGTTGGTACGGCGGGTATGCGCACCAAAAGGGCATTTTAGTCCAAGCTTATCTGTTTCTGTATAAACGAAATCATTATCGTCAGTCAACACACCCGGATCTTTATCAGGAAATTTTACCAGTGGCGCACCGCTTGGCCATCTTCCCATCATCTTGGCAGCCAGCTTTGTGCTTTCATCAGGATTGAGACTCCCGTCTTCATTCTTACTTTTTTCATTTAAAAAATTCCAGAAGCCATCCACATCTTCTTTCAATTGCCGAAGCACAAAATAAGTTCCGTTTCGGCCAAGGTCTTTTTGGCCCGATCCATCCGGATCATTTGGAAGCATCGACATATTTCCCTGCGCTTCCTTCATCAACGGCGTGTCAGGGTGCACGTTATATTCATTCCGGTATCCGAGCACAAATTCACCAGGTTTAATATCATCTATTTTTAAACCGGTAACTCCACTACCGATAATGCTTGGCTGTGAAATACCATCCCTGAAACCAAAGTGTTCTTTGTCATCAGGAAATGTTTCTGCGTTAAGGACGTGTACAGCTTTTAGGCTCTTTTCTTCAAATTCATCAAGCAATTGTTGCGAGTGGCGATTAAGGTTTTCTTCAGTGGAATCAAATAGCATCAGCGCCAGGTGAATTGCATCATTCGAAGGGCCGCCCCAATTCCAGTTTTGAGGATCATTACTGTCATGATCGCCCAAAAGCCTTTGCCGGTGAGGCGTTACCATACCTTCACGAAATTCCCTGGTGAAAGAATGCACGTTATTTTGATGTAAACCCAAAGCGGAAAATCCGGCACTGGTAAAGCCCATATTCAAATAATATTCCTGGTTAGCAGAAGCTACTGAAGTAATTTTTTTTGAAATCTCTTTTAGAAAATATTTCGCTTTTGCGGCATCTGATATTTGTAAAAGAAAATATTTAGAAAAGGGCATCTCCTTATAATCCCTCACAAGAAATCCTTGTATTTCTGAAAGTTCAAGTTGTTCCATTAATGGTTTGTTTTAAAATCTTTTTAAGAAAAGTTGCGCCTGTTTTTCAGAAAGGTCTTTGCTTAATTCGTTTCTTATTAAAGTATTATTCACAATATTTTTTATGGAAAGATCGTGGTAAGCGCTGTACCAAACCTGGGTTAGAATTTGAGTACCACGGCTCCATGCAAGAAAATGTTCCTCGTCATAGGCGCCACCGGTAAACAAAAATCTTGTTTTCGGAAAATTGACTGTGTTACTAAAAATACCCGTCAGCCCCCAACCGGATTTATCTATAAAATCGCAGAGATATTGGTTCCAGCTTCCGTCAAAATTGCTGAAGAACATCATGTGCTTGTTGTTATCGATCAACACCCATCGTGCAAAATGAATCGTTGGAATTCCCATCAGTTTTCCTTTTACAAACGCGTTCTTTATCAATGTTCTGGCAAATAACATCAATGCATGAACCGTGATCAGCCTCACTTTTCCAGGCTTCATTACCAACACCTGGGTAAATTGATTTTGATTGATAAGGTCTTCATAAGCTTCCAGCCGGCGAACCAAATCGTCATTCAATTGGCTGCGTTTATCATAACAATTTTTATCTTTTCGTTCATAAAAAAAATGAAGCACTACAATCCAAATAAGAATTACCGGCAACAATATCAGCATAATTAATCCCATCAATATTAACCCGGGCCAGTTGGTAGTTTTGGTAGGTTCAGGTTTCTTTGCCCATTCAAATTCAGGATGTTTAAATACTTCTTCTTTAAGCGCATTTTTTATTTGAACTGCCGACATGCCATCCCATTTATTTTTGTCGATACTCTTCCACATAAAATTCTTCAACTCCTGTTCCTGTTTTATTTGCTTAAGGCTTCTTCCTGGCGCACCTACATAAAAAGCGGTGGTTTTTACTTCCCATTTCAAAAGGTAATTTTTCCTGCTTTCTGTATTTCTGTCGCCGGGCTCAGGGTATCCCTCACAGCATTCATACAATTCATCAAAATATTCAGGGAAAACGGTTACCAGGCCCGTTGCATGTGCTTCAATATCTCCATCAAAATTGGAAGAAAAAACCAATCGCACCGGTACAGTAAACGCAGTTTTATCGCGAAAAGAGCTTTGCTGCAAAACGAACCAGCGCGCGTAATGCAGCGTTCCAAGCTGGTTAAATCTTTCATTCAATCCATGATTCAGCCCAACCTTAAATCTTTCAAGAATTTGATTTAATTTTTCAAATCGATCCTCCCTTACAGGAGTAAGAAGTGTTAATGGGTTTTGGTTGATCATTTTAAAAGTATTTAGAAAATTCCTGCAGTTTTTCAGAATGAAATTGACAGAATAGTTATTTAAAAGTAAATATTTTAAAAATATGAATTAGATTATTTTTAGAATCTTTTCAAAAGTTTATTTACTTTCATATAAACCGATATAACGAACAACCAATTTGCCAGCCTGCTGAAGACGCCTTTAAAAAAAATAAAGTTTAAACTTTTATAACCATTTAATAACACCTGTAAATGATAAAGAATATAGATCATGCGAATGTTATTCATTATGGTTTTGAGTCAATAATTATAAAATCCGGTAAGAACGGGCTAAGTAAACCTTCATGCCTGAAAGTTTTAAAAGAAGAATTTGCTACCAAGGAAATAGTGGCGCAACTGGATAACGAATTTACGCTGTGTTCCAAATTGAAGAGTAGCAATATCAGAAAAGCTTATAAACGGGAAAAAATAGAGGGTCATGAAGCACTGGTGCTGGAATACATTGAAGGAAAAGATCTTAACAAACTTCTTACAACAGAAAAATTAACGCTACAGCAGCAACTGCAGC
>DAHXOZ010000065.1:0-5017 GCA_027364635.1 bacterium | reverse complement strand
GTGCTGGAATACATTGAAGGAAAAGATCTTAACAAACTTCTTACAACAGAAAAATTAACGCTACAGCAGCAACTGCATCTGGCCACAGACATTGCTTCAGCGCTTGCCAGTCTGCATAAGGAGAATATTTTCCACCGGCGTATCCATCCTTCAAATATTCTTGTCGAACAATCAACCAATAAAATATACCTGATTGATTTAGCTTTAGCTACAGAAGGAAATGTTTTTGAAGAAGGAATTACTTCTCTCGGGGAAAAAGAGATCGAATCAATTAAATACATTGCACCTGAACAAACAGGAAGGATCAACCATGCAATCGATCAACGGGCAGACCTTTATTCTCTTGGATTAATTTTCTATCGCCTTTTTACTGACCAATTACCCTTTGATAGTGAAGCCAGGTTGGAATTGCTGTATGCCAATATCGCCAAAACACCTCCAAAACCCAGTCAGTTAAACCCCCAATTGCCACAGCTTCTTTCCGAAATTACGATGAAGTTATTGGCCAAGAACGCTGAAGATCGTTACCAATCCGCATTCGGGGTAAAAGAAGATTTGGAAAAATGTTTAAAGCAATTTAATGAAAACAAAAAAATTGATGATTTAATAGCCGAAGGTTTTAAAATCGCAGGATTGGATTTTTCCGGGAAACTAAATTTTTCCAATAAACTATATGGCAGAGATAAAGAAATAAAAGAGCTTAATGCATTATATGAAGATTGTGCCCAGGGCCAAAAAAGAATTTTACTCATTTCAGGAAATTCAGGCAGCGGTAAATCTTCATTAGTAGAGGATTTTAAAAGTTGGGTTATACAGAAAAAAGGAATTTTCTTAAAAGGAAAATTTGACCAAATAAGTTCCGACACACCTTATACAACGCTCGTTCAGACTTTCAACGAATTGGTACAATTAATACTTGCCGGAGACAAAGTATTCCAGGCAAAGTGGACTAAAAAAATTAGAGAGGCTATCGGAAATTCAGGAAAAATTCTGACCCAATTTATGCCTGGAATAGAAAACCTTATTGGTAAGCAGGCAGAAGTTTCTGAATTGAAAGGCCTGGAAGCTCAAAACCGGTTTAACTATGAATTCATCAGGTTCTTTAAAAGTATTGCCGATAAAGATTCGCCCCTGGTGCTTTTTGTGGATGATCTTCAATGGGCCGATCCTTCATCACTCAATTTGTTTAAAACCATTACCGAAAACCGGGATATTGATTATGCAATGCTCGTTGGCTCTTACCGCAAAAACGAAGTTGATGAAAAGCATCCGCTCCATAAGAAAATTATGGAATTAAAAGAGGATCATGTGCCATTTGAAGAAATGGAAATGCATGATCTTTCTTATCAAAATGTTTATTCACTCATTAGTGATACACTGCTCACTAAACAGGAAAATATTTCTTTGCTTTCGCAGGTTATTTTCAGCAAAACAAAAGGGAATCCTTTTTATGTAAGGCAATTTTTGAAATCAATTTTCGACGAAGGATTATTACATTTTGATTTTGATTCATTAAAATGGCAATTTAATTCAGACCTGATTTTGCAAATGAATGTATCAGGTAACGTGGTTGAATTAATGACTTCTTTCATCTTAAAACTTCCTGCGGATACACTTGACCTTTTAAAAACTGCTTCCACCATCGGCAATAATTTTACAAAAAGAAACTTATCTGTTATAAAACAGATAAGTGAAAGATCGGTTGAGAATTTATTAAATCTTACTATTACAGAAGGATTAATAATCGTTTCAGATGGATATTACAAGTTTGCTCACGACCGGATTCAACAGGCCATTTATTCATTAATTCCTAATGATGAAAAATCGGAAATGCATCTTATCAACGGGCAACGGTTAACCCCAAGCTATAATGAAAGCGAACTGGATGAAAAATTATTTGACCTCGTAAAGCAATGGAATCTTGGTGCTAACAAAATTGTTGAGAAAAAAGAAAAAGATAATCTCGCCAATCTAAATTTAAAGGCCGGAACCAAAGCTATGGCCTCTACTGCTTTTCCGCAAGCCTTATTTTATTTTGAAAAAGGGCTCGAGATATTAGATGAAAAGGATTGGACTGATCAATATAATTTTATTTTACAACTTACTACCAATGCCGCAGAGGCAGCTTATCTCTCTGGTGATTATAAAAAAGTCGATCTGTATGTTGGTAACATTTTAAAACATAGCCAATCTTTAATTGATTCAGTAAAAGGCTACGAGATCGATATTAAAAAACTGATCGCTCAAAACAAACCCTACGAAGCAGTAAAACTTGGCTTGGATATCCTTAGGAAAATGGGAATTAAACTTCCACTGAAACCACGACAGTTTGAAGTAATGAAAGACCTGGTGAAAATAAAGTTTTTGCTGCGCAACAAGTCAATGGATTACTATAATAGTTTACCGGAAATGAAAGACCCGGAAAAAAATGCAGCCATGCGCATTTTATCTGATATTTCTTCCGCTTCTTTTTTTGCTGTACCCAATCTTGTGCCGCTGCTGGCTTTTAAGATGATCCGGCTAACGATAACACATGGGTTATCCCGCAAGTCGCCTTTTAGTTTCGCTGCTTATGGATATATTTTAAGTGTTTTTTTAAATGAAATAGACAAGGGAATTAGTTTTGGCGAAATAGCTTTACACCTGGCAAAAAAAATTCACGCTGAGGAATTAGTCGCCTCTATTATTGCAACCAAAAATTTATTTCTTGATCATCGAAGAGTTCCGATTACTGACACTATCCATGATCTTGAAAAAGCATTTACAAGCGGTTTGGAATCCGGAGATAATGAATACACTTCTTATGCAGCCCATAATATGGTTTACCAGTTATACATCATGGGATATCCTTTGGCTGATCTTGCCAAAAAAGCAGAAATGCTGGAATTGAAAATTGAAAAATTTCAGCAAGACCTTACCCTCAAAAGATTACGGCTGTTCCACCAATCTATTTCAAACCTTGTTGAAGAAACTGAAAATCCGGATGTTCTTTCAGGAAAAATATTCGATGAGTCAGAAATGGACCTTGCTGATGTAACTAAAAGTAATGAGATCTATTTTCAAAATTTATACTTACAGAAACTTCATCTCGCATTAATATTTAACCTTCAGGATAATGCGAGAAAGTATATACCCCTGGCTGAAAAATACCAGGAAAGCGTGAAAGGCACTACATTATATCCTTTATTTTATTTCTACCGTTCTCTGATCATCACTGATATTGCACCCAGTTCGCCATCTAAAAAAACGGTGCTTAAGCAGGTTAAAAAAGATATCAAAGAAATAAAAAAATACGAAAAATATTGTCCTGCAGACTACAGTCACAAAATATTTTTGCTGGAAGCCGAATACAAATACCTGCAGGGAGATAATGAAGAAGCAAAAATTTTATACGACAAAGCTTTAAAAGCTGCTACACAAATTAACATCACAAGTGATCTTGCTTATACATGGGAAAGAGCAGGGCGTTTTTTTATGAACACCAAACAGGACTTGCTGGCAAATTTCTATTTACAAAATGCTTATCGTGTTTATAAACGTTGGGGTGCTGTAGCAAAATTGAAGCAAATGGAAAGCCATTATATTCAATTGAGAGGAGGAGGAGCCGCTGAATGGCAAAGTCAATTGGATGAACAATCCACACTCCAGAACACAAATGTTGATCTTGAGACCGTATTGAAAGCTTCTGCTACTCTTTCAGGAGAAATCATTTTACCCAAGCTCTTGAAAAAAATGATGCAGATCATAATGGAAAACGCCGGAGCCCAAAATGGTTTCCTGGTAATGGAGAAAGATGGAGAAAGATTTATTGAAGCAGAGATTAGAGCAGATAATGATGAGATAAAAATATTACAGTCGATTCTTGTTTCCGGAAGTGACCTGTTGGCTGAATCGGTAGTGAGCTATGTTTACCTTACACAGGAAACAGTTATTTTGGATGACGCCTGTAAGAGCGAACTTTTTAGCAACGATAATTTTATAAAAGTAAATCAATGCAAGTCTATACTTTGTATTCCGTTGATGAATATGGGCAAAATTCAGGCTGTAATTTACCTGGCCAACGATCTTACCTCCGGAGCATTTACAGTAAAAGGCGTTGCCGTTTTAAAATTACTGGCAGGACAAATGGCAGTATCGATAGAAAATGCTTTGTTCTACAATGAGCTTGAAAACAAAGTAAAAGAAAGAACGAATGAACTCCAGGTTGAAAAGAAAAAATCAGATGATCTGCTGTTAAATATTTTGCCTGAAGATGTGGCCAATGAATTGAAACAAACCGGCCGTACCAAGCCAAGAAGTTATGAAATAGCAACGGTAATGTTTACAGATTTTGAAAACTTTACCAGCAAGAGTGAAAATCTCACGCCAGAAGAGCTGGTAAATCTTATCGATACCTGCTTTACAAAGTTTGATGGGATTATTTCCAAATACAAGATGGAAAAAATTAAAACCATTGGTGATGCTTATTTGTGTGTGAGCGGCGTGCCCGATGCTACCTCTCATAACGCTGTAAATGCTGTGGATGCAGCAATGGAAATTTTAGAAGCAATAAAAGCTTTCAGAACAGGGACCGATGGAAATGATTATTTTGATATCCGTATTGGCATTCATACGGGGCCGCTTGTGGCAGGAGTTGTAGGAGATAAAAAATTCGCATTTGATATTTGGGGAGATACGGTAAATACCGCGTCACGGATGGAACAAAACAGTGAAGCCAACAAAATAAATATTTCGCACACCACTTACGAACTGGTAAAAGAAAAATACCATTGCACTTACCGCGGAAAAAAAGCAGCAAAAAATAAAGGAAAAATTGAAATGTATTTTGTTGAAAATCAGAGACCTGCTTCTTTGGAAAATAATGATCAACTTAAGGAAGCGTTGAAATAAAATTACTTTTGCAGAAAATAAAAATCTTATTTATTGGTTGGTTTACTACAAAGTATCCCGACAAGAGTGCTTGTGTTTTGAAAATAATAACTTTAAAGAAAAATCCCCTTGCAGTAAGACCTTTTAG
>DAHXOZ010000064.1 GCA_027364635.1 bacterium | reverse complement strand
ATCTGATTGCCGTTGGAGCAACATCTTTCAACAATTATTTCGGGTTGGTGTTTATTGCTTTATATGCTTTGAACCTTAAAACCTTGAACGGGAAATCGACTTAAACATGTTTTTTTAACCGAATTTTTTTCAAAAAAATAAGATTTAACCTTTATTAAAAATCAAAATATAATAGTACATTTGCACCCAATTATTAAAATTATTTGAAAAAAGATGGCTTATTTAACTTCAGAAAGCAAAGCAAAATACTTTTCCGAATTTGGTGGCAGTGCCACGAATACAGGTTCTATCGAAGCACAGGTTGCAATTTTGACCGAAAGGATCAACCATATTTCCAAGCATTTAGGTACTAATAAGAAAGATTTCAGTACACAGCGCGGACTAATGCAAATGGTGGGTAAGAGAAAAAGTTTATTAGCTTATTTAAGCAAACATAATTTAAGTGGATATCGTGCATTAATTGAAAAGTTAGGACTCCGCAAATAATCTTTATTGTAAATGATATTTTAAGCATTCCCAACTGAATAATACGGTTGGGAATACTTTTTTTTAAAGTAATTAAAAAAATAAGATGAATACTCCAAATCCAATAAATGTAACTTTTGATATCGGCGATGGCCGCATAGTTACGATAGAGACGGGTAAAATGGCCCGACAGGCTGATGGGGCAGTTACCGTGCGCCTGGGTAATTGTATTCTGCTGGCAACGGTTGTAGCTAATCAGGAACCAAAAGAAGGGCAATCTTTCTTCCCTTTAATCGTAGATTACCAGGAAAAATTTGCTTCTGCGGGAAGGATCCCGGGATCTTTTTTCAAAAGAGAAGCAAGATTGAATGATTATGAAGTTTTAACTTCCAGGTTAGTTGATCGTGCCTTAAGGCCCTTGTTCCCTGAGGATTATTTATGTGATGTGCAGGTACTGATTTCTCTCATATCGAGCGATTCTGAAATAATGCCGGATTCGATGGCATGCCTTGCGGCGTCGGCTGCATTAGCAGTTTCAGATATTCCTATCCAGGAGATTATTTCTGAGGTAAGAGTGGCAAAAGTGGATGGCGAGTTTGTCGTTAATCCAACGCGCGGCCAATTAGAAGTGGCTGACCTGGAATTCCTGGTTGCTGCCACCGATAAAAACATTATGATGGTGGAAGGTGAAGGAAAAGAATGCCAGGAAGAAGATTTGATAAAGGCAATTGAAGTGGCTCACCAGGCTATTAAGATACAGGTGAAAGCTCAGGAAGAATTAAGAGACAAAGTAGGTGTAAAAACAAAACGTGATTATACAAGGCCGCATAGAAATGAGGAACTGAACGAAAAGATAACCGCTTTTGCCAAAGATAAAATGCTTGAAATTTCTTCGTCTGCTACTTCTAAAAATGAACGGCAGGTTTCTTTTGATAAATTACTTGAAGAGATTAAAGAGTATCTGGGTGAAGAGCTTCCGGATGAGGATAAAGGATTAATTAAATATTATTTTGGTGAATTGCAATATCATGTGGTACGCGATATGATCCTTTCAACAAAAAAACGCCTTGATGGTCGTGGACTTGAAGAAATAAGGCCTCTAACCATGGAAGTAAATATTCTTCCTTCTCCACATGGATCTGCATTGTTTACCCGTGGTGAAACGCAATCTTTAACTACAGTTACCCTCGGAACTCCTCTTGATGAATTATTAGTAGAGAGTGCAGCTACCAGTAACTATTCTAAATTTATTTTGCACTATAATTTTCCTCCTTTTTCAACAGGAGAAGTAAAAATGATGCGTGGAGTTGGACGACGTGAAGTAGGACATGGAAATCTTGCGATGCGTTCATTAAAACAAATAATGCCTGGAACAGATTACCCTTATACGGTACGTGTGGTAAGTGATATTTTGGAAAGTAACGGCTCTTCTTCAATGGCAACAGTTTGTGCAGGTTCCTTGGCGCTTATGGATGCCGGTGTTCCTTTTAAAAAACATGTAAGTGGAATTGCAATGGGGCTTATTTCTAAAGGAGACAAGTTCGCAATTCTTTCGGATATCCTTGGCGATGAAGATCATTTGGGAGATATGGATTTTAAAGTTACTGGTACAAGAGATGGAATTTGTGGTGTACAGATGGATATAAAAGTGGACGGATTAAGTATGGATGTAATGAGACAGGCACTTGACCAGGCAAAGAAAGGAAGATTGCATATTTTAGAGGCAATGTATAAATGCATACCTGAACATAATGCCGATGTAAAACCACATGCCCCAAGAATGGAAAAACTGATCATTGATTCTGAATTTATTGGTGCAGTGATCGGCCCGGGAGGTAAAATTATACAGGAAATTCAAAAAACTACCGGTGCAACCATTAATATTACTGAAGTGGGTAAAACTGGTGAAGTAAGTATCTTCTCTGCTAATAAAGAAAGTTTGGATCAGGCGGTTGCGTGGGTAAATAGCATCGTTGCTGTACCCGAAGTAGGTGATGTTTATGAAGGAACTGTGAAAGGAATAAAAGAGTTTGGTGCTTTTGTAGAATTTTTACCGGGTAAGCAAGGACTTCTGCATATTTCAGAAATTATGTGGAAAAGGCTTGAAAATATGGACAATGTTTTCCAGGAAGGTGATAAAGTAAAAGTAAAATTGATCGGTGTTGATCCAAAAACCGGCAAGTTTAAACTGAGCAGAAAAGCTTTGCTACCTAAACCGGAACAGAGTTCGGCTCCGCAAAACAGATCTCAGAATGACCGTTAATATTTAATTAATAAATTTTTAAAAGCTTGTAATAATTTTACAGGCTTTTTTTATGAAAAAATTTTTCAAAATACAAATAGAAATTAATTCTTCAGAAGAATCAGATATCCTGATCGCACACCTTTCAGAAAATAATTATTATGCATTCGAAGAAGAAAATAATTGGTTGAATGCATACGTTACTGAAGAAGATTTTGATGAACAAAAACTAAAAGAAATTTTTCATGGGAAAACCGGCTTTACAAAAAATATTATTGAAGAAGAAAATTGGAATCAACAGTGGGAAAGCGGATTACAGCCGGTGGTTATAAACAATTTTGTTGCCATCCGTCCTTCGTTTCATGAAGCAATAAATAATGTAACACATGATTTGATCATTACACCAAAAATGAGTTTTGGAACCGGTCATCATGCAACAACGCATTTAATGATTGAGTTGATGGAAATGATTGATTTTACAAACAAAACTATTGTTGACTTTGGAACCGGAACGGGAGTATTGGCAATACTTGCAGAAAAATGCGGAGCATCAAAGATGGTAGGTGTTGATTATGATGAATGGAGCATAAAAAATGCTCAGGAAAATGTAGAAGCAAACAATTGCCAAAAAATAATATTGAAACAACAAGGCAACCTGTTGGGAATTGATGTAGCAGATATTGTATTGGCAAATATCAATTTGAATGTACTTAAAAATGAAGCGGTCTTAATATCTTCAATTACAAAAACCGGTTCCCTTTTATTGGTTTCGGGCTTTCTTATTAGCGATGAAACAGAAATGAAGAGTATTTTTGAAGAAAAGGGTTTTGTTAAAATTAAATCTAAGCAACTGGGAGATTGGACAGCAATTTTATTTGAGAAGTATTGACATAAATTTTTAGCAAATTTAAGGGCCAAACAGATCAATTTAATGCTATATTTGCTACCCCATGATTTGAACTATACATCAATTATGAAAGAATTTATTTTAATTATACTGGCTTACTTTATTGGTTCTATACCAACAGCAATAATTATTAGTAAAGTTTTTTTCAATATTGATATACGTGAATATGGCAGCGGGAACATGGGCGCTACTAATACCTTCAGGGTACTTGGCCCAAAGTTCGGTACCATCGTTATGATTGGTGATATGCTTAAAGGAATTTTGGCGGTTTCTCTTTACAATTTGCTCCCTTATTATCTTACCAATGAATTGGATCGCACCAACCTTATGATTGGATTAGGCCTTGCGGCTGTTATTGGACATATTTATCCTGTATGGGCTGACTTTCGGGGTGGGAAGGGTGTAGCTACCTTATTTGGGATGGTACTGGCTATTCAACCAATTGTAGCGTTAAATTGTGTTGGCGTATTTCTTCTTGTACTTTATTTAACCCGCTACGTTTCTTTAAGTTCAATTCTTGCAGGTGTAGCGCTTCCTATCTGTGTATTGTGGATATACAATGAACAGGAAGTTTTTTATCGCGTATTTGCGGTGGCAGTAGCGGGCTTAATTCTGCTCACTCACCAAAAAAATATCAGCCGGTTATTAAAAGGTAACGAAGGCAGGGTACCCATCTTAAAACACCGGGATCGCAGAAAATCTAACCGCAAAGAATTTTAATCTTTACTTTTCCTTAGCAACTTCTTTAAGTCTTAAAAGCATCTCTTCAAGTAATAAAATAATTTTTGGTACATCAATTGTTTATTGAAATAAATAAATGTAATATGCGTATGAAAAAATTCTTAATTCTCTTACTTGGCTCAGGCCTTTTTCTTTCAGCTTGTACAAAAAACGCAATAACGGGCCGTAAACAGTTGTCTCTTGTTCCTGAATCTTCTTTGCAAACCGAAGCGGTTACTCAATATCAAACCTTTCTTTCACAGAATAAGGTGGTAAGCAGTTCTTCAAACAAGGATGCAGAAATGGTTAAGCGTGTTGGAAGCCGTATTGCTGCTGCAATTACTAAATATTATGCTTCAAAAGGCCTGTCTAATGAACTGGCGGGATATAAATGGGAATTTAACCTTGTTGATAGTAAGGAAGTAAATGCGTGGTGCATGCCGGGTGGAAAAGTAGTTGTGTATACAGGATTGCTCCCGATTACACAAAACGAAGCAGGATTGGCTATTGTATTGGGCCATGAAATAACACATGCTGTAGCGCATCATGGGCAGGAAAGGATGAGTGAAGCATTGGTTGCACAGGGAATTGGACTTGGAGCCGATCTTTTTACACAAGGAAATCCTAAGGTAAATAATATTTTTAACGCAATTTATGCTCCTTCCGCTCAAATTGGCGTATTACTCCCTAATTCGCGGCAGCAGGAATATGAAGCGGATCATTATGGATTGATTTTCGCTGCCATGGCGGGTTACAATCCAAGAGAGGCCATTCCTCTGTGGGAAAGGATGGCTAAATTAAGCGCTGGTAATCAAACTCCCGAGATTTTAAGTGATCACCCTTTGGATTCCAAGAGAATTGCAAAATTGAAATCCTATATGAACGAGGCATTGAAATATTACCATCCCGTTAATTCGTAGGCAATTAGAAGGTTAAATTTTACCTGAGTTCAGGAGGTGCGCATGTTTTTTTATCTGAGAAAAGATTTTTTTTCGTAAATTTGCACCTGTCTTAACTGCATATATACTATTTTACGGTTTATTCCATTTTTAGGGAAGAGTCGTGCAGGTATTTATAGACTATTTTTTAATCTTAAAATATTGCCTCAATTATGTCCCAAACAATGTTTGAAAAATTGCAATTAGAGGATGAGAAAAATTTACTAATTCAAGGCCTTCCTTCCACTATTGAAAAACAGTTTTCAAAACTTTCATTTTCAAAAAATGTAACGCCACTTTTAAAAATTCGTAAAGTTGATTTTGCACTGGTGTTTGCACTCAACTCCAAACAACTTCAAAAAATATTTGGTGAATTATGTGCTGCATTACATGATGATACGAAACTGTGGATTGCGTTTCCTAAGCAAGCATCAAAAATTGTAAGTGACCTTAATCGCCAGGGTTCATGGGATTTCTTAATCGAACAGGGATACGAAACCGGTGAAAAAGTAGTTCTTGATTATGTATGGAGTGCACAACGTTTTACCAAGGCGCAGATATGCGAGCAAATAAAGCCAAAAGCCACTGCTTCAAAAGTGGTAAGTATGAAACCTGCTTCAAGGAAGTTTGCAGAAGCAGAAGGTTTTTAAAACAGAATAGAATTTATTTATTATAATTTGGAAACGCCATCTGAGAATTGATAAGATTTGCAGATGGTGTTTTATTTTAAATATCTAACAGCACTATTAAAGAGGTAACAGTAAACGAATAAATAATAAGGATTTTTATTTAAGCAAAAGATATTCAGAAAGATTCAATCACTTCATAATCACCATTCCTATTTCCCTGGTTAATTGCATTTCCATTTTTTTTAAATGCGTATGCGTTTGAATCAGTAACATTTGCCTGTCAACAGATTTTGTTTTTCCAAGTTCATCAGCATTTAAACTGATCAGTTTTTTTATTTTCTTCAATTCGAGATAACGTAGCGTAGATACTACGTCTGTCTTATAATTTTCTTCTCTTGTGGGCACGGCCATTTCATATTTTTGTTCCCAGCCATCGCTTACTTCATAAGGAAATTCAATTAAATGAACAACGGCGTTACTCATTTCAAGATCATCCATATACAAAAAACTTTTCGCTGTTGGCTCAAGTTTTTCATCGTACCAGGTTTTATAAGTATTGATTATTTTTTTTAGCATCGGGTCTTCAACAGTCTCATCATCCATAAAATCATACAGTACATGATCTGCCACTTTTTTTTCATCGTCCCAATCATTAAGACCATATTCGAGTAAGCACCTTACCAATGATCTTTCATGATAAATTTCATCCTTAATAAGATCGAGTGATTCCTGGTCTTCAGAAGCGATTTCTGTAATTTGGTCGCCTGGCTGCTGCGAAAAGTTTTCCTGTTGAAAAAGTTTTTTTTCGTCTTTTGAAATTTTTTCCCTGATAAATTTATTAACAAGATTATGCAATCCGCCTTCATCTACTTTTAATATTTCAGCAGCTTTTTGAATATAATCCTGCTGTTTTGTAAAGTCTTCCGCTTTGTTGATTTTGGAAATCGATTCAGCGATCCTGTTTACAATTTGCGCTTTCTTATTGGTATCATTTTCGGCTTCCGCTAAAGAAAACTCAAGTTGAAATAAAATAAAATCCTTTTTATTTTCTTTAATAAAAGTTGAAAAAGCAGATGCTCCCCATTTGTTTACATAACTATCCGGATCTTCCTGGTTGGGCAACAATGCTAATTGAACATTTAAGCCTTCTTCAAGCGCGAGATCCAGCCCGCGTAAGGCTGCTTTTACGCCCGCAGCATCGCCATCATATAAAATAGTGAGATTAGAAGTGATTTTTTTTATCAAACGTAATTGGTCTGGCGTTAAAGAGGTTCCGCCACTCGCCACTACATTTTCTATTCCGGCCTGGTGAAGTGAAATTACGTCTGTATATCCTTCTACCAAAAGACATTCATCATACTTATCAATTGCCTGACGCGCAAACCACAAACCATACAGAATTTTACTTTTTACATAAATTTCATTTTCAGGAGTATTTATATATTTCGGTGCTTTATCATTTTTCCGGATGAGGCGCGCACCAAAGCCACAAACTTTTCCTGATTGATTATGAACCGGGAAAATAACACGGCCCCTGTAATTATCCTGGAGTCCGCTTTCTCTTGCAACTACCAATCCTGATTTTTGCAAAAGCTCTTTATTAAATTGTTTTTCCAGTGCTGCATTGGCAAAGGTATCACGTGCTTCAGGGTTATAACCTAATTCAAATCTCCTGATTATTTCTTCCCTAAAGCCTCTTTCTTTTAAATAGCTAAGGCCGATATTATTTCCCTCTTCAGAATTAAATAAAGTATCAGAAAAAAATTGCCGGGCAAAATTGTTGATGATGTAAAGACTATCTGCCGCTTGCTGTTGCTGTTTGTATTCAGGACTTGTTTCTTTTTCTTCAATCTCAACATTGTATTTTGCAGCCAGCCATTTTAGTGCTTCTACATAGCTGTACTTTTCATGCTCCATCAAAAAACTAATGGCATTTCCGCTGCGGCCGCACCCAAAGCATTTGTAAATTTCTTTGGAGGGAGATACGGTGAAGGAAGGAGTTTTTTCATTGTGAAAGGGGCACAACCCAATATAATTGGTACCTCTTTTCCTTAGCTTTACGAAGGAATTAATGATCTCAATAATATCAATCCTGCTAACAATTTGCTGTATCGTTTCCTGCGGTATCATGTGCTGCTTTATTTGTATTTAGCAAATGTTTTTGTCCAACCTTCCTGTCAAATTAAACTTAATAAGTCAACTTCAGGCAAATCCAGGCAATAATCACTACTAATACTAAAGTAACTATCATAGTAGTTACAAAATTTTTCATTGTAATAACACTCATTTCTTTAAAATTTTTATTGAATTTTATGCGAAGTAAAAGAAAATTTCTTTCATTTTGCAAAGCTATAAATATCCGATTTTTTTCTTACTAAATTATAGTTCACTTTAGGATTTTGGCAGTTGCTCACCTTGAATTTTATAAAAAATACTAACTATAAACCTTTTATCCGACTGTTGGAATTGATATCATTTCCCTTTTAATGCCCGCTTTTAATTTCATTATCTTTGTTATATAACGAAAAATTATGGAAAAAAAAGAGGTTTATATCCTTTCGGCAGTTCGTACTCCGATTGGAAGTTTTGGAGGAAGTCTAAAGGATATTCCGGCAACAAAATTAGGAGCGACAGTTATTAAAGGCGCAGTGGAAAAGGCTGGTATAAAGGCTGAAAATGTTGAGGAAGTATATATGGGTTGTGTTTTGCAAGCTAATCTTGGACAGGCCCCTGCCCGCCAGGCTGCAATTTATGCGGGTCTTCCCGAAAATGTTTGTTGCACCACAGTAAATAAAGTTTGTGCAAGTGGTATGAAAGCAATTATGAATGGAGTGCAAAGTATTTTATTGGGTGATGTGGATGTGGTAGTTGCTGGTGGAATGGAAAATATGAGCAGTGCTCCTTTTTATGCTCCGGCAGTTCGCTGGGGTAATAAATATGGAAATTCAGTTCTTATTGATGGAATGGCAAAAGACGGCTTAACCGATGTTTATAAAGATTATGCAATGGGAAACGCTGCAGAACTGTGTGCAAGAGAATGTAATATTTCGCGTGAGCAGCAGGATGAATTTGCTATTGAAAGTTATAAGCGTAGCCAGGCTTCTGTAAATGAGGGAAAATTTGAAAATGAAATTGTAGGAGTGGAAATTCCACAAAGAAAAGGTGATCCTGTAATCATGCTGAAAGACGAAGAACCTTTTAACGTGAAATTTGAAAAAATTCAGGAATTGAAATCCCCCTTCGAAAAAGGAGGGAGCGTAACAGCCGCCAATGCAAGTACCATCAATGATGGAGCTGCAGCCTTGGTTTTAATGAGTAAAGAAAAAGCAGATAGCTTAGGGTTAAAGCCAATTGCAAAAATCCTCAGTTATGCTGATGCTGAACAAGCCCCTGAATGGTTTACCACTACGCCATCAATGGCGGTGCCGAAGGCAATAAAAAAAGCAGGTTTGGAGATCAGTGATATAGACTTTTTTGAATTAAATGAAGCGTTTAGTGTAGTGGGAATAGTAAATACCCAGAACATGAAACTTGATGCTTCGAAAGTTAATGTAAATGGTGGTGCAGTTGCTCTTGGTCATCCGTTAGGAGCCAGTGGTGCACGAATAATCGTTACTTTGATCAACGTTTTAAAACAGAATAATGGTAAAATAGGTGCAGCCGGAATATGTAATGGCGGCGGCGGTGCAAGTGCAATGGTAATTGAATTATGCTGACAGCCGGGTTTGCATTTTAATGTTAAATAGGCCTGAAAAAAAATTTCAGTTATTTGTTTGATTACTGGATTTATATTTAATACCCATCTGATAATTTAATAAGGCAGGATGTTGAATATCTCAAATTTTCTTTTGGTAATTTTTTATTTCTTTTTTTTTACTGTCAGAAGAAAAAAACTCAAAAGACTGATCAAAATCTTAGTTATTGATATACAATTAGTTATTTGAAAATTTTTTTTTTGTTTTTGGTTTATTCTTCCACATTTTTTTATACAAAATATTGCAATAAAAATTGTTTTTTCCCGTTTAGTAATAGGTTAGGAATATTAATTTAAATCCAGGCCTATGAAAAGGATATTTTACACTTTATTTCTTTTTTTTAATGCTAATGTTTACAGCCAGATTACCACACCGGTTATTAACGCAAATTTTGGAGTTGATGCAGATTTAAGGGCTAATTATTTTAGTAATTTTTTTTGGGTGGATGGGAGCGATGACTGGTTTTTAGAAGACGTATGGTCTGGTATTGGAGTTATAGATACCACAGGCGCTGCAAGCATCAATGCTCAATATGCTGTTAACACTGCTTTCAGATATACTTCTTTTTATCGTGGGATGAGCGTAGCTCCCTTTTCCGTGGTAAATGGTAAATTATTGCTGGGAGCTGCTTTTATACGTGATTATCACGGAAATGATTCCACTTCATTTTCAGGTAGCAAGAATGGAGATAGTCCCGGAAACTGGTATTCACCTCCTACTCAGCCTGTACCTAATAAAAACGATATTCTCGATGCAATGATGCATATCAGGCGGGATGGTCCTTCAATGAGCGATTCGCTCTGGATGTTTGCAGGCGTATCTTTTGATGCAACCACAGGTGACCGATATTTTGATTTTGAATTGTATCAAACTGATCTTTCATTTAACAAAACAACAGGTACTTTTTCAGGTTATGGTCCAGATGCCGGCCATACAACCTGGAAATTTGATGCTTCGGGTAATGTGATTTCACCAGGAGATATAATTTTTTCTGCCGACTATGGCAGCTCTACCTTAAGTAGTATTGAAGCAAGAATTTGGATAAATAAAGCTTCCATGTCAATAACTCCTGTAGGGTTCAATTGGAGTGGCACTTTTGACGGGGCATCAAATGGAGCACAGTATGGATATGCAGGAATTACGCCTAAAACTTCAGGAAACTTTTATTCGGGCCTTGAGAATTCTTCAAGTACCTGGGCTGGCGCTTTTTCATTGATTACAGGTAGTAATAGCCTGGTAACTAATTATACGCCCGGACAATTCATGGAATTTTCTGTTAACCTTACCAAACTTGGCCTTGATCCAAATACAATGGTTGGAAAAAGCAGTTGTGATATGCCTTTCAGAAGATTTTTGGTAAAATCGCGTTCGTCAATGTCTTTTACTTCACAGTTGAAGGACTTTATAGCCCCAATTGATTTTTTCAAATCGGCTGCCGGAAGTGCAACATCTGATGGCTCCCTCTATTGTGGAATAACAGGTCCTGTTACTTTGTATGTTTCCAATGCAGTAAGCAGTTCGGTTTATACCTGGACCACTACTGATGGCCATATAGTCTCTAATCCTGTTAATGATTCCATAACAGTTGATTCTGCAGGTACTTATGTGGTTTCTCAACAATTGCAATCATTCTGCCCTACTTATTCTACAGATACAGTTGTTGTGGCTCCTTTTAATCCAAGCTGTACTGTGTTGAAGACTACAATTACTGATTTTTTTGGGATAACTGTTAATGACTATAATGTGCTCAACTGGTCAGTAATGAATAACAATGAAATCCGGTTTTTTGAAGTTGAAAGAAGTATAGATGGTGTAAACTTTTTTCCACTACAGACAATAAATTCGACAGCTTCAGACTTTCCGTCTGTAAATTATAAATTTACTGATGATGATAAAGAGTCAAATGCTGCTTATTACCGGTTAAAAATAATTAACGTTGCCAATCAGGTTTCTTATAGTAAAATTATTAGATTGTCAATTAATGAAAGCGTAATTGGAAGGGTAAAGATATTTCCAAACCCGGTAACTGATAAGTTACAAGTAAGCATTTATGCACCATACCGGCAAAATGTGGAATTATTTATTTATGATGGTTCTGGCAGGCTAATGCGTAGTACTTACTCTACCATTGAAAAAGGAAATACAAAACTTAACATTTCAGATTTTCAAAGCTGGCCAACCGGCATTTATTCGGTAAAAGTAGTAGCAGGTAATGATCTTTTCATTAATAAAATGATTCTAAAAAGATAAATTAATAAAAATTACTTTTTTATTAATTTATTCTCTGGCATTGTTTTTTAATAAAATTGTATTTTTACTAATAATTTTTTTTAATGGAAATATCGCCCGGACCTTTATTACAAAAAATCAATTCTCCAACCGATTTAAAAAAATTAGATCGTACACAGTTGCACCAGCTAAGTGATGAACTTCGCCAGTATATTGTTGATGTGGTGAGCGTTCATGGTGGACATTTTGCTGCAAGCCTTGGTGTGGTTGAACTTACCGTTGCTCTGCATTATGTGTATAATACCCCTTACGATCAATTAGTTTGGGATGTAGGTCACCAGGCGTATGGCCATAAAATACTAACAGGTCGACGGGATAATTTTAATACGATCAGAAAAAAAGATGGCTTGAGTGGTTTTCCCAAAAGGGCAGAAAGTGAATATGATGCTTTTGGTGTGGGTCATTCTTCCACTTCTATATCCGCTGCATTAGGAATGGCGATGGCCTCCCATTATAAAGGAGAAGATGATCGTCAACATGTTGCCATTATTGGCGACGGTGCCATGACTGCGGGTGAAGCTTTTGAAGCAATGAATCATGCAGGAATAGAAAAAAGTAATTTGTTGATTATACTCAACGACAATTGCATGAGCATCGATCCGAATGTGGGGGCGTTAAAAGAATATCTAACTGATATTACCACTTCTCAAACCTATAATAAATTGCGGGATGATTTTTGGAAAGCTTTGGGAAAACTCCCGGGCAAGACCTTTTCAAGAAAGATGGTTTCAAAAATTGAAGCTTCTTTAAAAGGAATGGTAAGTAAAAGCAGCAATCTTTTTGAATCATTGAATATCCGCTATTTTGGTCCTATTGATGGTCATAATATCACCAAACTGGTTGATACTTTGCAGGACATGAGAGAAATTCCCGGACCAAAATTGCTGCATATAAAAACGGTGAAAGGCAAAGGGTTTGAATTAGCAGAAAAGGATCAAACCAAATGGCATGCACCCGGTTTGTTTGATAAAATCACCGGCGAAATATTCAAGAAAAAATTTGACATCCCTCAACCTCCAAAATACCAGGATGTTTTCGGATATACGATAATTGAATTGGCAGAAAAAAATGATAAAATAATGGGCGTTACACCAGCTATGCCCAGCGGATGTTCTTTAAAATACATGATGGAGCAAATGCCCACGCGCGCATTTGATGTCGGTATTTGTGAACAACATGCTGTTACGTTAAGTGCAGGAATGGCCACACAAGGCTTGCGTGTTTTCTGCAATATTTATTCCTCTTTTATGCAGCGTGCTTACGACCAGGTAGTTCATGATGTAGCACTTCAAAATTTACCGGTTATATTTTGTCTTGATAGGGCAGGGCTTGTGGGCGACGATGGCGCAACCCACCAGGGAGCTTATGATATTGCGTACATGCGTTGCATTCCAAATATGATTGTAAGTGCTCCGATGAACGAAAGTGAATTGCGAAACCTGATGTATACTGCGCAATTGGATTCAACAAAAAATCCATTTGTAATTCGCTACCCGCGCGGACAAGCAGTGAAAGCTGATTGGAAAACACTGATGAAAGAAATCGAAATCGGGAAAGGAAGAAAATTAAAAGATGGAGAAGAAATCGCTATACTTTCATTTGGCCACCCTGGAAATTTTGCCGCTGAAGCAATTAGAGATGTAAAGCCGGAAGGGTTAAATCCTGCTCATTATGATATGCGCTTTGCAAAACCATTGGATGAAGATATGTTGCATGAAGTTTTCAAAAAATATTCAAAAATAATTGCGGTAGAAGACGGAACTGTAGTGGGAGGTTTTGGTTCTGCTATTTTAGAATTTATGAATCAGCATAATTATAAAGCTGACGTTAAGATATTAGGTATCCCTGATGAGATCATTGAACATGCTTCTCAAAAACAACAGCAACAGTATGTCGGTATTGATGCCGCTCATATTGCTGATTCAATAAGAGAAATTTCTAAAATAGAAGTGGATAAATTGCTTAAGAGTTAATGAGTTTGAAGTTCACAAAACTGAATTCCTTTTCAGAATAAAAATCTCTTTTATTTCTTCGTTTACTATTGTTCATCTACGCGTGTGTTGGCGACATATAAAACACCAACTTTCCTCCATTCATTATTTCTGAATGAGTAATGTACAAACGATTTAATGGTTTTCCATTCAATTCTATTTTCTTTACAAACACATTTTTATCACTTTGATTTTTTGCTTCAATGGAAAATATTTTTCCATTCTCTAAATGAAGTGTTGCAGAATTAATTGCAGGACTTCCAATTTGATAATCAGGCGAACCAGGCGCTACCGGATAAAAACCTACAGTGCTAAAAATATACCAGGCGCTCATTTGTCCGGTATCATCATTTCCTCCGAGGCCATCCGGTCCTGTGTGATATTGATTTTTTAAAATCATCCGAACTGTTTGTTGTGTTTTCCATGGCTCATCTGTCCAGTTATACAAGTAAGCAATATGATGCGATGGCTCATTTCCATGCACATATCCACCAATTATTCCATCTCTTGTAATGTCTTCTGTTTCTGCAAAAAACTGATCAGACAAATGCATAGTAAATAACGTATCGAGGTAATTGGTAAATTTTTTCTTGCCACCCATTAGTTGAATTAAAGATGCAGGATCCTGCGGAACAAACAAGGTATAATTCCATGAATTTCCTTCAATAAAACCCTGCCCGGATGTGCTTAGCGGATCAAAATTTTTCATAAAAGAACCATCGCTTAAACGAGCGCGCATAAAGCCAACAGAAGGATCAAAAACATTTTTATAATTTTGAGAACGTTTAATGAACTCTTTATAAATATCCATTCTGTTTAATTTTTTTGCCATTTGCGCTATTGCCCAATCATCGTAGGCATATTCTAAAGTGGTGGAAGTGCCTGTACCGTTTTTATCAACGGGAATGTAACCCATGTCTTCATACAATCCAATGCCATCATAGCTTCTGTGACGTGCAGTGGTTACGCAAGCGTCTAAAGCTTTGTTTGGATCAAATGGTGTATTGCCTTTTACTACGGCATCTGCAATCACAGCAACGGCATGATAACCCGTCATGCACCAATTCTCGTTTGCAGAATTTGACCAGATAGGTAACATGTGCATTGCACTTTGATCATAATGTGCCAGCATAGATTTGATCATGTCGCCATTACGTTTTGGTTGAATAATATTAAACAATGGATGCAGTGCGCGATAAGTGTCCCAAAGAGAAAAAGTAGTGTAATTGGTAAAGCCATTTGCTTGATGAATATTTTGGTCTAATCCTTTATAGTTTCCGTCTTCATCCATGTAAATAGTCGGGTTGATAAAGGCATGATACATGGCAGTATAAAAATTAATTTTTTCATTTTTGTCCGCGTCGATCACAATTTTATTCAATTCTTTGTTCCATTGTTTTTGCCCTTGCTCTTTTATTTTTTCAAAATCCCAACCTGGCGTTTCCACTTTCAAATTATTTAAAGCGCCGGCAGTGCTTACAGGTGACAATGCAAATTTTATTTTGATTTTTTCCCCTTCATTTGTTTTAAAATTAAAGTACATCCGTAATTGTCTTCCGGCGAGTTCAGGAAAGTTTTTTGACTGATCAAACTTTCCCCAGAAACCATGATAAGGTTCAGGTTTCGAAAAATTCTTATCACCATATTCAGAAAAAGGTTTAGAAAATTTCATGGCAAAATAAAGAATTCGTGTTCTTGCCCAACCGCTCGTTTGGCGATAGCCGGTAACAGTAGAATCATTTAATACCCGAACAAACGTCCATACATTTTTATCGGGATAATTATAGATGCCGCTCATTAGATCAAGAAT
>DAHXOZ010000063.1:4660-16190 GCA_027364635.1 bacterium | reverse complement strand
TGCCTGGACGACCACTCCATGGACGTTGCCTTCAAATTTAGGATTAACGGTTGGCGCAAATATTGAATATTCATTGGTCAAAACATTTAATCCCTATACACACTTACCAATAAACGTAATTCTGGCGACGGTTTTAATTCCAAAATATTTTAAAGAAGAAGCCGAAAATCTTTCTTTTGAAGATTACAAGGAAAAAGGCCTCCTCTAAATCTCCTTCATGGGAGGAGACTTCGGCTTGTTTTATTGCAGAAAATATTTTCTTAATTGCAGGATGTTCCATTTCCCCTCCCCTGGAGGGGCTAGGGGAGGCTGGGTTGGGGAGGCAGAACATCACCGTTGCACTTGTATCTTTTACATCACGATAAGTGCCCGGTTGATTCAGTTCGTGAGAACTCAAACCCGTTCCTGCCGCGGGCGAATAAGGTTGAATGCTAACACTTTCGTATAAATAACCTTTTTTATATAATTCTTTCAGGCACCACCAAAGTGTTTCAATATAATTGTTTTCAAAAGTGATGTACGGATTTTTCAAATCTACCCAGTACCCCATTTTTTGAGTTACTTCATCCCATTTATCTTTAAATTTCAACACTTCACGACGGCAGGTGGCGTTATATTCTTCAACAGAAATCGATTTGCCAATATCTTCTTTTGTAATTCCCAAAAGTTTTTCAACGCCTAATTCCACCGGCAAACCATGAGTATCCCAACCGCCTTTACGTTTTACCTGGAAGCCCTGCATGGTTTTGTAACGGCACACCAAATCTTTTAATGTCCTGGAAATTACATGGTGAATACCGGGCATTCCATTGGCGCTTGGCGGGCCTTCATAAAAAACAAAAGGCGTTTTCCCTTCTCGATTCGTTATACTTTTTTCAAACGCGTTTTCTTCCTTCCACGATTTCTGTACGTCCTCAGCGATTTCAGTAAGATTCAACTGCTTATATTCACGATATTTTTGCTTCATTACTAATAAACCTTCAGATAAAATAAAAGGAGGCAAAGGTAAAGATTTTTATAAGTGCTTTTTACCCTTTTCTCAGCTCAAATACTATTGTTTGCCTAAATATTCATTAATTGATCAATTTGTTAAGAATGAATAAAACTGCTTTGATTTTAGAATTTTTTATTCACATTATTTCGCTTTGGCACTGTATTTACAATATAACAGGTAGCCGTTGCCAATATGAAAAACACTGATTTTATGTATTGTAATTTAAAACCTATGCATATTAACAGGCGCAGTGGAAAACGTGAAAGGCGGAGGTTTCCTTCGCCTTCCTTTTATATAAAGTTCGGCACTGAAGCTTATTTATCTGATAGTAAAGCAACAAATACAGAAGTTTTTTATTTTGATTTGACCATCAGCGGAATAACAATTCGCAAGGTTTAATCCCGGTGTGTTTTTTAAATGCAGTAGAAAAGTGAGAGATGGATGAATAACCAAGAGAATCAGAAACTTCTGTTACCGTAAATCCTTTTTCATATAATAAATATTTGGCGTGTTCCATGCGCTGACTTTGAAAGAAATCGAAAATAGTGGTGCCATACATTTCCTTAAATCCTTTTTTTAAATAACACTCATTGATGGCTGCTTTACGGCTTAATTCTTTAATGGTAAGGGGCTGACCAATATGTTCAAGTAAAATATTTCTGGCCAGTGCTATTTTCTCCCGGTCAGCTTCGTGTGCTAAAAATTTACAGGAAAACCCTTCCTCTTCATCACCAAACATGCATTCAATATTGCATAATAACAGCATTTGGGTTTGCGCATTGATAAAAATATTTTCAAGGCTATCGGAGTAGTGATGATTCATCAACTCTTCCAGTATGTCTCTCGTTCTGCTGCAAAGTGGAAGGAATTTGCTGAAAGAAGATGTATGTTTAAAGGCTAAAACGTTTTCTGAAAAAGAGGTGGTCTTTAATCCCTTTACAAACTGCGAAAGATGATTGGCATTAAATCTGAAACACGCTACATCAATCGTATCAACTAATTCAGTGCAGATATGAGATTGAGAATGTTGACAAAAATTACATTCACTATCTTTTTTCTTGCAATAACGGTTTCCTTCCATGCAAAAAACCAGTTCAAGATTTCTGGATTGGTCATCTTCTTTATGATAGTTATAAATCAACATTCCGGTCTCTTCAAAAATTATCCTCGGAGATTTTCGATAACGGTTGATGACATATTGAACTGAACCGGGAATTTTTTGCGAATTATGCTGCACCAATTCCATTTCCGCCTCAGGCAGAGGTTGTTTTAAAGCCATGGAAAGTATATTACTTGCAGATTGCATTCATTCAAAATTTGGGAAGTGCAAATTTACGACTTTGTGTTCTACAAGGGAAGTGCTTTTTCCATTTGCATACTGCGCGAGCCCTTTATAAGTATTAATGAGTTTTTCGGATTTTTTGTTTTTAACCAGTTTGCTGCTTCGCCGGCGTTTTCAAAATTGATGTAGCTGTTTTTGATTTGATTGAAATTTTTCCCGACAAGGACAACAGCATCCCATTGGTGTTTATCAAGTAAAGAAATAATGGCTTTATGTTCTTTTTCGCTGTCTGCCCCTAATTCCATCATGCTACCCAAAAGCAGGATCTTTTTATTTCCCTGCATATTTGCAAAATTTTCAATTGCGGCTTTCATGCTTCCGGGATTGGCATTGTAAGCATCAAGAATAATGGTATTGGAATCTTTTTGGATAAGTTGCGAACGGCTGTTGGAAGGGTAATAATTTTCTATTGCTTTTTTAATGTTTTCATCATTTACTTTAAAATATTTCCCGATGCATGTAGCCGCCAAAACATTGGGTAAATTATAAGCGCCCACCAAATTGGTTTTTATGTTGAAAGAAGTTGGGCCTTCAATTTCTACCTCAATAAATGGGTCGTTCTTCACAATTTTTCCTTTTATGTTTTCACTTTTACTTCCATAATAAATGGCCGTTTTAATATAGCTTCCCAATTCAAAAACTGCTTTATCATCTGTATTTACAAATGCAGTTCCATTATGATTTTTTAAATAATCAAAAAGTTCTCCCTTTCCTTTTTTTACATTTTCCTCGCCTCCAAATCCTTCCAGATGTGCTTTGCCAATATTCGTGATTAATCCATATAACGGTTTTGTATAAACGCAATAACCTGCAATTTCATGAAGATGATTGGCACCCATTTCTATTACAGCCATTTCGGCATCAGGCTTAATTTTTAAAATAGTAAGTGGAATTCCGATATGATTGTTCAGGTTGCCTTTTGTTGTGTAAGTTTTATAAGTGGTGGAAAGTACTTCGTGAATTAATTCTTTTGTGGTTGTTTTCCCGTTACTGCCTGTAATGGCGATAAAAGGAATTTTAAATTGCTCGCGATGATACTTTGCCAATTGTTGCAGCGTTTGTAAAACATCATCAACCTTAATGATTCTGTTATCTTCCGCATCAATATCTTCATCTGCCACTACATAAGCTGCACCAAGTTCAAGCGCTTTTTTTGCAAAATCATTTCCGTTAAAATTGGGGCCTTTTAAGGCAAAGAAAATTTCATTTTTCTGAAGGTTTCTTGAATCGGTTTGTACAGATGGGAATTTCTGATAAATTTTATAAATTTCTTCAATATTCATTTAACAAATTTATGGTTTCGGATTTGCCATTTAAAAATAAATAAGAATTTATTGTGAAAACCTTTTCACTTTTATCGAAATTCCAAAAGAAAAAAGTTTATTCTTTAACTTGTGCGCCATTCTCAAAAACTATTTATTCTGATGAAAAGAACCCTGATTACTTTTTTTCTGCTAACTTCTTTAAAATTTCTTGCCTTATCTCAAATACCAAATGAAGCAGCAACCCATTGGGCCGACAGTGTTTTTAATTCCTTAAACGATGAACAGAGAATTGCTCAGCTAATGGTTTTGCGGAAAAGCACTTATACACCCAATGGCCCGGTATATCATGATTCGGCCATTGCCGCAGCCATTCAGAAATATAACATTGGAGGCATTTGTCTTTTCCAGGGAACACCTGTAAAACAGGCCAATTTTATTAACTACTTTCAAAGTATTGCCAAAACACCTTTGATGGTTACGATGGATGCTGAATGGGGTGCAGGCATGCGATTAGATAGTGTAGAACCATTGAACCACCAGATGATGCTGGGTGCCATACATGATTCTACTTTGGTTTATGAATATGGAAAATTAGTAGCAAAACAATGCAAAAGAATGGGCATTCGTGTAAATTTTGCTCCGGTAGTTGATATCAACAATAATCCAAATAACCCGGTAATCAACGATCGTTCTTTTGGGGAAGACAAATATAAAGTAGCACGGTATGGGATTGCGTACATGAAAGGTTTACAGGATGAAGGAGTGATGGCTTGTGCCAAACATTTTCCCGGTCATGGTGATGTAACGGTTGATTCGCATTTGGATCTTCCGGTAATTAATAAATCGATGGCTCAGCTTGATTCTCTTGAATTATATCCATTTAAAAGAATGTTTAAAGCAGGAGTTGCAAGTGTAATGATAGCGCACCTTTACATTCCGGCAATTGATTCTACTGCCAATACTGCCACTTCTTTATCCAAAAAAAATGTAACCGGTTTGTTAAGAGACAAACTTCATTTTGAAGGGCTCACTTTCACAGATGCTCTTGATATGAAAGGCGTTGCTAAATTTTTTCCCGGTGGTAAAATTGCGGTTCAATCTTTGATCGCCGGAAATGATATTCTTTCTCTTCCTGAAAACATTGATTCTGCAATAGCAAGAATTAAAGAAGCTATTGACAGTAATCAATTAAGTTGGAATGATATTTATGAAAAATGTAAAAAAGTACTTGCTTATAAATATATGTATGGCATGGCTAATCCACAGCCAATAAATACAGATAATCTCACCAATGATCTTAACAAGGGAATCCCTGAAATAAAAAAAATGATTGCAGAAAATGCGATTACCGTATTAAGTAATAAAGACAAAGAATTTTTTCCGCTTACAGATGAAAACAAAAAAATAGCTTACATCGGAATTGGTATTGACAGTGCTAATACTTTTTCTACAAGATTGAAAACCGATTTAAAAGCCGATGCGTTTTATTTTGATTACCAGGAAGATAATTCAAGAATTTTATCTACGGTTCATTTAATAAAAAGCCGCTACAATGCAGTAGTAATAGGCGTTCATAATTACAAGCGTTATCCCGCAAATCAATTTGGTATCAGTACTGCTGCATTAGATCTTATCCGGCAGATTTTAGATAATGATAGTGTAAGCCCTAAAACAATTTTATTTGATTTTGGAAATCCTTATGCAATAAAAAACTTTTGCGATGCAAAAAATTTAGTGGCTTGTTATGAAGATGATTCCACTACTCAAAATGCGGCTGCAGATATTCTCGAAGGAAAAATTTTGGCAAAAGGCACTTTGCCTGTAACGGTTTGTTCAAAATATAAATACGGAAGTGGAATTTTACCGAAGAGAATAATGCCATTGGCAACTCCTGAGCAGGAAGGATTGAATGGTTTGCAAATGGAACACGATATTGATTCAATTGCTTTGGCCGGAATTGCGGGACAGGCTTATCCCGGCTGTGTGGTTTTAATTGCGCGGCATGGAAAGATTGTATTTGAAAAAGCGTACGGCACTTACAATTACGATACGCCGGAACCTGTCAATCTGAATTCAATTTATGATATGGCGTCGGTAACCAAAATTTGTGCTACTACATTGGGCGTTATGAAATTGTACGACCAGGGAAAATTAAGCCTTGATAAAACCCTTGGAACTTATTTACCCTGGGTAAGAAAAAGCGACAAAGCCAATCTTAATATTGAAAAAATTCTTCTTCACCAGGCAAGGCTTGTTCCTGACGTTGTTTTTTACAGAAAAACAATTGATCCGGCTACTAACCTGCCTTCGCGTCGGTATTTCAGGTCGGATTCATCCGCTAAATTTAATGTGAGAGTAGCACAGCATTTGTATTTGCGAAGGGATTATGCGGATTCAATGAACCGAAGTATTGTTGAAAGCAAACTTCTACCGGAGGAAAAATATGTTTATAGCGATAATGATTTCATTTTGATGGCAGATGTTGTACGCGCCATATCAGGATTGAGGATTGATAAATATGCAGATAAATATTTTTACAAACCGATGGGTCTTCATTCCATAGGTTTTAATCCAAGAAACCGATTCGATACCAATTTGGTTGCACCAACAGAAGTAGATCAATATTTTAGATTTCAACATTTGCATGCAGATGTTCATGATGAGGGGAGTGCGATGTTTGGTGGTGATGCCGGCCACGCAGGCTTGTTCAGCAATGCGGAAGATATCGGCGCCATCCTTCAAATGTTTTTAAATGGCGGTTCCTTCAAAGGCAAACAATATATTAAGTCCTCAACTTTAGAATTATTTACTGCTTATAATTCAAGTATCAGCAGGCGCGGCATCGCTTTTGATAAGCCTCAAAAAGACAATTATACCACTACAGATCCTCATCCTTATCCTTCAAGGTTTGCCTCACCACTCACTTTTGGACACACAGGGTATACGGGAACCGCCATTTGGGTTGACCCTAAATATGATTTGGTTTACGTATTTTTAAGCAATCGTGTCAATCCAGTAAGAAGTGATAATTTATATAAATTAAATATAAGAGGATCTATTGAAGATGCAGTTTACAAAGCAATGGTTCCGGCAATTCCCGAGGTATTGAAAAGAGAGGAGTTAGAAAAGCAACAGGCATTTGAGAAAGAAAAATTAGAAAATAATCAGTAAACAAAGAAATAATACCAAATCTTATTTTGCCTGTCATTTTAATTAACGTAGTAACTTTATAAACCAATTTTTTAACGTATAAACTTTAAAACATTTCAATCATGGAATATCCTTACCAGGTAAAAACATTGGAAGAATACCACGAAGCCTATAAGAAAAGCGCTGAAGACCCGAATGAATTTTGGGGTAGTGTGGCCGAGAATTTTTATTGGCGAAAAAAATGGGATAAGGTGTTGGAATGGAATTTCATAGAACCAAAAGTTGAATGGTTTAAAGGCGCCAAACTCAATATTACTGAGAATTGTATCGACCGCCATTTAGAAACAATGGCCGACAAACCGGCAATTATTTGGGAACCGAATAATCCTGAAGAAAGAACAAGAGTGGTCACTTATTCAAGATTGCACAAAAGAGTTTGCCAGGTGGCGCAAATGCTTCTTAATAACGGAGTTAAAAAAGGCGATCGGGTGTGTATTTATATGGGTATGGTTCCTGAGTTGGCTTACGCCGTTCTTGGCTGCGCAAGAATCGGCGCAATACATAGTGTTATTTTCGGAGGATTTTCTGCGCAAAGTATTGCTGATAGATTAGAAGATGCGAAAGCAGAATTTATTATCACCTGTGATGGCGCTTTCCGTGGCGGAAAAGACATTCCTTTAAAAAGTATAATTGACGATGCATTAATCGGAAACAAAACAGTTAAAAAAGTTATCGTTTATACAAGAACAAGACGTCCTGTATCAATGTTGAAAGGAAGAGATCTTTGGTGGGAAGATGAAATGGATTATGCCTTATCGCAGATAGAAAAAAACAATGTGGTTACAATGCCGGCAACCGAAATGGACGCTGAAGATCCTTTGTTTATTTTATATACTTCCGGTTCAACCGGAAAGCCGAAAGGTGTGGTTCATACCATCGGTGGCTATATGGTTTGGACGACTTACTCTTTTGTAAACGTCTTTCAATATCAGCCGGGCCAGGTTCATTTTTGTACCGCGGATATCGGCTGGATTACCGGGCACAGTTATATTGTTTATGGTCCGCTCGCTGCAGGTGCGACGAGTGTAATGTTTGAAGGAATTCCGACATGGCCGGATGCAGGAAGATTTTGGGATATCGTTGATAAATACAAAGTAAATATTTTGTACACTGCACCCACGGCGATTCGAAGCCTGATGAGTTATGGATTAGATCCGCTAAAAGGAAAAGACATGTCTTCATTAAAAGTGTTGGGAACCGTTGGAGAACCGATCAATGAAGAAGCGTGGCACTGGTATGATGAGAAGATTGGGAAAAAGAATTGCCCGATAGTTGATACCTGGTGGCAAACAGAAACCGGTGGAGTTTTGATTTCAAATCTCGCCGGCGTAACTCCATCAAAGCCAAGCTGGGCCACACTTCCGTTGCCGGGAATACAACCGGTTTTGGTAGATGAGCGTGGAAAAGAAGTGACGGAAAGAGATGAAAATGGTTTGCTGAAAGGAAATCTTTGTATTAAAGCGCCATGGCCGGGGATTTTAAGAACAACTTATGGCGATCATGAACGTTGCCGCAAAAACTATTTTGCCACTTATGAAAATTTATATTTCACCGGAGACGGCGCTTTGAAAGATGAAAACGGAAATTATAGAATTACCGGCAGGGTAGATGATGTACTGAATGTAAGCGGTCACAGAATTGGAACTGCAGAAATTGAAAACGCGATTAATATGCATGCGAGTGTGGTTGAAAGTGCAGTGGTTGGTTTTCCACACGAGATTAAAGGCCAGGGGGTTTATGCATATGTGATCACAGATAAAAAACATTCGGAAGATGAACTATCCAAACAGGATATTCTTGAAACTGTTGCAAGAATTATAGGCCCCATTGCCAAACCGGATAAAATTCAATTTGTAAATGGACTTCCTAAAACAAGAAGCGGGAAAATCATGCGCCGGATTCTTCGGAAAATTGCCGAAGGCGAAACAGAAAATTTGGGCGATACTACTACTTTGCTTGATCCGGGAATAGTTGATGAAATAAAGAATAATAAAGTGTAAGTGTGTAGTGTACAAATAAAATTGCAAAGATTTTATTTTACAAAAAAGGTTGGCAACTTTTCTGCTGCCAACCTTGTCTTTTCGGTGAATTAATAAAAACTACTTTCCAATAATAACTTGGTGACTTTCCGTATAATTTCCATCAGTTATACGGACGAAGTAAACACCTGCCGGGAGCTTTGACACATTTAACGTTACATGTGTATTGTTAACCGCGTATTTGCGTTGCATTTTTAAAATCCCTTTATTATCATAAATGCTTACGGACTGTATCGATTTGTCTGCAGTAGACGCAGTTTTCAATGAGTTTGTTGATGTGGTCTGTAAAGTTGGTTGAGGATCGCATGGAGCCGGAATATTAGGAGTTACCGTGCTGATCTTTAAAGAGTTCGTGGCAGGATTCGGCGAAACCTGGAAAGTCAGGCAACCTCCCCCTCCGCTACAATCTATTGAGCTGAACCCATAAGTATCAGACAACGAACCGCATACATTGCTTGCTGTCAAAGCAAATCTTTCGTACTGGCCTGTAGCAAAAAAATATGTGGATATATTGTCTCCGCTCTGGTTCCATGTTACGCTGCTGGGAGATGCATATGTTCTTGCCCACATAACACTCTGCGCTCCGGAAAAACTGAATTGAGTAGTTGCCGTGTAGTTCATACAAATTTGATTGTAATCAGAAGTTGAACCAGTCCAAAGTTTTATTGGATGACTTACTCCTTGTATTTCATATCCTGTATTAGTGTAAAATGGTTTACCGAGATGGATTGTATGTATAGCGGTGTAATTACCTGAGCAAGCTGCTACGGTTGCAGTTAATAAAACTTCTCTATCATAAGTAGTAGCTCGGGTAACATTGATCGTACTGCAATCACCATTCGCACAAGATAAAGTGGCATCGGAAGGATAATTTGAAGTCCAGCTAACAGTTGAACCTGTAGGGATACCGCTGATAGTATAACTTGCTGTACCCGAACATATATAATCTGAATTATTTGGCGTGATAGTCAATGTCGGAGCGGGGCGTGAAATATGTATGGATCCTGGTGATGTACCGTTATTTAAACCACTTCCGCAATCATTTCTCGGTCTAAATTTAATGTATTGACCATCTCCATTCGATAAATCGGAAGTAACAGTTACATTGTTACCGCCTGGAATCCATGTAGTGCCATCAGAAACATTGGAACCGATCTTCCAGCCAACAGGTAATAAGTATTCATAGTTGGTTATAGTTCCCCAGCAATCACTATTTGGATAAGTTCCCCATGTGACGTTATTGAAACTTATTGGAAAATCGATTGTCTGGCACAGGGGAGCCAATATGCCGGTTTGACTGGGAATTGTCGTGCAGTTAGTTGCAAAATAAAGGGATTTAATTTTTGTGAAATCGAAGTTATGAGTATAATTCACATTGTTATACGAATAAATAAAAGTGAATCTTTGCATTTGATTGGCATCCGCAAACTTTGCCTTAAAATAAAAATAATTACCAGTAAAGCCATAAGGAGCTTGCGTAATATAAGCTCCATTACTTGCACTAAGGCTTACAAAGCCTCCTTCATAGAATACTTTGAATGTGATTTCAGTATTGGGGCAAAATTCGTCAGATTCGGTGGGCGAAATTGTCTGTGCATCGATTAATTTTGCTACACTAATAAAGAGTAACAAAAATTTTAGTTTTTTCATTGTTTTTTGATTAAAGAGTTCGTAAATGAAGTTGAATTCCTGTTGTTATTAGAAATCCCTTTTTTTTATCGGAATAGCTACCTTCTAAAGTTTCTTCATTGCTACCGTATCCCATTAATATTTCAAGGCCTATGGAACTATTGAAATAAATTTCTGGCCCAGCCATTAAAGAAAAATTATTATATTTTCCTTTCGTACTAAAAGATTGGTTAATTCCCCATTGATACGCTATGTCAGCAAGAATATTATACTGCTTTTCCGGATTTAAAAAATAATACCTGGCAAAAGGTCCCAGCGAAAATTTTCGTGAATTAATGGTGCTTTGCCCAACATCATAGCCTTTTAAATAAGTGAATGATGGTCGCAGTCCCAATCCTAATTTGTCAACAATAAAATAGCCGATTGAGGCTGAAATTTGAACATTAGTGTATTTCCCTTCTAAATGCTCATTTGTTGTGGGACTTGTTGAATAATTTTTAGTATCATTATATGAATAAAAATTTCCGGATCCGCCAGCGAGCCATGTACCCTGATCTAACTGGCACTTAGCGACTGAATAGCTGATAATTAGAATTAAAAAGAGCGTGATTTTTTTCATACAGTATGTTTTTAGATGATTTAATAAAAAGAGGTTTCCAGAAAATAAATAAAACAGGAGGGCTATTGTTGGTTGGAAAGTTAAATATTTTAAGCAGTGTACTCATTCAAATCAATTGAATTGGTAGTACAATAGTAAGCAAAAAAATAAAACAGTCTTTTAAAAAAAATTTTTTTAAAAATTTTTTGCTTACCTGTTTTTTTCGGGTATTCTTTACTGTTATAAAGCTTCGTAAAAACAAAAACTAAGGTGATACAACCACATTATTAGATCCGGGAATTGTGGACGAGATAAAGAACAATAAAGTGTAGAGATCATTTTGAAGATTATAGTAAACTAATAATTTCGGTAGATTTTTATTTTGGGTTGGCGTATTGGGATTTAGATTTAGTGTCTACGTAATTTTTTTATTTTTTAAACGTAGATTTTTTT
>DAHXOZ010000063.1:0-4561 GCA_027364635.1 bacterium | reverse complement strand
GGGGCCTTTCTTCATCACCCAATAATATTCCGAGTGATTGCAGCGTATTGATCCTGTCAAAAATAACTTTGGATATCGCCAGGTAAGGGATGGATAAAAACATTCCAGGTATTCCCCACAAAAGCTCTCCGGCAACTACACCCAATATCACCATTAAAGGATTTATTTTAACCTGTGAGCCCACAATTTTTGGCATTAAAAAATTACTGTCAATTAGATGGATAGATACAATGGTGATAGCAGCATATAGTGCATGTGAAGCATCTATGGTAGCAAAAGTGATAGCGGTACTTATTACGAGTGCAGTAAATATTCCTACATAGGGAATTAAATTAAAAACACCCACTATAAGGCCAAGCAGGAAAACATATTTTATCCCTAATATCCAAAATACCAAACAGGAAACTCCTATCAAAATTGCCATTTCAAAAAATAAACCGGTGATATATTTACGAATGATATTTTTTATGTGTACTGAAATGTCATAAATAACCTCTTTGTGTTTTTCAGTGAAAACAGCAACCACAAAACGCATCCAATGCCTGCGGTAAATTAAAATAAATAAAGTATAGATGATAGTAAACACCAGGATCAGGACAATTGAAGAAATAGACAAAACGGTTTTTTCAATAATGCTGCCACCCGAGCTGATTACACTTTGAGTACTTTTATTTAAGTACTCTGTTTGTTTTTGCAGATTCAAATGAAAAGTATTGGAAAGCCAATGCTGTGTATTATTAAACAGGCCGCTTAATTGCATTTTTAGCAACGGCCACTCATTTCCTAAATTGGCTATTTGCGAACCTAAAGCATAAAAAATTAATGAAATTGTCAAAAGTAAGAGTAATACGGATATAACTGCGGCCAGTAGCCTGGAAAAATGCAATTTATTTTCCATAAAATTTGAAAGGGGCAAAAGCAACAAAGCAATTAAAAAGGCAAAAGATAATGGCATCAGGATCTCTTTACCTAATATGACTAAATATCCACCACCAATTAAAATGATAATAATACAGGCAATTTTAAGATATGCCGAAAGCACCACATTTTTCATAAATAAAATATTAATTAAAATTATTAAATGCTCTTCAGCCAATATGCAATTTAAGCCTTGAGTACCTCTTTTTAAAATACATTCTCAAACTATCAGACCGATGTTTTTCTTTTCTTTGCAAAATGCATCCGAAAAATTTATCTATCAACGATTTTGATTATGATCCCTCTTCTCGGTTGGCACACGAAATGATTGTTTATCCTTCATCATAATAGCACTTCCTTAACCCGGGAATTGTGGATGAAATAAAGCAAAACTGGTTTTGATATTAAAGTAACTTTGTTCTTTATCAAAGCTATTATCGGGAGAAAAGATTTAAATTTGAGAATGAAGGCTAAAGACTTATTAAGTTAATTGAAAAGGACGGTTGGTACATAGTGCGGCAAAAGGGAAGCCATAGGCAATACAAGCATCCTCATAAAAAGGGTCTTGTAACAATAGCTGCACATAAACAAAATGATGACATTGCAGTTGGAACATTAAACAGTATTTTGAAGCAGGCTCAAATAAATAAAAGATGAGAAAGTATTTAGTAGTGTATGAAAAGACGAAAACCGGTTATTCTGCCTATGCACCGGATTTGCCGGGCGTAATAGCCACAGGTAAAACTAAAGCAATTGTTGAAAGCAACATTTTTGATGCTATTAAATTTCATCTTGAAGGGCTTAAAGAGGAAAACATCCGGATTCCAAAATCATATGCTGAAAGTGAAACTTTTGTTTTCACGATATAAGTCCGCATTCTATAGTTTTCTTCCCAAAAAACAAGAGTGAGGCGGAGGCGTTCGACCCTTTATTTTTTCTTTTCTTTGTAACATGCATCCGAAAAACTTATCTATTGACGATTTTGATTATGATCTTCCTGAAGAAAAAATTGCGGTTTATCCATTACCTGAAAGAGATCAATCGAAATTACTGATCTATAAAAATGGAAATATTTCAGAAGATATTTACAGGAATATTGCTGATCATTTACAGGAAAAATCTTTCCTGGTTTTTAATGATACGAAAGTCATAAAAGCACGCATTTTATTTCAAAAACCGACAGGAGCCGTAATAGAAATTTTTTGTTTGGAACCGCATGAAAAAATTAATGATTATGCAGTGGTTCTTCAGCAAAAAAATGCAACGCGTTGGAAATGCATGATTGGCGGCGCGGGAAAATGGAAAGAAAAATATCTTGAAAAAATAATTGCAATAAATGGTGAAGAAATCATTTTAAAGGCAGGTTTGGTAGAAAAATTAAGTGATGCCTATGTGGTAGAATTATCATGGAATCCGGGCAATTATTCTTTTGCAGAAATTATTGAACATGCCGGTGAAACGCCACTTCCTCCTTACATTAAAAGAAAAGCAGAAGAAAGCGATGCAGAAAGATACCAGAGTATTTATTCTCATTATGAAGGTTCTGTTGCTGCGCCGACTGCCGGGCTGCATTTCACTAAACACATATTTTCTTCTTTTAAGAAAAAAAATATTGAAACCGGTTTTGTAACGCTGCATGTTGGCGCGGGAACTTTCAAACCCGTAAAATCGGAAAGTATGGAAGGCCATGAAATGCATTCGGAGTGGATTGATGTTTCCATAAAATTTATTGAACAACTGATTCAAAATATTTCGAATGGAGTGTTTTGCGTGGGAACCACATCGGTAAGAACTGTTGAAAGCCTTTACTGGATGGGCTTGAAGACTTCTATAAATCCTGAAATTGAATTTGATGATCTTAAAATAAATCAATGGGAAGTGTATGAGGGAAAATTATTGGAAGCTAATCTTTCCGCCAAAGAATCATTAATTTCTTTATTAAATTATTTAACCAATAAAAATTTAAACCGTCTTTTTATTCAAACGCAAATTATTATTGCGCCGGGTTATCAATTCAAAATCACGAAAGGAATGATTACAAATTTTCATCAGCCAAAATCTACTTTGTTGCTTTTAGTTTCAGCAATGATTGGAGAAAAATGGAAAGAAATGTATGAATATGCTTTAACTCATCAATTCAGGTTTCTAAGTTATGGCGATGGTTGCTTGCTTTTTAATGATCTGAATTCTGATTGATAGCGCGGAATTTATAGAAAAAAATAACCAATCCTCCACCGATAAAAGCGCCCATAGCAATATTTTGAAGCCTGGTAAAATCGGGTATGAAAAAGAATAGAAAGGCAGCAGCACATACTATAAACCAACAGAATTGTACAATTAGTAACCACTTTGTATTTCTGTACTTCCTTTTTAACCTGTTACTCAATATTAAAAGAGGAATTATGGTCAATAAACAAACGATTAAAATAATAACATCCATAAAATAATTTTTAGATAGCTTCTAACTTTCATAGCTAAACTACTAAACATTCTAAACCCACTAAACCTCTAATTCACCATTTTATCTGCACAACAACTGCTGGCAAACGCTTCCGGCTTGGCTTTGAAGGCAAAGCCCATTCCGAGGATATAGCCCATTGCTTCGCGCAAAGCTTCATTGCTTCTGAAGTGCGGATTAGTATTAATATCCGCATGAACTTCCATGTCCACATCATAGATTGTAAATAAATCGCAGAGTTCATAAGCGATCTCAATGCTCTTGGCTACTTCAACCAACATCCTTTCTTTGATGCTGTATTTTTGGATTGTTTTTTCATTATGAATAAACATAAATCCTCCGCGGCCTTCACGCAGAAAAACAATCACCGTTGCAAATTCAGTGTCTTTGCCTTTTACCTGGCTATCGGTGCCAATGCAGACTTTTAATTTGTTACCTTCTTCGGTTTCTTTTTGGATGGCTTTTTCTACAGCAGTTTTGATGGGAAGTTCGATGGGTTCGCCGTTAAATTTTCTCCATAACATAAAATAAGGTTTTTTAAAATTACCGATATTTTAAACATCAAAAGCAACTTTTTTATCAGCAGAAAAAAAGATAACGTTTAGATAAGCATTTGAAATGGCGGGTAAGCATTTTGCGTTGAGTAGGCAAGCGGGAGTTTCACCCGCAAGCCTCTCACAGAACCGTGCTTGAAAGTCTCCCTTCACACGGCTCTTGTTATTCTTTAATAACTTAACAGTACCCTCGCTCCCAATGATAGAACAGAAGTGGTTTTTGTTGTCTTACTTCTTTTAGCCTTCGCACTGATTGCATTTTGCCTTGCTTGTGCTTTTTGGCTAACCAGTTGGTCAACTTATCATCCAGATAAAACATGGTTCTGCGGAGCCGCCTCTTGCCATATAGCCCAAAATAGTTTATCCATCCCCTCAGTTTACTGTTGAGTTGCTCTGCTATTTGTTCTATCGTTTGATGCGTGTTTCGCCAGTTAACGCTTTCCCGTACACTCTCTCGTATCTTCTTCCGGTTATCTTTACTTATCTCCGGTACAAATCCCATGAACCGGTTTGCGCCTGACTGGATTTGTCTTGGTTGAAAGCTGAATCCCAAAAAGCCAAACTGTATCTGTTCATATTCCTGCTTACGCCGGTAGTCTTTGCAGTATACAATTTTCGCCTACAGGATACA
>DAHXOZ010000062.1 GCA_027364635.1 bacterium | reverse complement strand
GTTCTACAAAATTTCCTTTTGAAGTGGCAGATACAGAACCCAAATCCAGGATCGTATTCAGCATCAAACTTTTTCCTTTCATCTGTTGTTGTGAAGAAGTTACATCGTTTCCAAGAAAAGAATTGATTCCTTCTTCATCATCTTCTGAAATAAATTGTTTTGCATTTGCGCCTTTTTTAGCCGCCACATAAAAATAACCCCAGTCAATTCTTAAATCATCTCCTTTTTTTTGTAAGACAGGTTGAGCAATTGTTCCTACTTTTAAAACCTCCAGATTTTTGGTTGAACTCGAATTTGCCTCTACTTCCTGTGAAGGAAGATTTACAGCAATATCAGAAGAAGCGCCGAAGTAAATTTGTACGTTATGTGATTTATTGTCAGTTGATTTTACGGTATATGTGATATAAGACACTGGCCTGGAAAGGATTTCCATATTATTTAATAAAAGCGGAGAAATAAATTTCACATTCAGATCAACCGGGCCACAGGTGAAATTGTAAATCGTTTGAGTGGCTTGAACCTGCACATTTTGCTGAACAGGAATTTCTACTTTTTGTTGGTTTACTACCGGTAACTTTTCAACAATGCCTGCATCAAGGTATGCATATCCGCCGGTGTTCACACAATGAATGGCCAGTACATTTTTACCATCTTTCAGGTTGCTTTTGATCGCATCATTCAGATCGATTAAAACAAACTTGCCGACAGCACCTCTCTTTGAATAAATATTTTTTCCATTCAAAAAAACCTGTACATCATCGTCGTGACGCACTTTCAGGAAAAGGTTGTTCAAATCCTTATCGGAGATATTAAATTCCCGGCGAATCCACAAGTCTTTGCTATCCCAAACTGTTTTTGCTTTCGATTCACTATCACCAAACGGAGCTGTTCCTGTTTTCCAATTGCCATCATTAAAACCAACTGAATACCAGTCGCCTGCCGGTTGAGTTTCTGTATATTTTACTTCGTAGTTATTTTCATCTCCGGCGGGGAGGATGGTTTTGTATTTTGCTTGTTCCTTTCCCAAAAAACGGTAAAAGTGATCATCCACTTTTATAATTCCGATAAGCGATTGATCTGCTCCTGTCCAGTGTTTCGTGGTAGAAGCATTTAATGCATCTGTTTCAGACCAAATGCTGAAATACGTATCGTGTGTGATTAATGGATAAGCAGGAGCAATTTGTTTTTGGCAAAATACAGTAATGGGAAAAAATAAAATTGAAAATGCTAAAAGAAATTCCTTTACCAATATGCAGTGAACCAACTTTTTTTGAGGAAAATGAATCATTTGTTTTTGTTTAAGAATCAGAATAATGCAGTAAAGTAATTCAATTCTTTTTAAAACAAAAAACCCTTTCTGCAAAACAAAAAGGGTTATTATTTTAATGATTTATTTTCTTATATCCTGAAATGAGCGAAAGCTTTGTTTGCATCGGCCATACGGTGCGTATCTTCTTTCTTTTTGTAGGCTGCACCTTCGCCTTTGCTTGCTGCAACTATTTCGTTGGCTAATTTTTCTGACATACTACGGCCGTTTCTGTCGCGACTGTATTTTATAAGCCATTTGATACTCAATGAAGTTTTTCTGTCGGCTCTTACTTCAGAAGGAATCTGGAAGGTAGCACCACCAATACGGCGGCTTTTTACTTCTACACCCGGAGTTACATTTGCCAGCGCTTTTTTCCAAACCTCGTAGCCATCTTCACCCGTGGTTTTAGAAACTTTATCCAAGGCATCATAAAAAATAGTGAAGGCACCACTTTTTTTACCTTCCCACATTAAATTATTTACAAAACGGGTAACCAACTTGTCCTGAAATTTAGGATCAGGAGCTAACGGAAGTTTTTTTGCTTGTGCTTTACGCATTGTTCTTTTTTATTTTTTCTGATTTACCAGGTTCAGTACCTCGTAAAATTATTTTTTCGCTTTTTCTTTCTTAGTTCCGTATTTTGAACGACTTTGTTTACGGTCTTTTACACCTGCAGTATCAAGGCTGCCACGTACAATATGGTAACGAACACCGGGAAGATCTTTTACCCTTCCGCCACGAAGCAATACAATCGAGTGCTCCTGCAAATTGTGTCCTTCACCAGGAATATAAGCAATCACCTCAATCTTATTGGTAAGCCTCACTTTCGCTACTTTGCGCAATGCCGAGTTTGGTTTTTTAGGCGTAGTTGTATAAACCCTTGTGCAAACTCCCCTGCGCTGAGGACAGCTATCAAGCGCTCTTGACTTACTTTTAGCTCTAATGATTGTTCTTCCTTTTCTTACTAATTGTTGTATTGTAGGCATTGTTTTTTACCTTGATTTTTTTGGACGGCAAAGGTAAGTGTAGGTTTGCTAAAAACCAAAATTATTTGGATGGTTGCAAAAAACAAATTCCTTGGATCTCAAAATGTTTAAACTTTCACCATCCAACCGTATTTATCTTCTATTTTCCCTTCTTTTATTGCGTTCATTGTTCTGGCAATTTCAGGTGCAATTTTCCATTTTTCAGTATCAAAAGTCATTACAAAATCCTGGTAACGTAATTCCTTTATCATTGAAATAGTGGCGGCGGTACCTGTACCGAACAATTCATTCAATTCTCCTTTTTTGTAGGCATCAATAATTTCATCTATACCTAATGGCCTTTCCTCCACTTCCATTCCCCTGTCCTTTATCAACTGAATTACACTGTCTCTTGTTACTCCGGCAAGAATCGTATCTCCCAACGGCGGAGTTATCGCTTTATCGCCGATGATGAAAACCACATTCATTGTCCCACATTCCTGTACATACTTATGTTCAAAAGCGTCTGTCCATAATACCTGGTCGTACCCTTTTCTTTTGGCCTCTGCAGTTGGATGCATGGAAGCGCCGTAGTTACCCGCATTTTTTGTATAACCCACTCCACCCGGGGCAGCTCTTACGTATTTTTCTTCTACATAAATCCTCATAGGAGCACTGTAATAAGGGCCTGTCGGACTTAGAATAATCATAAATTTATATTTCTGCCCCGGTTTAACTCCGATGACCTCATCGGTAGCAAACATAAAAGGCCGAATGTATAAAGAATGATCTGGTTGGTTGGGTATCCAATTCTCATCGATCTTTATCAATTGCTTCATTCCTTCCATAAAAACTTCTTCCGGAACCTGGGGCATTTCCATTCTTTCTGCAGAAATATTAAAACGTTTAAAATTATCTTCAGGACGAAAAATATAAGCTTCGCCTTCCTGGTTTTTATAGGCTTTTATTCCCTCGAAAATCGATTGCCCGTAGTGGATCGCCGCACATGAAGGATCGATAGTTATCGGTTGATATGGTTTTATTTCTCCTGTGCCCCACTCCCCATTCTCATAATTGGCTTCAAACATATGATCAGTAAAATATTTCCCGAAAGGAATATTATTAACATCCAGGGTTGAGAGTTTGCTCGTTTTAGCTTTAGTAATTTTAAAATCTGCAGTAGCAATCATATTCTTTAAATTTGCTACAAAGAAACGAAAAAAAAGGAGGTAATAACTTAAATGAGTTTGGATAATATTCAACTTTCCGATCAATTGTGCAGCATTTTATTCAGCCATAATCTTATTGAAGATTCCACATCTAAGACTATTACAAATTCTCAGAAAAAAATCAAAATCAATAGTTTAGGAGAAAATCAGAAAAAAGTTCTTTTACTGGTAAATGATCCTTCGTACAAGTTCTTACCTGATGACGAAATGGAACTTTTAACAAATCTTATCACTGCATGCAAACTTTCTATGGCTGATATTGCATTGGTAAATTTTAATTTGAACAGGTACAATTACCACCAATTCAATGATCAATTTGAGCCGAAAAAAATATTGATTTTCGGTGTTACTACCGCAGAACTCGAATTACCCTTCGACATTCCTTATTTCCAGGTTCAACCATTCCAGGAACAATTCTATCTTACCGCCCCTTTTTTAAAAGACTTTTTAAATAATACAGCCCTAAAGAAAGATTTATGGAAAAGCCTTCAAAAATTATTTCTCTGAATGAAGACCATCATTTTTGCCACAAACAATCAAAATAAAGTTGCTGAAGTAAGGTCGATACTCGATCAAAAATTTCAAATTCTCTCGCTTAAAGAAGCAGGAATTAAAATTGATATTCCTGAACCCTATAATTCACTGGAGGAAAATGCACGTGAAAAAGCAAGGGTAATCCATAATCTTACCCAAATGGATTGTTTTGCTGAAGACACGGGTCTGGAAGTAGAATCTCTGAACGGTGAACCGGGAGTAAAAAGTGCCCGTTACGCAGGAGAAAACCGTTCATTTGAAAATAATATTGACAAACTTTTAAGTAAATTAGCAGGAGAGAAAAACAGACACGCGCAGTTCAGAACGATAATTTGCCTGATTTGTAACGGGAAAGAGAAAATTTTTGAAGGCATATGCAAAGGCATTATTATTGCAGAAAGAAAAGGGATTTCAGGTTTTGGTTATGATCCCGTTTTTATTCCTGAAGGTTCAACCAAAACTTTTGCTGAAATGTCAATGCTTGAAAAAAACATTTTTAGCCACAGAAAAAAGGCAATGGAAAAGCTAACCGCATATCTGAAAAGTAATTCCTGTTTATAACCAATATAGTATTTAGAAAAACCCGTAAAATTTGACTGCACAAAGCAACCATATACCGTCGGAAAGCGACTTAATAAAAGGATGTATTGAAGGAAACCCCCAAATGCAAAAATTGCTTTATGAAAGATTTTCTTCAAAAATGTATGGAGTTTGCCTTCGATACGCCGAAAATACTGATGACGCCAACGATGTGATGCAGGAAGGATTTATTAAAGTTTATAAAAGCCTCTCTAAATTTAGAGCGGAGGGTTCTTTTGAAGGATGGATCAGGCGCATTTTTGTAAATACTTCTATCGAACATTACAGGAAAAAAGTAAAGTCGTATAATGTTACAGAGGTGCAGGAAAATACGATAGAAGATAACGGCCTGGATGCATTGGATTCGATGGCGACAAAAGACATTCTGAATATTGTAAATGAATTATCGCCGGGATACAAACAAGTTTTTAATATGCACGTAGTGGAAGGTTATTCTCATAAAGAAATTGCCGACCTGTTGGGAATAACAGAAGGAACCAGCAAATCGCAATTGGCAAGAGCGAAAGGGGTTTTGAAAAAAATAATTGAAATGAGAAGTAGTAAATAATGATAAACCATGCAATCTTTTAAAAACAGACTTTACAATTTTGAAGCGCCTCCGCCGGAGGAAATTTGGCAACATATAGCCGAAGATTTGCCAAATGAAAAAGCAGTAGAAATTCCAGGCTATAAAAAATCAAAAAAAATATATTACCTGGCTGTGGCTGCCGCTTCATTGGTTATTATTTTCATTGGTTCATTCTTTTTCAAACCACATAAAAAAGACATGAATGCAATATCAAATGTTTCATCACAGGAAAAGATGATCTCCCCTGAAAAAATGAAAGATTCAATTATTTTAAACCAAAAAATACTGGAATCCATTATTCATAGCCCAAAGGAAAAACAAGAGATCGTTTCCGATGATCTGAAAGCAACCAACATTACAAAAAAGTATATCACCGTAGCAGGACCGGAAGGACAACCGGTAAAAATTTCACCGAAAGTAGCTACACTTATCATTTCTGCAGATAATAAGTTTCCACCGAAACCTACCTGGAGCAAAAAGATTGACAAATGGCAAAAAATAATGCTTAGCACTACGGTTTCCACAACTTCGGCTGGCCTGGCCGATGTTATTCAACTCGCATCGCAAAGTGATAAATTCGAATAGGAGACTCATAAATATGCCACGGTTAAAAATAGATCTTCCCCAAAAAATTCTTGCTTCTGTTTCTATACCTGTTCGCATCACAGACATCAATTATGGCAATCATGTTGGCAACAACGCGATTGTAGAAATTATTCATGAAGCGCGTGTTCAGTTTTTGCAAAAACATGGTTTTACTGAACTCAATGTAGCCGGCACTGCGCTTATCATGAGTGATTTGTTGGTAGAATATAAAAGCGAATCTTTCTACAATGACATCCTTGAAATAAATATCTATTGCGGAGAAATAACAAGAGTTGCTTTCGAACTTTTTTATCAAATATCAACCACACGGGACGAAAAGAAGATAACAATTGCTCTGGCAAAAACAGGAATGGTTTGTTATGATTACCAAATAAAAAAAGTGAGTGCAGTTCCGGAAGAATTAAAATCTATTCTTCTTTCGTAGTAAAATAAAAATTTGCGGAATTTGTTTTTTTACTGCTGAATCAACTATTCCAAATCTTCCAACTTTCTTCTGCCTGTATTTGCAACATTTTAGCGCCATTTTCAATTGCTGCTCCATTCTTTTCGGCGAATGAAAGAAACAGGGTCTTTGGAGGATTATAAATCAGATCAAAAAAATAATGCTGATTGGTTACCTGTTCATAAGGCAATGGCGGGCATTCATCTATTTTTGGAAAAGTGCCGAGCGGCGTAGTGTTGATCACAATTTGAAAATCTTTCAACCCTTTTTCAGCAATATCTTCATAGGTAATTGTATTTTCATCATCACTTTTTCTGCGTGAAACTTTCAGGTAATTGATCTTTAATTTTTGCAAAACAAACTCTACAGCTTTCGATGCGCCGCCCGTTCCCAGGATCAATGCATTTTCATGGAAAGATTTTAAATGAGGCGTGAATGATTTTTCAAAACCAATAATATCGGTATTAAATCCTTTCCATTTTCCGTTGGTTATTTTGATGCAATTGCAGGCATTTATCGATGCAACTTCTTCAGACTGTTCGTCCAAAAAAGAAATGATGCCGGTTTTGTAAGGAATGGTAACATTCAGTCCTTTTATGAGCGAATTTCTTTTTAACAAAGGAATTCTTTCAGCGAGATCTTCTATTTCAAAATTTTGATAAACACAATCCCGGATATTTTCCCTCCGGAATTTTTCAGAAAAAAAATTCTCAGAAAATGAATGGCCCAACGAACGGCCAATTAAGCCGTAGAGGTTCATCAGGCTGTTTCTTTATCAAGATACAAATGGAAAGTATCGCCACGGAGGCCTATTCTCATGGCTTCCAGCGGAATGATTTCTGAAGGAGCAATATTTCCGAGATTGGCGTTGCAACCAACTAGTTCAAGAAAATAAAGTTGCTGCGCTTTTTGAGGCGCTTCCCACAATATTTTTTCGCCCGGAATTTGCGTAAGTATTTCCTGAACCAATCCTTCTCTTACTTCGCCTGTACCGCGATAAATACCTACATTGCCTGCTTCACGAGCTTCCGCAATTACGTAAGTAGCACCTGCTTCCAGTTCAGCGCTCATTTGTTCAATCCATTTGTAAGGAGGAATAATATGTGTGGCATCTTTACTTCCTACTTCGCTCAACACGGTTCCATGTTTGGTGAGCTTTTCAATGTAACCGCATTTTTCTGCATGAGGAATAATGATGGAGCCATCGCTTACCTCCATATAAGTAACATTAAAATCTTTACAGAGATTGATATAATCATCGAATTGATTTCTTATAACAAACGCTTCAAACAAGGTTCCTCCAAAATAAACAGGAATATCAAAAGATTGATACAATTCAATTTTTTCGCGAAGATTAGGTGTTACATACGCAGTTCCAAATCCAAGTTTAAGAATATCTATGTGAGGATGTGCTGCGCTGATTAAGTTTCTTGCTTCTTCTAGGCTAAGTCCTTTATCCATAATCATCGTAACTCCATATTTTCTTGGCTTTTCAACCCTTTCAGGAATTTGATTAAGATTAAAATTCATTTTACAATTTTGAGATGTGCAAATATAGATTGGCTATTGCAAAGATGTGCAAAAAACTTTAAACGAATTGTCATTAATTGAAGTAATAAGGTAAAAATCAAATTATTTCTTTTTCCTTTTTATAGCATTTTTATAAGTTCCGATAATTTCCACAACTGCTGAATGTTGTAATAGTGAAGGATTTAATTCTACAAATTGTTTAACCAGTGAAGGCGCTTCTTTCATCGCCATTTCAAGTTGCAATAAGGCTTCTTTTGATTTACCCAATTCGAAAAGAACAGCAGATTTATAATAAATAAATAAAGGTTTATTGTCTGTATTTTTTTGTGCATTATAAATTTGTTCCAGCGCTTCTTCGAAATATTCAGCCTCATAAAGGCATTTGATCAGTTCTTTCCAACCTTTTACATTTTTCGGGCGCGCTTTTATAAAATGAGTAAAATGAATTACTGCATCTTTTATCCTATCCATTTCAATATAACAAAGTGCAAGTGAAAAATGAAATTCAGGCTGAGACCTGTTGATGCTCATCGCACTCTCCAGGTTTTTTATTGCACTTTCCCAGTATTGCTCCTGCATGTAGGTGCCTGCTATTTTGAAATACAAACGGCTTTCAGTTGAATTTAAATGTACAGCTTTGCGATAATGAAAACGTGCCTGGGCCGGGTTTTTTAATTTTTCATAACAATACCCGATCGCTTCATATATTACTTCTTCAGGCATTGAAAGTTCTAATACCTTTTGGAGTGCTTCAATCGCGTCTCGATACCTTTTCAATCTTAAATAGGCATCGCCCAGGTTACGATAGGCATAATCAAATTTTTCATCAATCGCAATCGCATATAGGTAGGCATCAATTGATTTTTCATACAACTTTAATCCCTGGTAAGCAGTTCCAAGGTTGAACCAGGCGAGTTGAGAATAAGGATGTTCATCGATGATTTTTTCATGGATCCTGATACTCTCCTCGTTCCTTCCGGTGTAATCGGCCCAAAAACAAATTTTATAAAGCGCCTCTTCATTTTCAGGGTCCTGTTCAAGAATTAATTGCAGGCAATCGAATACTTTTTCAAAATCTTCATAATCATCATATACATCTGCCAATTCAAAAAGCAATTCGATTTTATCTTCTCCATTAAAAACAATAATGGCTTCTTCCAGCAATGCTGCTGCTTTTTGATGGTAATCTAATGCGAGATAAGCATCTGTTTTCAAAATATACACATTGATATCGTTGCTGTCAAGTAATTCAGCTTTTTCGAGTAAGGCAAGTCCTTCATGATAATTTTGAGTAGCGATTAGGATGTCCGCTTTTTTTACAAACAGAGAAGAAGAATAAGGAAATTGTTCAATCGCAAAATTAACAGCTTCTAAAGCTGATGATAAATTATCATTATCATCAAAATAAGCAATAAGCCTTTGGAAAGACTCCTCTTCAATAAAATCAAATTTCTTTCCGGCTTTAAAATTATTATACTGCCTTAACAGCTCGTTCATTTCTTCTCTCTCTTTCCGATGATGGTTGTCATTCATAATCATTTGCCTTATGATTACAAAGTACTGATATTTTTTAAAATAAAAACCATTTTTCCGCGTTTGTCGTATGTATGTAAAAAAATATGGCGAATGGTTTCTAATTATCATAATAGTTTCTTAATTTTGTAGGAAATAATAAAACTTTCACAATGACTAAATATTCGAAAATACTTGCGGTGTCCGTGCTGGTTTTCGGAGTATGCCTTTTTGCTTTCGCAGACAGGGGTGGTTTTGTGAAAAAAAACAAGCCTCATCTCAATATTGAGACCAGGGGTAATTTGAAGAATTCGATCCCTTTTAATTTAAAATCGGGACTTACATACAGAGGAAGTTTTTTTACAAATTCGCAAAAAATTGGTAATACGATGGTAAGTGATGCCTATATTTCCTATAGAAAAGGAAATACAATATACATTCTACCATACAAGCAAAAAATATTAATTCCTGAATATACTCAAAAAGACGGGTATAAATTGATAATAAGGGGAAGGAGATAAAAGAAATGTTTCTCCAATAATTTTAAACTACCTGCACAATTGCAGGTTTTTTTATTTTACCAAACCAAAAATCTATCGAAGAAGTTCGTTTACTGTCATTTAGCTATAAATTTACCTGTCATTTTTTCTTAGTTTCATCATAGCTAAGAACCCGGTATCCTGACGTAGGAATTTCAAATTTAGATGCCGGAACAGGATTGTAATTTATGGAAGCAAGGGTAAACTTTAGTTTCATATTTCCGGATTGCATCTCATACTGAACCGGAAGCCCTGGCAATGTTTTAAACTGTTCATCATAGGATTTATTAGCCAAATTGACTTCTGTTGTATAAAATACGATAAAACTGGTTCCATTTTTTAATTTAGCAATTGCTTTTTTGCAATTGAATCCTGCAATTATTTGAGTTTCATTTGTATTTTCAAAAACAATTCCGTCGTATTTCTTGTTATTATCCGCCCAATCCTGAGCAGTAAGCGTAATCATTAATTTTTGGCCACTATAATCTTTAAGAACTACTCCCGTGCCTTTAGCGGCATCATGAATAGTTGCTTCACGCCCAAGGCTGCTTACCAATTCTGTCCTGCTCATCGGGCCTCTTAAATTAATAGTAGTGGTAGCTCCATCAAACATATCGGCAATCTTGGGTTCCCCGCTTCCCGTTTCTACAGACATGTTATAAACGAGTGTTCCTTCAGTAAGTGTCTTTTGCGCATTTACAGAAGAAGAAATCAAGCCAAAAAAAATAAGAAATAAAACCAGATTATATTTCATGCTATTTTATTAATAAATGATAATTCAATGATAAAGATAGAATTATCGACTTAATAGTTGCAACCTCATTTTTTCTTTTTCAACGAATCGCTCTTCTCCTTCATTGATTTAAGTTTGGCATTGGATTGCTGCATTGCATTCACTTTCTCCTGCCATTTACTTTGTGTTGCCGGCTTCTTTTTATTCTCCTGGAGCTTGGCCAATATCTTGTCATGGTCAATAATATATTTTTGAATCACCAATTGAATAATAAGTGTGATAGTATTTGAAACAGTATAATACCAGGTTAAGGCTGAAGGCATCCTGTTAAAAACCCCGATCAAAACAACCGGGAAAATAAAAGGAAGATATTTCATTACAGGGTTACTGTTATCCTGCATATTAGTCATTCCATAAAGCGAAATCAACATACTCGTAATAGCAGCAGTAATCGTGAATAAGCTTACATGGTCTCCATAAAAAGGGATATTGAATGGAATATGATAAATAGAATCATAAGTTGAAAGGTCCCTGGCCCACAAAAAACTCTGGTGGCGTAAGGCAATATTGGAGTTAAAGAAATCATACAAAGCAAAAAAGATTGGAATCTGGAACAACGCCGGAATACATCCTCCTAAAGGATTAACACCGGCAGTTTTATACAATTTCATCTGCTCCATTCCAAATGCCTGTTTATCGTCTTTAAATTTTTCTTTTAATTCATCTATTTCAGGCTTTAATAATTTCATTTTAGCGCCGCTCAAATAACTTTGGTAGGTAAGCGGTGAAATCAGTAAACGAATAATAATAGTAAGCAAGGCAATTACCAATCCATAGCTGGCTATTTTACTTGAAAGAAAATCAAATACCGGCATTATAAAGCCCCGGTTGATATATTTTACAAATGCAAGAATACCACTTCCAAGCGGTACCATGTTATACATTTGGTTCCCGTATGACTTTAATATTTTGTAATTGCTGGGCCCGTAGAATAATTGAAGAGGAATCAATGCCTCATTTCCCGGCGGTACTTCCAATTTCAAGTTAGCGGTAGCTTCTGCAATAATATGTAAACTGGTGTCTTCGGGGGATTTCCAGCTTACTTCCCCGGAACTAAATTTATTTTTAGCAACAATCGCTGCTGCAAAAAATTGTTGATTCAAAGCAAGCCATTCAACAGGATGATCAAATTTTTGATGATCATCTTTCCCTTTTATAATATGCTGAAAATCGTAATCACCATTTTCGACGTAAGAGATGTGAGATTGCTGCGTTTCCCACACAATATCTTTTTCAAGTTTTACAGCCTTAGCTTTCCACAACAAATCAATTTTATTCTGAGGTTCCAACATGTTGGCACCATTTAATTTTATATTAAAATTCAGCATATAATCATCTGGCTTAATTATATACTGGTGCTCTATTGATTCGCCATTGTCGGTTGTCAGAGTAAAAGTAACTACCTGGCTACTGTCAGCAGTAGTTTGAATCGCCGATGGAGTAAAGAGGAGGTCGGAAGTTTGAATAGATTGATTACTCCCGGTGTTAACCGCATAAGAAATATCGCTAAAACTTCCATCCTGCAAGATCAGCGGTTTACCATCAAAAGTTTTAAAGTTTTTTACTTGAATTTCTTTGGGTTGGCCGCCTTTATTGGTAAAGGTAATTTTAAGAACCTTATTTTCTACAGTAAGCAATTGCTCTTTACCGCTTGTATCCTGTTGAAAAGCGGAAGCTAAAGTATCCTTTTTTGCTGCATTAGAATCTTCAACTGCTCCGAGTTTAGCAGTAGAATCCATTTTAGGTTTAAGCCTGTTTAGAGAATCCTGAATATGTTGTTTTTGCTGTTCAGCGGCCATTTGCCCCTGTTTTGAATAATAGAAATACCCAAAAAACAAAAGAGCTAACAAAACAAACCCTATGACCGAATTTCTATCCATACCCATTTTAAAATTAGTGTGCAAATGTACGCAAAACTTATAGTTAGCGGCTTGAAAATGATACAACAAAAAAAAGCCTCCGATAAAGAAGGCTTTTATTACGATTTTTAAATTATTTTTTTACCGGGGCTGTTGCTGCTGCTGCAGTAGCCGGTGTTGCTGCTGCAGGTGCAGCCTTTGCTTCTTCCTGTTTCAACTGACGGGTCATGGTTACTGACGCAATCGGAATGCGCGGTGAATTCATGATTTCCATATTGTCCGGTTTAACATCCTGAACCCTTATATTTTCATTAAGTTTAAGATCGTCAATATTAACCTCAATGTGCTCCAGCAAATGTCTTGGAAGTGCCTTCACTTTTAATGATTTAATTTTCACTACTAACTTTCCTCCTTCTTTAACACCTTGAGGAACGCCTACAAATTTTAATGGAATGTTGACTAAAACAGTTTTGTTAGCAACCAATTCCAAAAAATCCACGTGGATCAGATCATCACTCACTTTGCCAAATTGCAGGTCTTTTAAAACGCATTTGTAGATGTTGCCATCCACTTTAATTTCTGCCAGAATAAATTCAGGTGTGTAAATAATATCTTTAAAAGCTGATGCCGGAGCAGAAAAATTGATTTCTTTTGCACCTCCGTAAATTACAGCTGGCACTTTGTTCTCAGAGCGAAGTTGGCGGGTGGCTGATTTGCCAAATTCGGTCCTGAGTTGTCCTTCGATTGTAATTGTTTTCATTATTAATATTTTATTTTTTTGAGGCGCAAAGGTAAGGGATTTTAATTATGTAATTAGCTAATTAACCGGTTAGCTAATGAAGAAAGCCGGTTATTTGTTGCTTTACTATGATAAATTGCTTAATCGGTAATCTGCGGATTGGCTCATTAGCTAATCAGATATATTCTTCTTGTGCATCTTGCTTCTTATAAACAGGCTGTTGATGCTTTTATTTTCATAAGCATTACGGATGGCAACAGCAAAAAGGTCGGCTACCGAAACCACTTTTATTTTATCGATTCGCTCTTTTATAGGAATCGTATCACAAACCACTAATTCTTCCAAAACACTATTTTTGATATTTTCATACGCATTATTGCTCAGCACAGGATGAGTACAAAATGCACGAACGCTTCGGGCGCCTTTTTCTAATAATAAAGCAGCGCTTTTGCAAAGTGTTCCCCCTGTATCGCAAATATCATCTATCAATACAATGTCACGATCAGTTACCTCTCCAATCACCACCATACTCGCAATTTCATTGGCCCTTCTCCTGTGTTTATCACAAATCACCATATCCACCTCAAAATAACTGGCTATCTCGCGAATCCTGTTGGCACTTCCCACATCAGGTGCAGCAAAAGTGAGGTTTTCGAGATTCAGATCTTCAATATAAGGAATATAAATAGCAGACGAATCCAGGTGATCTACAGGAATATCAAAGTACCCCTGTATTTGCGGCGCGTGTAAGTCCATGGTAATTATCCTGTCTGCACCTGCGGCAACGAGCATATTGGCAACTAATTTAGAACCGATAGCCACACGCGGTTTATCTTTCCTATCCTGCCGGGCATAACCATAATAAGGAATAACCGCAATCACTTTATAAGCTGAGGCCCGCTTGGCGGCATCTATCATTAATAATAACTCCATTAAATTATCGGTCGGAGAAAAAGTACTTTGGATCAAAAAAACAAACTGGCCACGGATACTTTCCTGGTATTCCACACCTATTTCGCCATCACTGAATTTTTGAATATTAATTTTACCCAAAGGTTCGCCAAATCTTAAGGCAATTTGTTTAGCAAGATATTGGGAACCGGTTCCCGAGAAGAGTTTTACGTTCGGATGCATAGTTATATTAATTGTGGGATAATTAGTTTAGCGAAATTATAATTAATATTTTTGGAAATAAATTCTAAATCATGGAAACTTCTAACAAGTCATCCACCTCGATTAAAAATTGGGCTGTAGGCGACCGTCCAAGAGAAAAACTTTTATCCAAAGGAAAAGAAAGCCTTAGCGATTCAGAACTGGTTGCCATACTCCTCAACAGTGGAAGCGGAAAAGAAAGCGCCATTGATGTGGCCAAAAAAGTTTTAAGGTTGGGAGAAGATAACCTGGATGAATTAGGCAAAGTTTCTATAAAAGATTTAATGACCATAAAAGGAATTGGCGAAGCGAGAGCCGTCACATTGGTTGCGGCGCTGGAATTGGGAAGAAGGCGTCACGGTTCTGCTATCCTTGATAAAAAGCGTATCCATTCAAGTATGGAACTCGCCACTTATTTAAAAGCCTCTTTAAAAGATCATTCTTACGAAGTTTTTGCCGTTGTTTTTCTAAACAAGTCAAATAAAATAAAGCATTTTGAGATTCTCAGTAAAGGCGGGTTAACGCATACCATTGTTGATCCGCGAATCGTATTTTTAAAGGCATTGGAAGTTCAGGCTACCTCCATAGTTTTGTGCCATAATCATCCGTCTGGCAACCTGCGCCCAAGCCGGGCAGATGAAGAAATAACCGCCAAACTTAAAAATGCCGGACAACTTTTAGATATCCAGGTGATAGACCACCTGATTGTTAGTGATGAAGGCTATTATAGTTTTGCTGATGAAGGAATAATATAGTTTGTCTACTCTTTTTTCTTTTTATTTAATTGCTCAATATCATTTTTATCTTTAAACCTTCCTGCAGCTTTTTTAGCATCTAATAAATGATTGAAATTAATAAACCTGATTTTTAGATTTTCCTGCTGATAGATTGCACTTTCCTGGTAAGCAATATCAAACGTTAATCCTTTCACTTCATTCATAATTTCAATTCTATTCGGCTCTTTTCCAATGCCCCAAACATTAAACTCATCACCGAGAAATTCACTTTCCGAAATAGAAGGTGCTCCAAATTCTTTTATTGCCATTCTTAATTTTTGATAATTCTCTGAAGTCTTATCTACCCATATATCCATATCCGATGTGCTCCTGATATATCCATGTAGAATAACAGCATAACCTCCCACAAGAATATACCGTACCTCATTCTTATTGAGCCCCTGTATAAAATCCTGAAAATCCTTATTAAAAAGATTAGCCATTAGGATGTTTACGTTTATCAATAAAACTTAAATCAACCTTGTCTTTTGGACTAGTACCGAAAATTTGATTAATGATAAAGCAAGCTGCATTTAATCTTTCTTCCTGAGTTTTATTATTCCAATAGGTAACATGATCGTCTGCTTCTTCAAAAGTCATCGATTGCGATACTGACCTATCTAACTTATATTTCTCATCTTCCATCCCTTTATAATTAAATTAAAAAAACTTAGGCCTGCGCAGTGGGGCCTCCAAAATTCATTGGTAATTCTACAGCTTCAATATCCTGGATGCTTCCGTTTACGGCTTCAAATTTCTTTACATTCTCTATCATTGCCTTCATAAAACGCTTGGCATGTGTGGGTGTAAGAATAATGCGGCTTTTTACTTTGCTTTTGGGCGTTCCGGGCATCACATTTACAAAATCAACCACAAATTCTGCGTGGCTGTGAGTTATTATGGCAAGATTGGCATATTGGCCTTCTGAAACTTCTTCTGAAATTTCAATATTAAGTTGATTGGGTACGGCTGGTTGATCTGGCATGTTTATTTTTTTCAAAAATAACATAAACATTCAGGTTTAAAAAATCGTACATGGAACTTTACTGCTATTTTGATATGAAAAATTTGAAAAAACGAGGTACTAATTAAAAAAGGTTGTCAAAATTGACAACCTTTTTTAATATTTTACTTAACCTGGCAAATAATCATCGTGCCGGCAATTGTGCTTACTTATGATCAAACACCGCCGTACCATTTATGTGCCGAGTT
>DAHXOZ010000061.1 GCA_027364635.1 bacterium | reverse complement strand
CAGACAGTGCTGTGGAATCAAGATTGTTCCAGGGGTTGAAATCGCAGTTACCGGCAGGTCTTACAGAACCTGAATTTATAGGTGGCATGCTGGAATATTTTTTTAGAAAAAGCGGTGAAATAATTAAAGTGCCTTTCTTTCGTCATCCAGAAATCAGTCACTAATCTTGAAATTAAAATTCCGCAAAACAATGAAAGGGAAATACCCAACATTTGCGTAGTTGCAAAACCAAGTACCGGGCCTAATCCAAAATAGAATAAAATAGCCGCAGTTAAAAACACCGTAACGTGCGCATCAATAACCGGTGCATACGAACGGTTGTAACCATCTTTAACGGCTTCGATAAGGGAGTTGAGTTTAAAGGAGGAAGAAGCTATACGGTTCAATTTGACCATAATGTAGACAGGGATTCTATCGCAAATCCTTTGCATGTTGCGTTTGCCGGTGATTATCCTGTAATTAAAACCGTGGGTGATGACAAACATCTTGAGATCACCACTTCCTATATGATAGGAGTTAATAATGCAGACAGTGCTGTGGAATCAAGATTGTTCCAGGGGTTGAAATCGCAGTTACCGGCAGGTCTTACAGAACCTGAATTTGCGAAAAATTATATCCAGGCCCACCAGGTAGTTCAACCGGTAATTTCCAAAGACCTGGAAAGGGGAGCCATCAAAGCGGTGATCTTCGCCATCTTTGCTATTATTGTTTACATCTTCCTGCGTTTCCGCGATTGGAGGTACTCGGTAGGTACGATCATCGCCTTGTTGCACGACGTGTTTGTTGCGTTAGCCGTATTCTCATTCTTTAAAAATATCGTTCCGTTCCCGTTACAGATCGACCAGCATTTTATTGCGGCAATTCTGACGGTCGTCGGATTCTCGATGAATGATACGGTAATTGTATTTGACAGGATTCGAGAAGACAGTCACAATATGAAAGATGCTTCCAAAGAAACGATTATCAACCGCGCGATCAATGATACATTGAGCAGAACCATCATGACATCTGCAACGGTGTTCCTCACTTTGCTTGCCTTGTTTATTTTCGGTGGCGAAGTAACCCGTGGATTTTCTTTCGCGATGTTGATCGGTGTTATTACAGGTACTTATTCTTCCATCTTTGTAGCTGCACCAATTTTGATCGAGTTTGCAAAAGACCGTCCTTTGGGAACAGCAAGAATGAAATCAGAAAAGAAGAAAACGCCAAAAGCGAAGTTGGTTCGATCAAAATAGACATTCAATCTTATAAAAATGAAAACCGGTAATTGTTATTGCCGGTTTTTTTGTGTGAAAAATGAAATAGAAATCTTAAGAATTTGTTGCTTTACTGTTTAGTCTTCTTATCTTAGAATATCTTTTATTCCAAAACATTTCCCATGAAGCATTCTATTTCCATTTTACTGCTTTTTATTTTTTCGTCTTCCGTTTCGCTGCACGCACAGGACAGGCTTAACGGTCGCACCTTTGCAACGCGTTCTGTGGTGATGGCACAACATGGAATGGCTTGTACGAGCCAGCCACTTGCCACAGAAGCCGCGATTGATGTTTTAAAGAAAGGCGGCACGGCGGTGGACGCGGCCATTGCGGCAAACTCAGTTCTTGGAGTTACCGATCCTGAAATGAACGGTATTGGTGGTGATCTTTTCGCGATCGTGTATGATGCTAAAACTAAAAAGCTTTACGGACTGAATGCTTCGGGAAGAACTCCTTACAATCTTACATTGGCGATGCTTAAAAAGAGCGGCGCTCAGCAAATTCCTTTCAGCGGGCCGCTGCCGGTTTCGGTTCCCGGATGCGTGGATGGCTGGTACCAGTTGCACGGGAAGTTTGGCAAATTGCCAATGACAGAGATTCTTTCTTATGCGATCAATTATGCACGCAAAGGTTTTCCTGTTGCGGATGAAGCGGCATTTGAATATGCGCAGTTGAAAGAGTTGTATGGGAACAATCCCAATGTAAAAGAAGTTTTTATGCCCAATGGTTCGGCGCCAAAAAGGGGGGATGTTTTTAAAAATCCTTTCCTTGCCAATTCGTTGGAAAAAATTGCAAAAGGAGGGAGAGATGTTTTTTATAAAGGTGAAATCGCTAAAACCATTGATGCCTTTATGAAAAAGAATGGTGGATACCTGAGCTATAAAGATTTGGCAGATCATACTTCACAATGGGTGGATCCGGTGTCAACTACTTACCGCGGTTATCGTGTTTGGGAATTGCCGCCAAACGGACAGGGGATTACCGTTTTGGAAATGTTGAATATTCTGGAACATTTTGATTTCAGTAAAATGGAATTTGGAAGTGCCGAACACATCCATCTTTTTACAGAAGCCAAAAGGCTTGCTTATGAAGACCGCGCAAAATATTATGCCGATCCTGATTTTGTAAAAATTCCTGTTGAGCAATTGATCTCAAAAAAGTATGGAGAGGAAAGAGCCAAACTGATCGATCTCCAAAAACCTTTGCCGGCAGTGTATGCAGGCGATGACAAAGCATTAAACGGGGGCGAGACTGTTTATCTTACCGTTGCTGATGATGAAGGAAATATGGTTTCTTTGATACAAAGCAATTTTGCTGCCTTTGGTTCAGGAATGGTGCCGGATAGCCTTGGATTTTTCTTACAAAATCGTGGGTATTTTTGTTCCTTAAGGAAGGTGCGAATAATGTATACGCGCCTCATAAACGTCCTTTCCACACCATCATTCCTGCTTTTGTTACGAAAGACGATAAGCCTTATATGAGCTTTGGCGTAATGGGCGGTAGCTTTCAGCCGGAAGGACAGGTAGAGGTTTTGATGAACATGATTGATTTTGGTATGAACATCCAGGAAGCGGGAGACGCGCCAAGGATAGACCACGAGGGCTCTTCAGAACCAACAGGACAAACAGCGAAAGGGTTAGGAACTATTTATCTTGAATCAGGATTTTCTGAACAAACCATTCGCGCCTTATTGCAAATGGGTTATGGAGTTGCCGCAGGTACGCCCGGAAATTTTGGAGGGTATCAGTGCATCAAATTTGATTGGAAACAACACGTGTATCATGGTGCATCTGATCCAAGGAAAGATGGAATGGCTGCGGGTTATTGAGATAACGGTTATCCTTACACGCTATAATGAAACAGAAATAATTTGCAATAGTAAAGGAACAAAAATCGAAGAATCTTATTTTGGAATTTATTACAGATAATTGTTTTTTCTTGAATTCATTTTGTTGATGAAGCAATGGCTAGTTCCCGTTAACTGGTGAGGCTTCATTTTCCTGTTCCCTTTTCCCTAAAATCTTTTCAATATCTTCTTTAAATATTACTTCTTTTTTTAAAAGCAGTTCGGCTATATTTTGCAATGACGTTTTATTTTTCTCCAGGATATCTTTAGCCTGTGTGTAAGCATCATTAATAAGCAGTCGTACTTCTTCATCTATTATTTTTTCAGTTTCTTCGCTATAGGGTTTTTGAATGCCCATATTCTGCTGACCGGAAGAATCATAAAAACTCACGTTACCAATTTTTTTATCGAATCCAAAATAAGCCACCATCATATAAGCTTCTTTAGTTACTTTTTCCAGGTCGTCCAGTGCGCCGGAAGATATCTCGCCAAATATTATTTCTTCTGCAGCTCTTCCACCAAGGGTAGCACACAGATGTTCTTTAAAGTAAGTCTTGCTATGCAATTGCTTTTCTTCGGGCAGGTACATCGCAGCTCCTAAAGACTTACCCCGTGGTATAATAGAAACTTTCACCAATGGGTCTACTTGTTTTAATAACCAGCTAACAACGGCATGACCTGCTTCATGATAAGCAATGGTCTTTTTTTCAGAAGGAGAAATGATATTCCCCCTTCTTTCAAGCCCGGCAACTACTCGCTCAATGGCATCCGTAAAATCTATTTTTTCAACAATGGCCTTTTTCCTCCGGGCTGCTATTAAAGCAGCTTCATTGCAAATATTAGCAATATCGGCTCCTGAAAAACCGGGAGTTTGCGAAGCCAGGAAATGCAGGTCGATAGAAGTATCATAAACGATCGGACGAAGATGCACTTTAAAAATGGCTTCCCGTTCTTTTATATTGGGAAGTTCAAGGTAAATATTCCTGTCGAACCTGCCGGGCCTCAGCAGGGCAGCGTCCAGCATATCAGCACGGTTAGTTGCTGCTAATACGATTACGCCGTTATTGGTTCCAAAGCCGTCCATTTCGGTGAGTAATTGATTGAGTGTACTTTCTCTTTCATCGTTAGAACTATTCATAAAAGCACCCTTTCCTCTTGATCTTCCTATGGCATCTATTTCATCAATGAAAATAATACACGGGGCTTTTTCTTTTGCCCGTTTAAAAAGATCACGCACCCGGGAAGCCCCGATTCCTACAAACATTTCTACAAACTCCGATCCTGAAATAGAAAAGAAAGGAACCTGTGCTTCACCGGCTACAGCCTTTGCCAGCAAGGTTTTCCCGGTGCCGGGAGGACCAATCAAAATAATTCCTTTGGGTATTTTAGCTCCTAACCTGGTGAAGGATTCCGGGTTTTTTAGAAAATCAACTATTTCCTTCACTTCAACTTGTGCTTCATCAAGACCGGCTACATCAGCAAAGGTTACGGTGCTTTTTTGCTTTTCTATAAGTGTTGCTGTCGATTTACCAAAGTTAAAAATAGAAGCACCGCCTCCACCTCCTATGCCTCCGCGACCCCGCAACAAAAAATTCCAAAAAGCAAAAATTAAAATAAATGGCAACACCCAACCTACAATACCCCAAAACCAATTGGTACTTTTTTGATAGCTCACAGGAACCATATCATTTGCAGAAAAATTTTTTTCAGCTTCATCCAGTTTTCGTTCAAATGTTTCGGGCGAACCTATAATAATATAAAACTGCGGGCCCTGAACTAAATTATTTTCTTTGGGAAGATTAAATACTTTTCTTAGAACTGAATCATTTTGCATCTCCTTTTTAATATATATTTCTGCTTTTTCATTATTTACAATTACTATTTTTTCAACTGCATTTCGGGTAAGGATATAATTTTGAAATTGTTGCCAGTTAATCTCTTGCTCTTTGTTGGCATTGTTTATTAAAGGAACAATCCAGATAAACAAAAGAGCAGCAATATAGACCCACCATAACCTAAAACCCTTGCCTGGAGGTTTGGGCTTTTCAGCGTCCGGGTTATTATTGTCGGGATCTATCATTTGTTAAAGATGATACCATTTCCTGACCGGATGAATGATATCGGTCAAGGGAATCAATGATTTTGTTCATGGTTTTGAACCAATTCCTAATTGGAAATTGAAATAAGTAACTGCCATGATGAAGGGTTTTATTGCAAAATGAAAATATCAGATAAAAGTTGGTTTACTGTAACTGTTCATATTTTCCCGTATTTTTTATAGTACGCGATCAACATGCCTACTACGGCATTGTAAGAATGCAATCCTTTAGGCTGGTTGTTCAGTTTTAAATAATTGCCATATATCCATGTAATTAAGGGCTCAAAGACACTTTGGTGATCGAGATCAAATTTTCGCAATTCCATTAAATCTGCTTGCACCGGTAAAGTCAATTGCTTTAATGCTTTTTTTGAAGAAACAGAATCAAAGTAATATACTTCGCGATTGGTGTAAAGAAAAAGATCTAAATAAGTAGAATAATGGAATAAAGTATCTGGCGAATTAACGGCTGCTAAATATCCTACAAAGTTAGCTTCGTTTTCTTTTGCATAGCCAAGCTGGTGGCCTATTTCGTGAGTAGCAACATAAGGCAACAGCATTTTAGGAACGGTTGTGTTAATTTGAGCTTCACCGGTAAAAGGATTGTAATAACCAGTAAAGTCCAGGTAGTCGCCCAGCGTTCCATACATTGAAGATTTGACTGACACGTGATTGTATTTGAGAAAAGGGAATTTTTTTTGAGCTTCAGCATAACTTCTTTTTGCCCTTTTTATCAGTTCTTTGGTAGAAGGATATTTCTCTTCATTTTTAACAACTGTCATTTTTGTCGCATTTACTTTTTGGAGCAAAAGATCCTGTAAGGTTAACAAATCAGTTGTGTCATATTGTTGTGGCGTTATCTGCAATTGCCAGGCAATTCCTTTTCGGTCATAATTAATACCCCAGAAAATATAAAAAACGATGTAAATAAATGCGAAAAGTAATATAAGCTTCAGCAATTTTTCCAGGGCTGATTTTTTATTAATTTTTCTCCTGAACAGCAAGATTAAATTCTTAACCATTTTCCATACAACCCAGCAGCCGGCAATTAAATACAGAATATCTCCTAAACTAAAAGAAATCCAGCCAAAAAGTATGCGTAATATATTAGAAAAAAATACATAAAACCCGGTAGAATAATATCTTTCAACCCAAAGTGGGTTAATTGTAACTACTTTGATTAGAATTATTAACATAAGGGCTAAAATCCAGATTACCTTATTCTTATTTGCCTGTTTCCCGCCACTCAGTTTATAACTCATTGTCGAAAATCTGATTCAAAAAACTGAAGTTAATATTTAAAAGCCTGTTATGATATTTTCTTATTTAAGAAAAAGGACGATTAACAAAAAATTTAAAAAATCACTCCTGCTTTTCCAAAGAAACTAATTAAATTCATTACTTTTGCAGCCCTTTAATTTTGAGTTATGGGAAACAGTCGTGAATTTGATATAGCTTTTGTAGGATTAAAACCTGGAGTCCATGAATTTAATTACAAGGTGGAGGATAAGTTCTTTGCAAATTATAAGGAAACCGATTTCAACAATTGCGAGGCAACTGTAAAACTCACTCTCGAGAAAAACACATCATTTATGATGTTAAAATTTGAGATTGGAGGAAGAGTACATGTAATTTGCGATCGTTGCGGGAACACATTATCTATGGATCTTTGGGATGAATTTAAGCTGGTAATAAAACAGGTAGAAAATCCGGAAGAAATGAATCAAAGCGAAGAGGATCCTGATGTGTTTTACATTTCAAGAACAGAAAGCTATCTTCATCTTGCGGATTGGATATATGAATTTGTATTATTAAGTATCCCTAATCAGCGTATGTGTAATGAAGACGAAATCGGTGGTCTGCAATGCAATAAAGAAATACTGGCAATGTTAAAAAAAATGCAGTCATCAACTGTTGAGAATAATCATCCTTTACAAAAAGGATTGGAAAAACTTAAAAAAAACAATAATTAATCATATTTAATCTACCGTTATGCCAAATCCAAAGCGCAGACACAGTCAACAAAGAAGTGCAAAAAGAAGAACACATTATAAAGCAGTTGCTCCTACATTGAGCATTGATCCAACAACAGGAGAAACTCATGTACGTCATCGTGCACACACAAGTGAAGGGAAATTATATTATAAAGGAAAAGTAGTTTCCGAAAAAGCCCCTGCAAAAGTCAGTTAGCCTGGTAATACCGGCTTTTAAAAATCCAAAAACAAAGTTTGTTTAACTTCATCCTTTGTTTTTGGATTTTTTTTTGAATCTTTGAACAGGTTGCAATTTAATAATTATTTTTATCGTGATATTGTAAGATAATACCTGAATATGAATATAGCACTGGATATGATGGGTGGAGATTATGCTCCTGTAGAAGCCATAAAAGGCGTAAAACTTTTTTTATCTGAAAACGATGAAAAGGAAGTTCATCTCACGCTGATCGGTGATGAAAGCAAACTATCGCCTTTGTTGGATGAATACCAGGTTAGCTCAGAAAACATTACAATGGTACATGCTGCCGAAGTGATTGGGATGCATGAACATCCCACAAAAGCACTGAAAGAAAAGCAGCAATCTTCTATTTCTATTGGCTTTCATCTTTTGGCGACCGGGAAAACAGATGCTTTTATCAGTGCGGGAAATACAGGTGCAATGATGGTTGGCTCCCTATATAGCATTAAAGCGATTACAGGTGTTGCAAGGCCCTCTATTGGCGCGTATATTCCCCGGGACAACGGTAAAACTTCTCTATTGGTAGATGTGGGTCTTAATGCCGACTGCAAACCTGAAAATTTATCACAGTTTGCTTTACTTGGCTCCTTGTTTGCCAAATACATTTTAAATTATGAAAACCCCCGTGTTGCTTTGATAAATGTTGGGGAAGAAGAAGGCAAAGGAAATATTTTGTGCCAGGCCGCCTATCCTTTAATGAAAGAAAATAAGCAAATAAATTTTGTAGGAAATATTGAAGGTCGTGATCTTTTGATGAATAAAGCTGAAGTCTATGTTTGTGACGGTTACACAGGAAATGTACTTTTAAAATTTGCAGAATCCATTTATGATATTGTTCAGAAACGGAAGATTGAAGATGAATACTTTAACCGTTTTAATTTTGAAATTTATGGTGGTGTTCCTGTTCTTGGTGTTAATAAGCCGGTAATCATCGGCCACGGTATTTCTACTTCAGGTGCTTTCAATAATATGATTTTGATGGCCAAAAAAATGATTGAGCAGGATTTTATTGAAAAAATAAAATCCAATTTCGTTTAAAATCAGCATAGTTTTATTAAGATTAAACACATTTATCCTTATTCCTTTATCTTCAACTCCGGTTTCTCTTTTTTCTTCTTTCGGTAAGCGCAAAATGCCTAAATTACAGTATCCTTTTTAGATCATTATCTAATTAAATCATCAGATTTTTATTGATTATTTTTATAAGGCCTTATTAATACCTCATGAATTTTTTTTTAAAATATTTGTTGATAATATTTTTAACCTCAATCTTCTCATGCTTTCACTCTTTGTCTTATGCTCAAACAGATTCAACCAGGCCAAACGGGAAAACTTTCTTAGGTAAGGTAATAGAACCTTTTAAAAAAGATTCAACTGAAATTGATAATTCATCAAATCTAAAAACGAATGAAGCGGCCTTCAGGCCGTTTGAGGGACTTATAATAAGAAACATAATAATTGAACGAATTCCTTTCGGGGTTTCTATTGGTGACACTTCAAAAAGACTCATAAATAGTTTAACCAACCTTGCCAACAGCCTTCATCATATTACAAAAACAAGAGTGGTTAAAAAGAATTTATTTTTTAAAAAAGGACAGCCGTTAAAACCTTTTTTAATGGCAGATAATGAAAGGTTCCTGCGGCAATTGTTATACCTGCAGGATGCTGAATTTTTTGTCGCCCGAACTGCACCAGGTTCTGACTCTGTAGATGTTTTTGTGGAAATCAAAGATGTTTTTTCACTTGGTGGGGCTATAAATTCTCTTGGCCTTAAACAATCAAGCCTCGAATTCAGAGAAGACAATTTTGGCGGAAGTGGAAATGCAGCAGTTTTATATTCGCTTTATGATGACAGGCGTGAAAATAATTTTGCATTTGGCGGGGAATATAACAGCAGGAATATCAAGGGAAGTTTCATGAATGCCAAAATTGGTTACCAAAGTTTTTATCCTTCAATTACCGGTCCGAAGGAAGACAATAATTATTATGTTGATTTTCAAAAACCCCTGGTAAATCGCTATATGGCATGGACTTATGAGTTTAGTGCCGCATATCATGCTACCCGTAACTTATACAATAGAGATTCAATTTATTTTTCGGATATACGCTATCATTACTATAATATCGAAGCCTGGGGCGGCTATAATATTAATGCCAAAGATTTTACAACAGCGGAAGAATCAAAAAAATTAAGAAAGTTGATCGGGGTAAGGATTTTGGATCAAAAATTTATAAAACTGCCTGAGAAATTTGAATCTGTCTATGACTGGAAATACCCTACAATAAATGCTGCACTCGCCACCCTTACTTTTTATCGCCAAAACTTTTATAAGACAAAATATATATATGGATTTGGAAGAAACGAGGATATTCCCGAAGGTTTATTGCTGAGTATTTCTTCAGGGTTTACACAGAGACAGAGTGTTAATCGCCCTTTTGTCGGTTTTGATTTTGAAAGCTATCATTTCAATAAAAAGGGAAATTACCTGAGTTATAAAATTGCTTCTGAAGGTTATTTACATCACTCCTCGGTTGAAGACCTGAATTTTTTAGGAAGTCTTTTCTATTTTGATCATTTAAAATCAATCGGGCCAAAATGGAAACAACGCTTTTTTTTGAATTATGATCTTGCCCAACAGGTTAATACGGTTTTTAACCAGCCATTGTTTGCCAATAGCCAGTTTGGATTAGCTGAATATGGAAATGAAATTATAAACAATGAGCGTGTAGGGGGTTCTTTACGTTCAACAGCTAAAGTTGAATCAGAATTTTTTAGCCCCTGGTCGCTTGTCGCGTTCCGTTTCGCACCCTTTGTATTCAGTAATGTAAGTGTGTTTTCTCCCAATCAGTATAAAACAAAAGTGTTGAGTTCAGTGGGAGGGGGTATCAGAACCAGGAATGAAAGTTTGATTTTTGGCACCATTGAATTAAGAGGCTATTACTTTCCTCAAAAGAATTTCTATAATGAGAGATTCAGATTTTCTTTATCTACCAATGTGATCTTTAAATACAACAACCAGTTTGTAAAAAAGCCGGATTTCATCCAGATAAATTAGGCTGCTCTACTAATTTTATCACCTCAAATGAATACCTTTAATACAAATTTTTGAAATGGAAAATTTCAGAAAATATCTTGAATTAACTGCATGGATTGGAGCATTAGTTTTATTGGCATTTATGGATCCCGGCACAGATGTTCATTATTCCTTTTGTTTTTTTAAGTTTATCGGAATAAAATATTGTCCTGGTTGCGGACTTGGCCATTCAATCAGCTATTTGTTTCATGGCAATTTAAGGGCATCATTTCAAGCACATCCACTTGGGTTGTTTGCGGTGATAGTGATACTTGCCAGGATTTACAAACTTTCATCTCTTTATATTTCACCAATTTTTAAAAAATACAATTATGGACAACAGCTTTAATTCAGTAAGCCCTACTATATTAAAATATCTTTATAATGCTACACCAGAAGAACTGATCACCATCAACTCAAGAACTAAAGGATTCAGTGTGGATGAATTGGAGCAGTTCTGTATCATTTATCGTTCAAAAAGAAAAGATCCTCAATTGATTTTGATTTTATGTTTACTCGGTCTGGTAGGAGTTGCGGGTATTCAACGCTTTTTAATTGGAAACATTGGAATGGGAATTTTATATTTTTTTACAGCGGGACTATGTTTTATTGGAACCATCATTGACGCAGTCAATCATAAAGAACTGGCAATGGAATACAATGCTAAAATGATAACAGAAACATTATCTATGCTAAATATGATCCGAAAAGAATGAGGTAATGTAAGTTTAAGCAAACAAGTTGATTAAAAAAATAGCTGAGGATCCTCAACTATTTTTTTAATTGAACTTTTAGAATAATCACTTTGGTCTTTCAATTATTGTTTTTTTGCCTGCGTTGGTGGAAGTGGTTGAGGCACAATATTATGAATGGGTTTAGTAGATTTTAAGTATAAAAAAACAGCATTTAACTCATCATCGGACATGTTTTGAAATGCCTGCCAGGGCATGGGAGGCAACAAATCCCTCGCCTTTTCCAGCCCCATATATTTGCCTTTGCGAAGACACAATTTGAATTGATCAAAACTCCAGTTTCCTATACCGGTGGTACTGTCCGAGGTAATATTTGCCGCATACGAAACACCCCATGGCCCTATCCATGAAGTAAGGTCATTGGTAACAATTGCTCCTTTGCTTTCCATCTCTTTCCTGTCAACATTTGCAATAGGCATGTTAGCAGGATGACCCGAAAGTGCCAGATCCAAATTTTCTACAGGTCCGGTGGAAGTCATTTTTTTAGGACTGTGGCAATCACCGCAACCTGCAATAGTTACTATATGATGCCCCCATTCTTCGGGAGTACTATAACCCCCATAAGATGATGCGCTTGCTACTGCAGAAGTAGTGTCAGCCTTCGCTGAGCCAGATTGAGTTTCAGTGTTGCATTTTGACAAAAGAAAGATAGCAGGCACTAATGCCAGAAAAACAATTGCTGATAGCATTTTCATAAAAACAATATTTAATTATTACAAAAAAAATGGTTTTTAGAGAAGCGGCTATTTTACAATAAGAGGTTGGAATTTGAAAATAAAAGTAGCAAGATTTATGTTGTAAAAAATATTTAATGATGAATTTTTATTAACACAAAACTCACAATTTGAAAGTGATTTTTGGATCCGTTTTTTTCTAATAAAAACTTTGGTTATGAAGTTTGATTTTGCATATTCCATAAATGTTGCACCAATCCGTCAACGAGCCCGATCTTTGGAACATAAATTTGGTCTGAGCCCGCCCATCTCATTACACTGATATAAATTTTAAGCGCAGGCACTATTACATCGGCCCTGTCTTCTTTAAGTTTATAGAGACTCATCCGGTCTCTCAATGATACATTGCTTAATTCTTTATAATAATCACTGAGCAATTCATACGACAAAGGTTTTCCGTCTTTTCGTTTACTCATCGAAAAAACTTTATTGATATTTCCGCCGGAGCCAATAGCTTCCACGGTTTTAAAACCTTTTGTTTTTGATTTGATAGCAACTTTCATGTCGTTCCATGTAGCATCTGAAACCTGGTCTTTCAGCAACCTGATAGTTCCGATTGGGAATGAGTCTGTAAAAATCAAATTGTTATTGCTGAAGAAAGTTAGTTCAGTACTTCCTCCTCCTACATCAATATATAAATAAGAATGATCTTTATCGAGGTTTTCAGCAATGTGGTTTTCGAAAACCAGGGAAGCTTCTTCACTGCCTGAGATTACTTCTATTTCAATTCCTGTTTCTTCTTTTATTATCCCGATGATTTCTGTCGTATTTTCTGCGTCGCGCATTGCAGAAGTAGCGCAGGTTTTCATTGCTGTTACCTGGTAAGCTTTTGCGATATTTAGAAATCCTTTTATTGTGTGTACCAGTAAACCTACTTTTTTGTCAGAAATTCTTCCTGTATCAAACACGTCAAAACCAAGTCGCAGTGGAACTCTTACAAGACTCAGCTTGGTAAATGAAGGGATGTTTTTTGTATCAAGAGACACTTCTGTTATCAGCAATCGTGCTGCATTACTTCCTATATCTATTGCTGCAAGTTTCAAGTTTTAATATTTTTTTCTTAAAAGTGTATTGTATATCTGTATTTGCGAACGAATTTTTTTAACTCCCGGTGCTGTTACATATTCGTTTGAAAGATGGTTGTCAAGGATTCTTGCTTTTACATTGTCATTCAATTGGATATTGAGTATTTCTTTTAATTCCTGCTGAATACTTTTGTCATATACAGGGCAGGCGGTTTCTACACGATGATCCAGGTTTCTTACCATCCAGTCTGCAGAAGAAATAAAATATTTTTCTTTTCCACCATTATAAAAGATTAATACCCGGGCATGCTCCAGGTATTCATCCACAATGCTAATGGCTTTTACTTTCTTTTTGAATTTTTTATTTTCAGTATACATACAACATATACCGCGGATGATCATTTTTATTTTTACGCCTGCTCGAGCCGCTTCATAAAGTTTAATGATCAACTCTTCATCACTTAAAGAATTTAATTTTAAAATAATGGAAGCAGGTTTGTTTTCCTTTGCATTTTTGATTTCTTTATCGATTAAAGATTCAAAATGCCTGCGCATATTTAAGGGACTTACAAACAGTTTGTTGCAGGCCTTTAAGCTATTAATATTTTTAGGGTTTTCCAGGTAAGAAAATACCCGGTTAACGTCTGCCATTATTTGCCTGTTGCTGGTGAGAAGGCAATGATCTCCATAAACAAGACTGGTTTTTTCGTTCAGGTTCCCTGTACTTACAAAACCATAATATACTGAACTTTTGTTAATCCTCTTTTTTATAACACAAAGTTTTGCATGAACTTTCAGATTAGGCAAGCCCATAAAAACCTTTACCCCGGCTTCTTCCAGGGTTTCTTTCCATTCAAGATTGGCTTCTTCATCAAAGCGCGCTCTTAATTCGAGGATTACTGTTACCGATTTTCCGTTTCTTACTGCATTTGTCAATGCATTAATCACGTTTGAATTTTTGGCAAGCCTGTAGCATGTAACTTTTATAGTTACTACATCCGGTGCTATCGCGGCTTCGCGTAAAATATCTATTAGCGAATCGAATGAATGATAAGGAAAATTAAGGAGAACATCTCTTTGTAAAATAACTTCGTTTACACTATTCGCATTTTTAAGCAGCGGATGAATGAAAGGCTTTTTTCGTGTACTTTTTTTATCAAAAACCGACTCAGGAAAATTAATAAAATCCTGGAAATTATGAATTCGTTCACCGGATTGAATATTATCTTTAGTAGAGAGTTCCAGTCTTTTGATCAGGTAATTTAATAAGCCGCTGTCTATTTCTTTATCAAACGTAAATCGAACCGGTTTTCCTTTTTTTCGGTTCTTTAATCCTTTTTCTATTTTTTGAATAAGCGAAGTGGAAATATCATTATCAATATCGATTTCCGCATCGCGCGTAACTTTTATGATGTTTGAGCTAAAGGTGTCATAATTGAAATAGGAAAATATTTGAGGCAAACAAAACCGTATGATGTCTTCTAAAAGAATAATGTATTTATTATTTTGCTGCGATGGAAGAATAATAAATCTTGGTAAACGCCTCGGAACAGATACTAATGCATAGCGCTGAGGAATTGATTCGTCGGATTTGGATAATTTACAGGCAAGATAAATGGATTTATCATGGAGTGTGGGAAAAACCTGCAGATTTTCAATCATCAGCGGAACGATGTTACTTCTTACATAATCATTGAAATAACTGACTACAAATTCTTTCTGTTCTTTATTTAATTGACGGTCATCTAAAATAATGATTTTCTGTTTTTTTAGTTCATTAATAATGATTTTCCAAATATGGTTGAAATGATTTTGTTGCTGGGTAACTTTAAAATTAATTTCTTCTAAAATAGTTTCGGGAGAGTGTTCCAGGTGCATATTGGCTTTACTGCCAAATTGGATCATCCGTTTTAGGGTTGCAACACGGACCCTGAAAAATTCATCCAGGTTGCTGGAAAAAATACCGAGAAATTTGATTCGTTCGTGTAAAGGCACTGTTTCATCCGCTGCTTCCTGCAGCACACGTCCGTTGAAGGCAAGCCAACTGATATCGCGTGTAATAATTTTACGTTTATCCATTGCAGTTAGTGTTATTATTTACTGCTGATCTTATTAATGATATTCGTAGTAGAAAACCCTTCTCTTATCGGAATGATCTCAACTTTTCCTCCTTCGGCAATAACTTCTTTTGCACCTACTACGGTTTCTATTTTATAATCGCCACCTTTTACCAAAACATCAGGCCCGATCATTTTAATGAGCTCAAGCGGCGTTTCTTCATTAAAAATTACGACCGAATCTACCATGATAAGTGACGCAATAATTAAAGCACGCGAATCTTCACTGTTTACCGGGCGGCTGTCGCCTTTTATTTTTTTTACTGACGCATCTGAATTTACGCCAACAATTAACACATCAGCAAAAGAAGCTGCCTCAGACAAAACAGCAATATGGCCTTCATGTAAAATGTCAAAAACGCCATTGGTAAACACGATTGTTTTGCTTTTTAGCCTTAACCTTTTTACCTCCTGCATCAGTTCCTGGCGGGTAAAAATCCTTTCTTTAAGCGTATCGCTCTTTTTCATTCTTTTTTTTATTTTGATAAATTAATAATCCAAAACTTATAATTCCTACAACAATAATAATACCTGTAGTTACTCCCCACATCAACCATCCAAAAAAAATATTGTCAACGCCATATATCAATAAAACCTGTTGCACTGCAATTGGAAAGGCGCCCAGGCCGCCAGGAGAAACGATCATGGCGAGTGTGGCCAGGGAGAGTACACTGAATGCAGCACCAATGCCCAGAGATGAGGTTGCATCAAGGGCGTAAAAACCGATATAAATTTCAGAAAGGTAGCACGCCCAGATAAAAACAGAATGAGCGATAAACTTCTTTCTTTTTTTTAAATGAAGAATGGCTGAAAATCCCTCTTTTAAGCCAAGGTGGAAACCTTTTAATTTGATGATATAATGATGATGCCTGTACCTGTTAAAGATCCATTTGATTAGCGAAAAAATAATAATCCCTGCAACGATAATCCCGGGTATGATTAACCAAACAGGTAAACCTTGTTTCATGCTACTAATATGGCTGATCTTTTCTCTTATAAAATTACTTACTGTTTCTATTTGAATAAGGAAGGTTATAACGAGCAATAAAAAATAACAGAAAAGATCGAAGACTCTTTCAACCAAAATAGTTCCTATCAACTTGGTAGTGGGTATTTTTTCATATTTACTCAAAAGGGTACATCTTAAAATTTCCCCCACACGGGGTAGAAAAGTATTGGCAAAATATCCGCACATGGTTGCATAAAAAGCAAAACAATCGTGTTTACCAATGGCGTTTTTGACATTTTACATGAAGGCCATATTGCTGTTTTGTCTGAG
>DAHXOZ010000060.1 GCA_027364635.1 bacterium | reverse complement strand
ACTTTTCCTGTAAACAGGACGTTTTTCGTTCTTGTAAATTAAAAAATAAGGTTTTGATTGAGAAACCATAATAATTGACTTATGAAAAAAATGAGTAAAAAGATATTATTGTGTTTAGGGCTTTGTTGTTTGCTTCAAAGCTTAAAAGCGCAGGATTCAACTAAAAATGCAGAGCCGCAAAAATCGCACTGGGAAGTGGGTGTAAGCTATCTCAGCAATAGTGTTTACCTGGGGAGGCAGGATTCGCTAAAGGTTCCTTACATTTCACCCTCTATCAGCTATTATAATAAATCGGGGTTCTATGTTAGCAGCACTTTATCTTACCTGAGTAGTGCAGGCGAAAGCCGCATCGATCTTTTTGAAATTGAAGCCGGGTATGATCTCACTATCAATCAATTTGAGGGGGAAATATCGGTTGACAAAGATTTTTACAACAGCCAAAGCAAGAATGTAAAATCCGAGACGAAAGGTGATGCAAATATTAGCCTCTCTTACGATTTTGGATTTATAAAACCTTCTTTGCAGGGTGGAATTACTTTTAATAATATGGATGATTACAGTGCAGGTTTTGGCCTGGAACATTCTTTTTTTGCATTGGATGATAATTTAGAGATTGATCCCTCCTTTTTAATCAATGCCAGCACACAGAATTATTATGGGTCTTACTACACTAAAAGACGATATTCAGTTAAGCGCAAAAAACAAACAGGTCCCGGCACTTTAATCAATGCATACCTCCCCAATGCCTCTGAATTTAAAATAATGGATTATGAATGGAGCGCACCTGTTAATTATACTTCAGGTAAATTCCTTTTTAATTTTACTCCAACACTGGCAATACCCGTAAATCCAAATATAGTAGAACTTACCGTTACCCCACCATCTGGTGCTTCCTATAAAAAAACAAGAACTGAAAAATTAAACAATGTTTTCTTCTGGTCGGCCGGGGTTACTTATAGCTTTTAAAACCCCATAATTTATTAAATTGATTTATTAACTAACGGTTATGTATACCCCGGTAAAATATTTGAACGTCAATTTTGGAAATTGGGGTCTAGTTTGACATACTATTGTCATTTATCACAGGTGATTAAACCAAGCTATTCAATACTAATCCTATACAATCTGAATTAAAAATTTTATTAACAAAAAAACAAAAAAATGAAAAAAACAATTTTAACCCTATTAGTAGCCCTGCTTACTGCGGGAGCATTTGCACAAACTACAACACCTGTGACCGACAAGCAAAAAGACATGAAGGATTTAAGAAAAGATGTAAGAGATAAGCGACACGATAGCAGGATAAGGGCACATGAACTTAAGCAGGGAGATAAGGCAGAAGCTAAAGCTGAAACAAAGGATATTAAAGCAGACAAAAAAGATATTGCCAGCAATGCGAAGGACCTTAAAAAAGATGGCGTAAAGCATCCTGTAAAGCGTGCTCAGAAGCAAATTCACAGGCAAAATGTTCATCGTAAGCATTAATGCGTAAATGAATTTCTGACTTTTATTTTAACAATAAGAAAAATAGTTAATTATAACAGTTCAATTTTGAGGCTGTCCTTTAAGGCAGCCTTTTCTTATATCGATAGTCTTTCATCATTACGATAACCGGAACAAAAAAGGTCATGTAATAATTAAATTGGTTGTCTTATATTTATAGTCAGAATAAGGATTGGGATTTAAACTTGTTTCTTTATTCTTTTCATTCATCTAAAATAATATGAAATTAAAACAGGCTTTTCCCAATAAATTTGATATGAAGAAGTTTGAATGCCCGGATTTTATTTTAGGTTCAGAAGTAACTCAGGAACAATATAATTTTTTCGATAAGAACGGTGCTATTGTATTCAGGAATTTTTTATCCGGGGAGTTTGTCGGACAGATTATTTCAGAAGCACAACGTGTCGAAAAATTGTGGTTGGATGAAGGACGGGAGAAGGTGAACGGTATACCGCTAAAGTTCGGCAAAGACGAATCCGGAAATAAAATGATTCAACGATTCTGCTTCTTATCGTTATACAGTGAGCCTTTGCACGAGATGCTCCAGGATCGTCGGATAAAGGCACTTCTTCAATTAATGAAACCATTTGAAGGTCGTATTTCAGAAACAGAAAAGGACGGCCTTGTATTTAACCACTTTCTTCGTACTCCCAACAGCACTTTTTCACAAATGGGGTGGCATACAGATAGCCCCAGGGATCTTTTTTTGGGACACCGCATCCAGCCTATGTTCAATGTGGGTATTCATTTAGATGAATGCCCTATGGAGAACGGCGGGCTACGCATCATTCCCGGAAGCCATAAACAAGGTTTTTTAAAAATGATGTTTGGAAAAAAATATTTTATAGATAATAATCCTGATGAACAAGAAGTGGGATTTGATATTCACGCCGGTGATCTTACCGTTCACAACGGGCGACTCTGGCACCGGGTTCAGCAATCTCCCAATTTTGGAGAAAAGAGCCGACGCCGTGTTATGTATATACCGATTATTAGTGGAAAATATATGCCTAAAAATGAAGAAAGTGCGACTCCCTTTTATCACCGTTTTACTGCAAAGGCACATAAGTGAATATTAGCAGAATAAAATAATTGACCTATTCATTTTAAACAACCGGTCAACTCTTGTTGGCTACTATAATTTCATCTTTAAGTAAACAGGAATTAATATGTCTTATGCATTAATTACCGGTGCCAGTAAAGGGATCGGAAAAGCGATTGCTGAAGAACTTGCACAGACAGGATTTAATATTTTATTAGTTGCGAGATCAGAAAATCTATTGAAAGAAAACTCCGAAGAAATTAAAAAGAAATTCAAAGTTCAATGCGATTACTTACCTATAGACCTGGCTGACACTTCTGCTGTTCAACAAATTTTTAACTGGTGTAATGAAAATCATTACCCTGTTTCTGTATTAGTCAACAATGCAGGCTTTGGAATATGCGGGACATTTGATAATAGCTCTTTGCCGGAAAACCTGAATATGATGCAGGTAAATATGATAACTCCTGTTTTACTTTGCCAGGCTTTTATTCCGTTGCTTCGCCAACAACAGAAAGCGTATATTCTGAATGTGGGAAGCACTACCGCTTATCATGCTATACCTTTAATGGCATTATATGCTGCCAGTAAAGTATTTATATTACGGTTCAGCCGTGGACTTCACGAAGAACTGAAGAAAACCAACATATCAGTTACCTGTGTTTGCCCGGGAACAACCGATACCGATTTTTCATACCAGGCCCGGGTAAATCCCAAAGCCATAAAAACCGGCGAAAAAGTTTCAATGTCTCCTGCAGCCGTGGCCCATATTGCAGTGAAAGGAATGATGCAAAAGAAAAAGGAAGTAGTGCCGGGATTTATCAATAAACTTACTGTATTTCTTGTGTGGTTGTTACCATTAAATTTGAGTGAAAGAACAGCGTTTAAAATTTACCGGCAATAACCCTGGTAGAGTTTTTCAAACGACTCCAGTGTTTTATTTATATCATGTTGATGAATATATTCGAGGCTTTTTTTACTCATTTGTTCGTGCAGGTTATTATTGGTAATAATCTCTTCAATAAATTGTGCGATGGTTGTAATATCGCCTTCATTATATAAATAGCCATTCATCTTATCTATAACCAACTCGTTGAGCGCCCCGGCATTTACGGCTATAACGGGTAATCCTGAAGCCATGGCTTGTAAGGTAACAAGGCTTAATAATTCGGCGATACTTGCTATGATAAAACACCGGCTTAATTTATAGAAATAGGGAAGATCTTCATCCGGAACAAAGCCGGTAAAAATTACGTGTTCGGCTATTCCCAGTTCAAGGGCAAGTTGCTCAAGATTTTTTTTGCTGATCCCTTTACCCACTACCACAAAACAAAAATCAACTTTCTTTGCAGCTACCGCCACAGCTTGTAATATCTCCTCTATGTGTTTTTCGGGATCGAGCCTGCCTACATAAAGCAATACAGGTTTATCGGGCAGGTTGTATTTTTCTTTTATCCAATGAGTATCGCCATACGGATTGAATTTTTCAAGATCAATTCCGCTTGATATTGCAATGGCCTCAACCTTTAATCTTTTTTGGATGATCCTTACTCCCGTTTCTGTTGGTGTGGTTACTACTTTAGCCTGGTTAAAAACTTTCGAAAAATCTTTCCACATAAAGTTTTCAACGAGTTTCTTTCGTCGTTGCCCACGCACCAAAACAGTAACGTTTTCCGGCATAAAATGATTGGTGGCAATAACGGGGATCTTCAATTTCTTATTTAACTGCACTACCGCCTTGCTGATTAAAAAGTGATCCTGGATATGAATGATATCAGGCTTGAATTGCTTAATGATTTTAGAGATCCTGTGTTTTTGAAAGAGAGGGAAAGGAAGGCGGATAGAGGGATAAAACAGAACCGAAAAGGAGGGTAATCCATACACATCCAGGTCATCAATTTTTTTTCGGGAGAAAGACATAGAAGCAGAAGGAGCTATAACGGCTACCTCGTGGCCTTTATCCTGCAGCATAGGTCCTATGCGGCATACAAAATAATATACTCCGTTTATGTGAGGGTAATACGTATCTGATACAAAAAGTATTTTCATTGTTTTTTACGCTTCGATTTGATAAAAATAAATATAAGTATGGTTAAACCGGTTACGATTATTAATGCGGTGGCAAAGTCAAGGTAATGACTGATCTGTTTATAAGCGCTTCCGAACAATAACCCAATGCCTAAATAAACGATATACTGCAAGGCAGAAGTTAAAAGGCATACCAATATGAATTTTCGGTAAGGTACCTTTACATTTCCTGCAAGATAAATGCCCGCAAATCCAATCCCTAAGGTGATTTTTGATAAAGAGATTGTCCTGATTGGATTGGCATCAAAATAAGAACGGACGTTGTTGATGCTTTCCGGCTTAAAGCCCAGGCTTTTGGCGATCCTTTTTAAAAATCCGGGTACCCCAAACCTGCCCAACATGTAGCAAAGCGAATCTCCTATTATATCGCCCGCAACAATGATTGGAAATACTATAAAAGGGTTTAAGAAATTGTTGGTGCATAAAAATCCTGCAATCACAGCAATAATGGGCCCTTCCACTATAGCTAAAGGGAATAATATTACATATTTGTACTGAGAAAGAAGGTAGATAATATGCTCCAATTGAAAATACGGGTCTATTTAAAATTATAATGCAAAAATGCCTCAAATTCCGCTATCAATCTCCATTTGTTTTTCTATTGATTCACTTGAGCTGACGAGCATAGACTAAAAAAGGAGTAACTAAATTTATGATTCAATTGCCAATTTAAAGAAAATAAGAATTTGCCGGATTTGTTGCTTTACTGCTATTTTGAGATACCTTCATTATCAAATTGTATGATGAGTTGAATTGATATCAATTTTAAAATGGTTCATCATGAAAACAGCCATCCTTCTCACTTTTGTTTTCTGCCTGTTGGTTATTTCTACAAGGGCGCAAAAAACCGGCATTTCTTCATTAACAGAAGAACCTAAAAAAGGATTGTTTGAATCAGATCAAATCCTGGACATTACGCTAAAAGGCAACTTTCGTCAAATATTGAATGACCGGGAAGGGGAAGCAAAATATTACCCGGTTGAGTTGACCTATACATCCGAAGACAGCAACAAAAATTCAATACCAATTGAAGTAAAAACGCGTGGACATTTCAGAAGGCAAAAAGGCAATTGTACTTTTCCCCCTTTGTTACTCACTTTCCCGGGAAACGAAGGAAATGCTTCTTCTTTTTTTCCTGCCCGAACTTCTTTGAAATTAGTAATGCCCTGCCAGGGCGAAGAATTTGTAGTGCACGAATGGCTGGTGTATCAACTTTATAATTTAATTACGCCTCAAAGCTTCAGGGCAAGGCTGGTGAGAGTAAAACTGGTGGATTTAAAAAATAAAAGAATGCCTTCTGCATTCTATGGTATTATTCTGGAAGATGAAAAACTAATGGCCAAAAGAAATAACATGGTCATCGTAAAGAAAAAGATAAGGCCACAACAAACCATGCAGCAACCATTTCTAAAAATGGCCCTATTCGAATACCTTATAGGGAATACCGATTGGTCGGTTGAATTTCTACAAAATATAAAATTAATTGCTGCAGATTCTACTGCTGAAGCCATTACTGTGCCTTATGATTTTGATCTTTCCGGAATCGTGAATTCGCCGTATGCAAAGCCAGCACCTGAATTGGAAATGAGTTCTGTTCGCGAAAGAAGATACCGTGGTTATTGCATAAAAGATTTGAAATTATTTTATAGCACCATTGCTTTTTACAACCGGATGAAAAATAAAATTTACAGCATCTATACCGGTTGTTCATTAATTGATGCAAAATATAAAAAGCAGACTTTACAATACCTGGACGATTTTTATTCGATAATTAATGATCCGAAAATGCTGGAAAAAGAATTGGGTTATCCATGTAAACCCAACGGAACAGGAAATGTAATTATTAAAGGTTTGAGAGAAGATTGATGATTAGTTGTTATGCAGGATTCTTATCAGCTAATCTCTTCTTGCATTTTGGATGAAAGCATCCTTCACCTTTGACGGTTGATTGATAAGGTCAAAAAACTCATATAGGTAATTGATGAGGTCTTTTTTATTGCCTGGCTTTAGCAATTGAAAATTATTAATTAAAGAATAAATGTTGTCTTTTTGATTTTTAAAAATCTGCAGCGCATCGTCAAGTTCTTCCATAGTGCGTGGATATCCACGGTAAACCCTTTCACGCACATTAGTAATATTGAGCCTGGGATCGGGAGTGGCATAATTGGTGTTTACAAATCCCGAATAATCAAAGTCATAAGGAACAGGGTAAAAATGCTGGAACGAATCAGTTTTTGACAGAAGCAACTTAATATTATGGCCGGCCAAAACACTCCAGTCAGTATTCCCAATCATATATTCAAAAAGGGCAACCATCGTCATTTGATGCCGGTCGGTACCCTGGTCACCGATATTGCCTTTGTTCCAATTTTTAAAATGATTTCGTTTCGCAAGTTGCTTGTCATCTTCAAGGAAAAAAGCATATTCTGTTATAGGTTTCTTTTTGCCGGAACTATCGGTAATGCTTAAACGCAGCAATCGTACCCTGAAACTCATATTGGTAAACAGGTTGTAGATTTTATAGACCAGGTATTCATCCAGTAAATAGTTTTCGCTGAAAGCAGCAATGGAACATTGGTTTACGAGTTTTAATGAGCCCAAGGGTTTCATTACTGTGTTATTTTTAGATTTAAACCTCACCTTTAAAGGCGGTATATAGCAATATCCTTTTCTGAAATGGCCCCTGGTTTCAAGGGTGATCGGTTCATCTACCACAGTTCCATCTTCAAGTGTGGTGGAGAAAGTAGCAGGAAAGCGGATGCCGGTTTTATCCTTATGATTGAAAATCTTTGCCATGTTGGTGGTGATGGTAGCCTTAAGGATTGCCGTATCTTCAAAAAACTTTACAGGATCAACAGGCTTGGTTTGTCCGTTTGCAAACCCGAATGCCAGTAAAGCAACAAATAACAATGAAAATGTAATTGGTTTCATAAACCTTTTTTGAAATTAAAAGTTACCATAAACAAAAGAGATAGCCATTTTATTTCTTGTGCTTGTGATGTTTATGGTGTTGTTTGCCTTTAGTTTTATCTTCATCAAGCACCAGTTTTTGAACGCCGGTATTACCATAATTATCAAGATCCTCAATTAATCCCTGGTCAGAAAGATCAAGTGTGTGCGAATTTTTCCAATCGTAATGAGCGATTTGTTTCATTCTTTCTATAACGGGCGCATCATGCACTTCAATGGCCAGTTCTCTGCGGTGGTCAAAACTTCCGGGGCTAAGATTTATAGATCCGATAATGGCGCGGCAACCGTCTGCCAGCAACATTTTTCCATGAAGCCGTAAAAATTTCAGTTTATGTATTTGTATGCCTACATCATCCATAATCCGTAAGCCACCAACGCCTTCTACCAGTTTTTCCTCTTTTAAAGTATGAGGCGGCCGCGCCATCACATGCACTTTTACTCCTCTACTGGCTGCATGCACCAGTCTCTCAATAATGACTAAATCCTGGAAGCGTTCATTTTGCACGAAGAGTGTGTGTTTGGCTTCATCAATGAATTTTGCAATCCTGGTTCTGCCGTTGTTACTGCACCAGATGAGATTTAAATTGTCGCCGGGATCAAAATTTTCTCTATGCCAATCAGCTTCAAAGCACATACTAATCTCTTTTATTTCATGTGGATGATAAGTGATAATAGCGTAATCTCTTGTTTCAATAAAGTTTTTAGGTTCCCAGTTTAGCGATTTTATAAAAGCGACTTTGTCATCTATCACCATTGATTTTTCATGGGTTACTGTAAACTCAGGATTGCTGTCTCTCACTTCTATGCCGGCTTCCTGAAGCTTTTGGCGGGTAAGCTCATTTTCAGGCTCTCCATTATGACGTGTAGGGTTCAACATCACCCTTACATTTACGCCCCGGTTTTTTGCAGCAATAACTGCATTGATAAGTCCGGGGTCAGAAAATAAAAACATCTTGATTAGAATGACATCGCGTGCATTGTCGATTGCATCAATTATTTGCTGGCCGGTATCATCTGGTAAAACGATTAAAGATCTGTGAGACATGAATGGTTTATATTTATTTCTATAAGAATTAACGATTAGTTTGTTGTATTAACAGCACTTTCATCTGATAGCTGCATATGATACAACTGTTCATAGATTTTACCTTTCCTGATCAGTTCATCATGCGTTCCTTCTTCAGCAACTTCCCCATTGGTGAGCACAATAATCTTATCAACATTCCGGATGGTATTTAACCGGTGCGCAATAATAATTACCGTTCGGCCTTTCATTAATTTCTCCAACGCTTCCAATACAATTTTTTCGGATTCAGCGTCAAGTGAAGAAGTCGGTTCATCGAGGATGAGGATTGGTGAATTGCGTACCACTGCCCTTGCAATACCAATGCGTTGGCGTTCGCCCCCCGAAAGCGTAACTCCACGTTCGCCTACCAATGTGTCTAATCCGTGTGGAAGTTTTTCGATAAGATCATAAATGTTGGCGAGCTTTGCTGCTTCTATAATCTCTTCTTCTGTTGCCTCAGGCCTCCCATACGCGATATTTTCACGTATGGAGCCATAGAATAAAATGGTGTCCTGCAACACGAAGGCGATTTGTTCGCGTAAACCGTCAAGTGTAAATTCTGAAATATCAGTTCCATCCATTACTATCCTACCTTCTGTTGGGTCATAAAACCGGGCTATGAGGCTTACAATGGTGGATTTGCCGGATCCGGTAGGTCCGCAAATCCCAATTCGCTGGCCCGGCAATATTTCCAAATTAAAATCTTTTATTATCGTCGTTTCGGCATTGTAAGCAAAACTTATTTCCTCAAAAACAATTTCTCCTTTTAGTTTTCCCGGATTTATCGCATTGGGAATTTCGGTGGTAACGGTATTGGTTTCGAGGATCGATTGTATCCGTTCCAGTGCAACCGTAACCTGTGCGATCGTACTGGTCATTTTGGCAAGATCCTGTACGGGGCTGAAAAATTTGTTCATGTACCAAAGAAATACCGTAAGGGCACCAATAGTCATTGCACCATTCATTACCAGCCCGGCACCGCGCCACAAGACAAATGCAGTACACGCCGAAACAGTGATGGCTACCACAGGTGAAAGAACTGATTTTACGCGCCTTGCTTTTAACGCAGCATTTACGGTTTCGAGGCTTACTTTTTTCAAACGATCTTCTTCGTAATCCTGCCGTCCAAAAGCATTTACTGACCGGATGGATTCGAGGCCTTTTTGCAAAACGATAAACATATCGCTTTGGTCTTTCCTTACTTCCCGTTGAGCTTTCTTCATTGCTTTTTTGAAACGTGCAACAAAAAATAGAAGAAACGGAGTAACGGCAAGAGCGACAAGCGTAAAATCAGAATCGAGGTAAAACATAATGCCGATCATCCCTGTTATTGTCAGGCAATCTACCAGGATATTTAAAAGGGTAGCGGAAGCAAAATCCTGGACGGTTGAAACATCTGCAGTTATGGTAGAAATCAGTTTGCCTGTTTGGTGCGAATCATAATAGGAAAGCGACAGGTGCTGCATATGATGATACATCTTTTTCCTCAGGTCGTTGGCTACATATTGTGCCACCTTTTCATTATAATAATTATCAATAAAGCCTGCAAAAGAACCGATAGCGGTAATGGCTATAAAACTTAAAGCTGCAACCGCTGCCAGTTCCGGATTATTTTCACTATGAAAAACAGAACCCATCCATACAAGAGCTTTAGGAAGCGGGTGGTGGCCGAGTACATTATCAATAATTATTTTGAGAGGCCAGGGAGTAGCCAGTCCTATTAAAGCTTCAACAAGCATTGCTGATAAAATCACCCATACGTATTTCCGGTAAGGGCGGCTTAAGCTTATTGCCCATGAAATAAGCCCGGTAAACGAAGATGGCTTGCCATCGCTTTTAACAGCGTAGTTATTTTTTTTGGTGAAGGAGCCTTGCATTATTTGGTTGTGTTCATTAGAAAAAATCCGGTAATGAAAAAAGATGTTTTTTTTTAGATAAGCAAGACGGCGTTCAGTAAAAATTGGATTTCTATTTGTGAGGCTTTGCCACTGATTCAATATAATTTCAATGGCTCCACATTCATAATAAAGATAGGTTGAAATTTTGGGAGATGATTGCGTTTGTTGATAAAATAGTTTTCTTCAATATTTGTTGTTTTACTGTTGACATCAGCTTATGGCAAAAAAAATCCACTCTTTTTATTTTGAATTTATTTTGAATAAAACTCCTAAAAACTCCTGACGCAGGCAATAGGTTTGTGTTACAGAACATGGCATAAAATAAAATTCATTTTTTAATTGGATAATCATATTTGTGTTTTTTTCGGGGTTAAAATCTAATAGCAACGGTATTATTAGTGCTGTCAAACAAAAAATCTTTCAACCCTTCTTTACTACAAAACCAACAGGACAAGGAACAGGGTTAGGATTAAGTTTGAGTTATGATATTATTAAAGCGCATGGTGGGAATTTAAAAGTTGAAACCATAGAAAATACAGGAAGTGAGTTTATAATTCAATTACCAATATGACCGGTATTTTAAATCACATAAATCAAATTAATCCTATAAATCATGGTTCAGACAATTTATGATATTATCAAAGCACACCGGAGAAGAAATAAAAGTGCAAAGTAAAGATGCCGAAGCCCGTCCGGATGATCTACTGAATCATTAGGCGGGGATGACGACCCCGCTTGGACGAGGAACAGAGTTTGTTATTCTACTACTTATGTATATGCCATTATCAATTTAATCAGGTAGGCGCTTATAAGAAGTAAATGGATTAATAATACTATTTAATTAATATTGTATATAAAATATTTTATACAATTCCTTCAGTATGTCCTTTCAGCTTATTATTACTATCATAATTATTGCTTTCCTGCGCAAGTCTCTTCGGATGCAGGAGACTATGCCAGAGTGGAATAAGAAATTTAAAGTAGCTATTTATGTAGCAGTTACATTGCTGGTACTTCATTTTGCCTATTCAGGCTCGGACTTTATTACTCAATGGCTTTCGGTGCTTTTACTATCGTGGCTCATGTATGTTCTTTATGAAAATGAAGAATTTAAAACCGTTGGATTTTTACTGACTGCAGTTATTCCTTATTTGGTGGTTACCGTAATAACATATGTAATTAAGCTGATTGATATACAATTATATAATGAATGGAAACAATGGCTTGAAGCTGCTAATACTTTTGCCGTTATCTGGGGATTCGGTACGTGGTTTATCACCAGGAGGCAAAGAAGGGAATTGGCTAAAGCACGTAAAAAAGCTATCGAGGAAGAAGAAAATAACAAGGTGATCAGTGCAATGAAAGACCAGTTGGAAGTGCAGGTGGCCGAAAGAACAAAGGAACTTCTACAACAAAAAGAAGAACTGGAAGTGGCATTGAAGGAATTAAAATCTACGCAGTCCCAATTGATACAATCTGAAAAAATGGCAAGCCTTGGTGAACTCACCGCGGGCATTGCGCATGAGATACAGAACCCTTTAAACTTCGTCAATAATTTTTCGGAAGTGAATAATGAATTGATAGAAGAATTGAAAACAGAGCTGGCAACAGGTAATCAGCAATTGGCAATAGAAATCGCCAACGATATAAAAGACAACGAACAAAAAATTCTTCATCATGGCAAACGTGCCGATGCGATCATAAAGGGAATGTTGCAACATTCAAGAGCCAGTTCGGGCCAGGTAGAACCAACCGATATCAATGCCCTTGCTGATGAATATTTGCGATTAGCTTACCACGGGTTGCGCGCAAAAGACAAAAGTTTTAATGCGGAAATGAAAACCGATTTTGATGAAAGCCTTCCTAAAATAAATGTGGTTCCCCAGGATATGGGGAGAGTAATTTTGAATTTAATTACCAATGCATTTTATGCGGTAACAGAAAAAAAGAAACAAGCCGGTGAGGCGTATGAACCAACTGTTTCAGTAACTACTAAAAAAACTGAAAATCGTGTATTTGTAACCGTTATGGATAATGGGAACGGTATTCCTCAACAAATTTTGGATAAAATCTTTCAACCCTTCTTTACCACCAAACCAACAGGACAAGGAACCGGGCTGGGATTAAGTTTGAGTTATGATATTGTGAAAGCACATGGTGGCGAAATAAAAGTGGAAAGTAAGGAAGGAGAAGGAAGTGAGTTTATTATTCAATTACCGATTGTCTGAATCACGGATTATTTGGATTAAAAGATTACACCGAAAAAATAACTTTAAAATGGCTGAACTAAAATATAAAGACATTACTGAGAAAATCATAGGGGCATCGTTTGAAGTCCATAAATTTTTAGGTAATGGTTTTCAGGAAGTTATTTATCAAAGAGCGCTGGCCCTGGAACTATCACAGGAAGGGCTTACTTATGCAAGAGAAATTGAACAAGAGATTTTTATAAAGAACTTTCTGAACCTATTGGAACCAGAAGAGCTGATTTTGTTGTAGAAGGAAAAGTCTTAGTTGAATTGAAAGCTTTAATTACTCTTGAAGATGTTCATCTTGCACAAGTTTTGAATTATCTGAAGGCCTACAAGCTTGAAGTAGCTTTGTTAATCAATTTTGGAAGTAAAAGCCTAACCTTTAAAAGACTCGTCCTTTAAATGAAATCTGTGAAATCCATAAATCCATTTAAATCCGTGATTCAGACAAGCTACTATTTTTATATTATTAAGGCGAATGGAAGGGACTAAATGGCTAACGGATTCGTATTATTAGAGAATAAAAATTGCAATTATATATTGCTTTACTGATCGAAAGGTTTTTGTTGAAAAACTCATTTTCAATTGATGAATACGATGTAGGATAAATAAATTCCCTTGTTCGGACAATTTTGAAATCCCTTCGTCCTTAATTGCTTGTTTTGCTGTAACAATACTTTATTTTCACCCGGTAGCCGGCATTGGTATAAGATAAGTTTCGTCGTCGTGGATAATTATCGTTGTCTGCGACTTAGTCAATTTTACTGCCGCATTTGGTTTTTGACAAGAAAAGGAGAATACGCAATATATAATTTCATTATCTTTAAATGATATAAAATAAACTGCTATACTAAATGCATAAAACGAAATATTCGTTCTTACAGATAACGGTACTATTTTTTTCAATAACTTTTTTTGTATCCTGCAATAATTCAGGTAACGTTCCTTTCCCGGAAAAGGAATTAGGGTATACTCAACCCGTAACTGTACCGCTTGTATTCAGTCCACCAAAAAAATTAAAATGGGACACGGCACGAAAGGGAGTCATAACACCTGTGATAAAGAAATTTGATATTAATGCCTTACCTGCTTTTCCGTATGATTCAACTGGTTTTAAGCCTTTCAGCAAACCGCCTGAAGAAGTTCATTTTGATTTTAATCACTTACCCGGAAAAGATTTTAGCCTTGATAAATTAGCCTCTCATCCGTTAAATTTTAAAACCACCACGCTGGGGTCAGTTCCTACAGTCAAAATTGGAACTCCACAACTGCAAAAGGGCAAGCCATTAGCGATTTATGATTTTGGGAAAGGCCAGGGAGTGCAGGCAAATTTAATCGGATCCCTGTTCATGGACCACAACGGCTTCTTATGGATCGGCAGCAGTGAAGGGCTTTTTCGCTACGACGGAGAGAATATGCAAACCTTTATACAAGGATCGGCCTCCGACCCCCCCTTTATCGGTATTACCGAAGATCAAAAGGGGAATATCTGGTTTATAAAGCGAGGAACTATCGGAATGATTGATATTCACCGTGGCACAATAAGTTATTCAAATAAAATAGGATTTGCTATAAGGGCCCTGGACAAAATGATAACGGATAAAGACGGGAATATTTGGGTTTATAACCTGACGGATAAAGCAGTAAGTGTCGTTAACCCGCAAACGCAAAGCTATAAAAACATTGAGGCATCAACCTGGCTTTCTGATACAAGCAGTTTTACAAGTTATGCGAGTGGGAATAATTTACAGATAATACAGGATAGCTCTGGCAAAATTTGGATAACCACTATGGCTGGCGGCGTGGATATTGTCGATTTGAAATCCGGAAAAATAAAATACCTGCAAAGAAATAGCGGTCTCGCAAGCGATTCGGTTGCCGGCCTCGCAGAAGATAAAAACGGACAAATGTGGGTGGGAATGTTAACTGGCGTTGATGCGATTGATATTAAAAACGGATCGATAAAACATTATGATAGTTCACAGGGATTTAAAAAAGCATACACCACAAATTTATGGATTGACAATAAAGGATACCTGTGGCGAAATACTTTGGCAGGTATTGAGGTAGCTGACCTTAAAAAAGGAAAGACGCGTTACATTGATCAAAATGACGGCCTCAGTGGAAATGTGGTACTTTCTTTTCTTGAAGATAGCTATCACCGCATGTGGGTGGGATCCGCTTCCGGTCTGACCATGATTGACCAAAATGGAGAAACAGTACATCCTTTAGGCACGACCCAAATAATAAGCTTAATGGAAGACGGAGCCCATAACCTTTGGGTGGCTACGACTAAAGGCCTTTTTATAGTAAATCCTCAAAGAACTGAGATGCACTTGCTGGATAAAGCAGGTGGCTTAAGTGACAATTTTGTGCAGTCTTTTTGGGAAAAAAACGGAAATATTATAATTGCGACAGACGGCGGATATAACATTATTGATCCTGTACACAAAACTTTTTTAAAGGCCGGGAAAAAAGAAGGTTTGGTGAGTGATACTATTTACGTATCATTTAATGATGCTGAAGGGAACATGTGGCTTACAGGACCGAGTAAAGGAATTTTTTTAGTAGACTCTGCGAAGAAAGTAATACTACATACAGATGTTGATGGCGGCTTAAATGATGATGCCATCTTAGACATAAAGCAGGATGGCAACGGTATGATTTGGCTCGCGACCCAACATGCCGGCGTAGATGTATTAAATCCTTCCGATGGGACTGTAAAATACCTGAACGATCAACCTGGCCTTAAAGACACGTGCGCGAAAATGATGCTGGAAGATAAATACGGCCGAATGTGGATTGGTACAGATAAGGGCATTTATGTGGCTGATACAAAAAATGGAACACTTACCAACATCACTACAAAGCAGGGTTTAACAACCAATACGGTTTTATCCCTGTTGGAATATAACGGAAATATTCTTGCCAATACCAATAATAAAATCAGTATAATAACTCCACCGGAAACCGGAGATTCTTCAAATGACTGGAGAATATCAATTTTAGATAAATCGCAGGGATTATTGAAGGAGGAAGCACAATCATGGTCAACCGATGGGATCACCCATAACGGAAAATATCTTTGGGGAGACATGGGTCTTACTGTTATTAATCAAATTAAACCTGCCAATGATTCAGTGGCAACTTATATCACGGGAATTAATGTGATGGGGCAGCCCCAATATTTTGTAAAGAATTCAGAAGACACTATTTATTCAGGCCATTCCAAATTCAGATGGGACAGTGTTTCCGGGCCTTATAACCTGCCGGTAAATCTTTCTCTTCCTCACAACGAAAACTATTTACAGTTTCAGTTTGCACAGGCAAATTTAAGCAGGCCTGATAGCACATTTTATACCTACATCCTGGAAGGTATTGATAAAAACTGGAGTACACCCGGTATAAACCCTTACACAGAAAATTACTTAAACCTGCCGCCTGGACGATATACCTTTAAGGTAAGCAGTAAAGGAATTGATGGAAAATGGAGCTCTCCTGCTTTTTTAAAATTTACAATTGCACCGCCGTGGTATCAAACATGGTGGGCTTATACCCTATATGTCTTACTGGGCTTTGGTTTATTAAGACTTTATGTAGTTTACCGGCAGGTTATAAGGCCCGGAAACACTGTCCCATCTGAATTT
>DAHXOZ010000005.1:44004-49625 GCA_027364635.1 bacterium | reverse complement strand
GAGAACTAAAAGTAAAAATAGGCTGGCTGGATAGTCATCCCGTGGTAAAACAATTTGACCAATTGATAAAAAGAAGGTTCGCCTGACCTGGACTGTAAGCCAAAAATAAAAATCTTTGTTTTTGATTTCAGGAAAAATCACTTTAACCTTGCAATCTAAGCTAAGTTACTAATTGAAATTAATATTAAATACAAAAAATGTTTATTGAACCTATTTTGCGGGGCGAGAGGCGCGGCTGGATAGAAGTAATTTGCGGAAGTATGTTCAGCGGAAAAACAGAAGAATTGATCAGGCGGTTGAAGAGAGTGGAAATAGCCAACCTTAAAGCAGAAATTTTTAAACCTGCTTTTGATACAAGATATGATGAACAAAAAATTGTAAGTCACGACGAAAATAAAATCCAGTCAACCCCAATAGATAATTCACAAACAATACTTTTGCTGGCGCAGGATGTAGACGTGGTTGGAATAGATGAGGCACAGTTTTTTGACGACCAAATAGCCACGGTGTGTGAAGCGCTTGCCCTAAAAGGAATGAGGGTGATTGTTGCCGGACTGGATATGGATTACCAGGGAAAACCTTTTGGACAAATGCCTAACCTCTTGGCCATAGCGGATTATATTACCAAACTGCACGCGATCTGCGTGGTTTGCGGCAATATTGCTAATGTGAGTTATAGAAAAATAAATGCCGGGGGACAGGTTTTACTGGGCGAAAAAGATATTTATGAACCAAGATGCCGCGTATGTGCGGCACTAAACCGGTAATTAAAAATTGATTTATTTTGTTTGTTTACTGATGAATTTATAACTAACTAATGTCAAAAATCCTGATTTTATTAAAGAAAGATTTTCTGCTCGAAATGCGACAACAGCATACTTTTTTTGGCATTCTATTGTATGTCGCTTCTACCATTTTTGTATTGTACCTGGCAATGGGCCAGCCCGAAAGCACTGTTTATAATGGTTTGTTTTGGATGATTCAATTATTTGTATGTGTAAACGCGGTGGCGAAAAGTTTTATGCAGGAAAGCAAAGGACGGATGCTTTATTTTTATACCCTTACAAGTCCTGTTCAGTTTATTATTGGCAAATTAATTTACAGCACGGTAATTATGCTTCTTATGGTTTTGCTCAGCTTAGTATTGTTCAGGGTTTTGTTGGGAAACCCGATAATGCATCAGCTTCAGTTTTTTGGAATTGCTTGCCTTGGAGGAATAAGTTTGAGCCTGGTTTTTACCTTGATGTCGGCAATTGCAGCCAAGGCTCATCAAAATGCAGCTATTATGGCTATCCTGGGTTTTCCATTAATTATTCCGCAATTGTTGTTGTTGATCCGGTTGTCAAGAGCTGCTTATGGCGAAGTTTTCAGGCAAGGTGCTTTACTACAGATCACCATGTTGCTTGCCGGGCTTGATTTACTGGTAATTGTGCTGTCGGTAGTATTATTTCCTTTTTTATGGAAGGATTAAAGAAATCGGGTTTATTTTTCAAATTATTAAATTATACCGATGTTTTTCAACCAATATTTTGATAATTACAAATATTGTTGGAGAATTTCGAGTTGGAGTGAGCTTCGTTTAGATTTGTTTAAAATCAAGCGGGTTAATTAAACAATTACAGCAATTCAATGATATTATCCTTAATTTTGCTCCACAAAAAAAACTCATGAAATTAAAGTGGTGGAAGATACTGTGTATTCTTTTCTTGTTTTTCACTTTTACCGCCGGTTTCCTGATTCATGTGCCCATCATCGGAAATCTTCATCAAAGTATTCGTAATTTTTTCTTTCACGTTCCTATGTGGTTTGGTATGATAGGCTTATTATCCCTATCTCTTGGGTATTCAATAGCTTACCTGAGAACCCAAAATCTCAAACACGACGTTTATGCATCTGAATTTGCAAAAACAGGAATTATTTTTGGAATGCTGGGTTTAGCAACGGGTTCAATCTGGGCTAAATATACCTGGGGCGAATTTTGGAGCAATGATCCGAAGCAAATTGCTGCTGCTATTGCTGTTTTAATTTATTTAGCCTATCTCGTTTTACGTGGTTCCATGACTGATTTTGATAAAAGAGCAAGGATTTCTTCTGTATACAACATTTTTGCCTATTTCATATATATTCCGTTAATTATAATACTTCCGCGGCTTGTTCAATCTCTTCACCCGGGTGGAATGGAAGGCGCTAAGGGTGGGGGTAATCCCGCGCTTGGAGGAGGAAGTCTTGATGCTACCATGGAAATGGTTTTCTGGCCTGCAGTTTTTGGTTGGCTTCTTTTAGGACTCTGGATCAGTAGTTTGAAAATCAGGTTAAACCTGCTTGCTAATAAAAATCTAATAAATGAATAAGTTATTATTGAAACGTACTTGCTTCACGCTATTGTTTTTTCTCTCAACTCCTTTTCTTTGGGCCCAGACAGCCATGCCAGCCGGTACTAATACTATTGACGAGGCTATGAGAAGCCATGATAAAATTTATGTGGTTATGACCGTTTGCCTGGTTATTTTAACTGTCCTTTTCCTTTACCTTATCAGGATTGACAGCAAGGTTTCTAAAAAAGAAAAATCTGCTTAATGATTTGATATTATAATTCTACCTTAATAAACCTCAATTTTATGTCTTCAAAAGTGCCTTATAGTTTTTTTCATAACGTTGAAAAAAGCTTTGATAAAGCGGCAGTGTTTACTCAATGGGACAATGGCATCCTGCAACAAATAAAACAATGTAACAGTGTATACCAGATGCGGTTTCCTATTAAAAGGGAAAGTGGCGAAATTGTAACGCTTGAAGCCTATCGTGTGCAACATTCTCACCACAAAACGCCGTGCAAAGGCGGCATCCGTTTCAGTTTGGCCGTTACACAGGACGAAGTGATGGCACTTGCAGCTTTGATGACCTACAAATGTGCCATTGTAAATGTTCCGTTTGGTGGTGCAAAAGGTGGAATAAAAATAAGGCCCAGAGATTATACGCCTTATGAACTTGAAAAAATTACACGGCGCTATACTGCCGAACTGATCAAAAAAAATTTTATAGGACCGGGAACGGATGTTCCTGCTCCTGATTATGGAACCGGCGAAAGGGAAATGGCGTGGATATTGGATACTTACGTAGCTATGCATCCTGGAGAAATTGATGCTTCCGGTTGCGTTACCGGTAAACCGGTTTCCCAGGGTGGAGTTCGGGGAAGAACTGAAGCAACAGGATTAGGTGTTTTTTATGGACTCACAGAAGTGTGTAATATGACAACATTGATGGAAAAACTGGGGTTGCCTATTGGTGTTAAAGGAAAAAGAATTTGCGTGCAGGGGTTGGGGAATGTTGGATATCATACTGCCTTATTTTTTCAGCAGGCCGGAGCAATAATAGTAGGAATAGCTGAGTATGAAGGAGCGATTAAAAATTATGAAGGGCTGGATGTAGAGCAGGTTTTCGCTCATAGGAAAAGAACGGGTTCCATCCTTGATTTTCCCGGAGCTGAAAATTTTGAAAAATCAGCCGACGCACTTGAAATGGAATGTGATATTTTGATTCCGGCTGCCCTGGAAAACGTAATCAATGCTGAAAATGCAGATCGGATAAAGGCAAAAATAATTGGTGAAGCGGCGAATGGACCGGTAACTCCTGAAGCAGATGATATTTTAAATCCTAAAGGAGTTTTAATCGTTCCTGATATGTACCTGAATGCGGGTGGCGTTACCGTAAGTTATTTTGAATGGCTAAAAAATCTAAGCCATGTTCGTTATGGACGGCTGGAAAAACGATTTACAGAAAACATGAATCATCATATTGTAGATATGGTTGAAAATCTTACCGGTAAATCTATCACCCCGGTTGAAAGAGATTTCATCCTTCATGGCGCAGATGAAGTAGACCTTGTACGAAGCGGGCTTGAAGAAACGATGATCTCTGCTACACGTGAGATTGTTGATGTATGGCAAAAAACACCGGCAATTCCTGATTTACGCACGGCAGCTTATGTGGTTGCTATCAATAAAGTGGGTACTTCTTATGCGGAATTGGGAATTTTCCCATAAAAAGCAATCTTCATCTTTATTTTTTACTAATGCGGCGAAAATTAGCCTGTTAAATTCTTTTTTAAAAAAGAAAATAACTTACCTTTGCCGCCCAAATAAAATTTTTTATTCACCGTTGTTTAAAAACAGCTAAAAAACACGATTAATGCAGAATTACGAATTGATGGTGATTTTTACCCCTGTACTTTCTGAGGAGGAATACAAAGCCGCTCAGAGTAAGTTTACTTCGTTAGTTACTGAAAACGGAGGAGAGGCAGTATATGAAAATGCCTGGGGACTAAAATCACTGGCGTACCCAATCCAGAAGAAAACTACCGGTTTATACTGGGTTCTGGAATACAAGGCGCCAACCGACTTCAATGAAAAGCTGAAAACCCAGCTTTTGCGCGATGAATCAGTACTTCGCCACATGTTTACTGCACTCGACAAATACGCCGTCGAGTACAATGCAAAAAAGAGAAAAGGCGTACCAACAGGACCTGAAAAAGCGGAGGTAACCAATGGCTAAAGCAAATGAAATAAAATACCTTACAGCAATAAAAGCTGAGAAACGGCCCAAAAAATATTGCCGTTTTAAAAAAATGGGCATCAAATACATTGATTATAAAGATGCTGATTTTTTGAAAAAATTTCTGAACGAACAAGGTAAATTACTGCCACGCCGTATTACAGGTAATTCGTTAAAATACCAGCGTAAGGTAAGCGATGCAGTTAAAAAGGCTCGCCAAATGGCTATTCTTCCTTATGTAACAGATTTAATGAAATAAAATTTTTCACCACCCTAATCGGCTTTACGCTGAGAAAGTCTGCTCTCATAAAAAATTTAGAGGGATGATTGGGTAAAAATGCAAATAAAATGCAGGTAATATTAATACAAGATGTAAACAATTTAGGTGGAGCGCATGAACTGGTAACTGTAAAAGATGGCTACGGGCGCAATTATTTGATCCCTCAAAAATTGGCTGTTGAAGCTAATTCTTCCAATCTGAAAAAAATGCAGGAACGCCAGAAACAATTGGCAAAAAAAGAAGAAAAACTTCTTGCAGAAATTAACAGCGTGGTAAGTGTTTTACAGGAATCTCCATTGAAAATTGGTGCAAAAACCGGAACAAGCGGAAAGATTTTCGGTAGCGTTACTTCTGTTCAGATAGCAAGAGCGATCCGCGAACAAAAAGGCTATGAAATTGATCGTCGCAGAATCACCATTGTGGATGATGTAAAAGAACTGGGAAGTTATAAAGCGAAAATTGATTTTGGTAAAGGGCATGAAACTGAGGTAGAGTTTGAAGTAGTAGCTGAATAAGTTTTTCAAAAATGATATTCTGAAAACCCTGCTAAAAAAAGCGGGGTTTTTTATAATTACAAAATTGAATTCTGCGGTATTTATTTGTTTACTATCATTTGCCCTTCCCCAACAAAATGATCCTGATCGTGTGAATCATTATTTTAAAATCGAGCGCAATAGAAATATTTTCAATGTAGATAATGTCGTATTTCATTCGTTCAATCATTTCGTTCACATTTTGCGCATACCCAAATTTTACCATTCCCCAACTGGTAATACCCGGTTTTACTTTCAGC
>DAHXOZ010000005.1:40556-43905 GCA_027364635.1 bacterium | reverse complement strand
TCAATCATTTCGTTCACATTTTGCGCATACCCAAATTTTACCATTCCCCAACTGGTAATACCCGGTTTTACTTTCAGTAATAATTTATATTCAGGATGGCTTTGGGTGATTTGGTCGATATAAAACTTTCTTTCGGGCCGCGGCCCTACCAGGCTCATTTCTCCCTTTAATACGTTCCATAATTGCGGCAATTCATCCAGCCTCCAACGGCGCATGATCTTTCCCCATTTTGTAATTCTTTCATCATGATCGCTGCTCAACATCGGGCCGTTTTTTTCAGCATCCATCAACATTGATCGGAATTTATGGATAAAAAAAAGCTTGCCTTTATAACCTACTCTTTCCTGCGAAAAAATAATAGTTCCTTTTGATGAAAACTTTGTTCTGATCGCAGTATACAATATCAATGGTGAAAGAATAATCAATCCTGAAACGGCCAATAAAATATCTACCAACTGTTTTATATTCTGTTGCCAGGTATTCATCAATCCCGTATGAATTTCAATGAGTGGTGTTCCCATTACATTGGTTGTGCGTACATTTCCGGCCAGGATATCAACTTTATCCGGCATCAATTTTACATTTACTTCTTTTTCTGCCAGTGTTTGCAATATCTTTTCCAACTCATCTCTTTCTTTGTTCGGTAAAGCAATAATCACTTCGTTGATGTCATAATCATCAATGATTTTTTTAACGGAAGTGATATTACCAAGAAAAGGATTTTTTTCATTAGCTGTTGAAATTTGAATAGGCCTGTTTGAAATATAACCACAAATCCGGTAGCCGGTTTTTTCAACATTGGAATTGATCGTTTCAAAAAGTTCTTTTGCTTTTTGCTCATCCCCGATTATTAAAGTGTTGAACCAAACTTCTTCCCGCTGTATTTGCCTGTGGACATAGGTCAGAAATAAGTATCTTATGAAATAAGTTATAAAAAACTGCAGCCCAAAAAGTATAAAGAACTGGCTGTAAAATGTTGAAAGATTCTGATGTTTTTTGTAGAACAAAAAAATGAAAAACAGGATAATGCTTCCTAAAAAAGTGATGAGAAAAGTTGTTAATAATTCGAGCAATCTTGATTTATAATAAAGAGATTTATAAGTGCCAAAAAGATGGTATAACACAAAATATCCAACGGGATAAAACAGCAAACCATAAAGAAATTTTTGACTTAAATCGAAATCCTGGTATCCTAACTTACGATGGATCCAATAGAAAGTTATCCATGCAATAACAGAAGCAATAAAATCACCTAAAGCATAAAAACCGATGTGTAAACGCTTTTGCAAAATGAGTAATTGTTTTGAATTAAATTACCTGGTTACGACTGATCTTTTCAAGGATAAGATGAGCTACTTCCATTGCCCTGTAACCGTCTATTTCAGTAACAACAGTAGTTTTATTTTTATTGATGGCATCTACAAAACTTTCTAATTCCATTTTAATGGCATTGGTTTCTTTAATTACCGGCGCAGCAATGGCGATGGTTTTTTTCCCGTTCCGGGTCTCAATATCAAAAGAAAAAACATTTTTATCTTCGGGTGTTTTATATTTTATGATCTCTGTTTTTTTGTCGAGGAAATCTATTCCCACATAAGAATCTTTTTGAAACAAACGCATTTTTCGCATTTTTTTCATACTGATTCTGGAGGAAGTAAGATTGGCCACGCAACCGTTATCAAATTCAATGCGCACATTCGCAATGTCAGGTGTATCGCTTAATACATTCACGCCATTTGCAAATACGTTCTTAACGCTGCTCTTCACCAGCGAAAGAATAATATCAATATCGTGGATCATCAGATCGAGAATAACACTTACATCTGTTCCCCGCGGGTTGAATTGGGAAAGCCGGTGAACCTCAATAAACATCGGGTTGAGTGTGTGCTCTTTAGCCGCCACCAGCGCAGGATTGAAGCGCTCCACGTGGCCTACCTGGAATTTGATATTGGCTTCTTTTGCCAGTTTTACAATTTCCCTTGCTTCTTCCATTGTATTGGCCAATGGTTTTTCAACGAAAACATGTTTGCTTTTTAAAATAGCTTGTTTGCACAACTGGTAATGCTCTGTAGTAGGTGCTACAATATCAATCGCATCACAGGCATCGATTAATTTATCAGCATTTTTAAATCTTTTTAAACCGTATTCATTCTTAACGTCAGCCGCATTTAACTCTGAAGGATCATAGAAACCTACCAGTTTTACTCCTTCAATTTCTTTCCAGTTATTCAAATGAAATTTCCCCAAATGGCCAACTCCAAATACTCCGACTTTTATCATACAATTTTTTTAAACGCGATAAAGGTAACAACTGATGAACAAGGTTGAAAAAAACCTAAGTTTTATTTTCCATGATTCTTTTAAATTAGATAGAAGATTGCAATCTCTTTGGGGAATGCTGAGTAAAAAGGGGGATTTTTTTATTGTTTTACTGTTGTGCTGCCTGTTCTTGAGATTGCGCAATATCATCGCCTATTTGCCTGTTTTTGAGAATATTTACATAAAAGAGGGCAAGATGATTATTATAATTTTCATAAGATTGTTGCGCCCATTTGATCGCTTCATCTAAATGTCCATTTATTTCATTAATGATTGCCATGTTGTAACAGGCCCGTCCGGCAACTTTTCTTTTTGGGTTGGAAGTTTCCTGTTGCCAAAGTTTTGCAGCTTCGTCCCAATTGCCGGTTTGAGCTTTGCGTTTGGCTATTTTAAAATTGTTGGTTCCCCGAACATAGTAATTCCTTGAAACCCTTATCCACAAAGGAATAATTCTGAATGCATAAGCATGTCCTGCTATATTTCCAACTTCTTTCACCGCTTCTTTCCTGTCGATAAGCGCTTGGGCAGCCAGCAGCGGATTAATACCCCTGGCATGATAAGTAATAGTTCGATCTACAGCCGCTTCATCTAAAATTTCCTTATCACGAAGATCATAAATGCGCCATCCTGCTTTTACCAAGGTATGCATGTTGGCCTGTTGTTCGATAGCAGGAACTGCTCCAAAAGGAGTTCTGACACTTGTCTTATAAATCGAATAATCAATTTTAGAATCGGTATCAAAAAGTTCGAGTGAGAAGAGTGCATCAGCATTATTATCATCGCAATATTTTTCCACCACATCCCACGATAAAGGTGCCGGGAACATTCCAGGAACATCGGTAGTAAGATCGGAGTTGGTAACCATTTTTATTTCATCAAAACGGTTATTTTTCTTTAACTCATCCGCTAGCCCGATGATGGTTTCTTCTGCAGCGTCTTTATCTAATTTTGAACCTTGGAGCGTTATAACCTTATTTATAGCATCGTACACTCTGCTTTTTTTAGCAACCTGGGTGCGGTTAACAACGGC
>DAHXOZ010000005.1:38566-40457 GCA_027364635.1 bacterium | reverse complement strand
CGGGAGGCTTACAGGTGCAGGTTGCAATACACTCAGGTGCATTATTTCTGTAGAAGCGCAGGAAGATAAAAGAAAAACAAAAAGGATGATTGGGAAGAGATTTTTCATTTCATTTTTAATGCTGATTTCAATTAAAACGAATAAATAGAATTTATAGTATGATGAATAGCTTGCTCTATATTGGATAAAAATGAAGAGTCAGATTTTACCTGATATTTAAAAAAAGCGGATAGCTGTTTTAAATCATTTATTTAGTGTTTGTACGAATCCTTGCAATAATTACATTTACAAATCAATTGCATACCAAATATGTTTAAACGCCGATCACTTTATATCATCCTGCTGTTTACTTTAACCTTTGCTGCTTGTAAGAAAACGGATGTTGATGATGGTAAAGATTACGTTACTCTTGGAACTTCGGCTCATGATCTCTTAGTTGCTGCTCCCTATTCTTCACTAACAATAGAAATTCAATACATGCCAGGTTATGAACCTGATAATGCAAGCGTAACTAATCTTGAAAGCTTTTTGAACCAATATATTAATAAACCCGATGGCATTAAAGTAGTAGTGGAGCCAATACCCGCCAGCAGCAAATCAACATTATCTTTGAATGACATTGTAAGCATCGAAAAAAAGTACCGTACTGTTTTTACGACCAATAATCAAATAGCAGTTCATATTTTAATAACAGACGCAGACTACGATGCATCAAATATTTTTGCCACTTCCTATTGGAACACCTCTTTTTGTGTGTTTGGAAAAACTGTTTCAGATAATTCAGGAAGAGCAGGACAAATTACGAGGTCACAGTTACTTACCGTTCTTTTTGAACATGAGTTTGGGCATTTACTTGGTTTGGTAAACCAGGGGTCGCCGATGCAAACCAATCACCAGGATGTAGCTAACGGGGCACATTGCATCAACAAAAAGTGCCTGATGTATTATGATATAGAAACTTCTGCAATTTCTGCCACTTCACCTTTGCCTTCGCTGGATGCCAATTGTGTTGCAGATTTAAGAGCTAACGGCGGCAAATAATCAGGGCACTTTTTGTTTTCAGCCAAATTAAAAATCTTCATTTTTTGTTGGTTTACTGCTACATGATTTAATACATCTTTTATACAGGTGTTTTGACAAAAAAATAAGTATTTATTGAATAAATTTGTAGTGATGCAGAACATAGAACCATACGACAACTGGCAATATTTATACTTGTCTGAAAATGATTTGCGGTCGCCTTTTTTTGGGCGGGAGTATAGTGAATTTGAATTCTCTAATACGGTTTATAATTATTACATCCATCCTTTGTGGGATGAGTTTGGCAGTCGCACTTTATACCTTAAAGTATTGATGGCCGATTATGATGAACAATATGTAATTATGGAACTTTTAGGAGAGTGGAATGATGCTATCGAAAACGATATTATGAGTCTGAAACGTGATGTAGTAGATGATTTCATGCGCCAGGGAATTCGTAAATTTATTTTGATAACCGAAAATGTACTCAATTTTCATAGCAGTGATGATTGTTATTATGAAGAATGGCGCGATGATGTGCAGGACAAAAACGGCTGGATTGTTTTATTAAATATGCCCACCCAAACCCAATATGATTTTATAAAAGCGCGGCTGAATAATTACGTGGAAATGCTTTCAATACCTAACTGGCGCACCATGAAACCGGATGTGTTTTTTAACCAGGTAGATAATATCATTTTGAGAAGGCTGGAAGACTAAACACGCCGTTTTAAATCTTTAAAATTTATCGTTTTGCGGTTGCTGATTATAATCATGTTTTTCAATAAAAACTGGTATGGATCAATGTTAGAAATAATAAATCGTTGATTTTAGCTTTCCAATTACAGCGCAACTTAAAAAATTAAAGTTC
>DAHXOZ010000005.1:22357-38467 GCA_027364635.1 bacterium | reverse complement strand
GGTATGGATCAATGTTAGAAATAATAAATCGTTGATTTTAGCTTTCCAATTACAGCGCAACTTAAAAAATTAAAGTTCCTTTAGTACATTTGCCTATCTGAAATTTTAATAACTCTCTCGTTTATGACCTGGAAACAGTTGTTCACTTCTTCAATAGGTAAAAAGATTCTGATGGCCTTAACCGGTTTTTTTCTCATAATCTACCTTATTGTTCATGCGTTGCTTAACGCTTTGATCTTTGTAAATGATGACGGAAAAACCTTTAATGAAGGTGCCCATTTTATGTTGCATAATTATTTTATCAGGTTTTTGGAAATAGGGCTTTTCGCTGTTTTTATTTTGCATATTATCCAGGGACTTTTGCTTTGGCAACAAAATAAGGCAACCCGGAAAATTAAATATGAAAAGTCCAGCTATCCAAAAGAAATAAAATGGTATAGCCGTTACATGGGTTGGCTCGGAACTTTTCTATTGTTGTTTTTGGTAATGCACCTGGCGCAATTTTGGGCACACACAAAAAATGAATTATACTTTAATGGACCTGCGATTGATCTTTACCAGCAAATGAAAGAGATCTTTACAAACCCCGTTTGGTTTATCTTGTATATGATCGGGCTTGCTTCACTGTTGTTCCATTTGCTGCAGGGATTCCAAAGTGCGTTTCAAACATTTGGTATCAATCACAGAAGATGGGTACATATAATAAAAGGCGTTGGTGTGTTTTATTCAGTAGTCATCTGCCTGTTATTCGCATCAATGCCGTTGGCATTTATGTTGGGATGGCTTCAATAACTTAAACTTCTGAAAAGATTCAGGATAAAATATTTAATTCTTACGTATGGCATTAGATGCAAAAATTCCGGAAGGTGCAATCGAACAAAAGTGGACCAATTATAAAGATCATTTACGATTGGTCAGTCCGGCCAATAAACGCAAATTGGAGATCATCATTGTAGGCACCGGCCTTGCCGGCGCTTCTGCGGCAGCCAGTTTAGGCGAATTAGGGTACAAAGTAAAATCATTTTGTTTCCAGGATAGTGCACGCCGTGCACATTCGATTGCCGCACAAGGTGGAATCAACGCAGCAAAAAATTACCAGGGCGACGGCGACTCAGTTTACCGGCTTTTTTATGAGACGGTAAAAGGGGGCGACTATCGTTCGCGCGAAGGAAATGTATACAGACTCGCGCAAATGAGTGGAAATATTATCGATCAGTGCGTTGCGCAGGGTGTTCCATTTGCAAGAGAATATGGTGGTTTATTAAGCAACCGTTCGTTTGGTGGCACGCAGGTTCAACGTACTTTTTATGCTGCGGGACAAACCGGACAACAATTATTATTGGGCGCATATGGCGCTTTGGAAAGGCAGGAAGCGTTAGGAAATGTAACGGTTTATTCCCGCCATGAAATGCTTGATATTGTAAAGATTGATGGGATTGCAAGAGGCATTATTGCCCGTAATTTAATAACAGGAAAATTAGAAAGACATTTTGCCCACGCTGTTTTGATATGTTCCGGTGGATATGGAAATGTTTTTTACCTGAGCACCAATGCAATGGGAAGCAATGTTACCGCTGCCTGGAAATCTCACAAAAAAGGTGCTTATTTTGCCAATCCCTGCTTCACACAAATACATCCCACCTGTATACCGGTGACAGGAGATCACCAAAGTAAACTCACTTTAATGAGTGAAAGTTTGAGAAATGACGGACGTATTTGGGTTCCCAAAAATAAAGGCGATAACAGGAAAGCAAATGACATTCCTGAAGGAGAACGTGATTATTATTTGGAACGCCGTTATCCTGCTTTTGGAAATTTAGTTCCCAGGGATGTGGCTTCAAGAGCAGCAAAAGAAAGATGTGATGCTGGATTTGGCGTTGGTACAACAAAAATGGCGGTTTACCTCGATTTCGCTTCAGCTATTCAGCGATATGGAAAAACAGAAGTTCATAAGCGTGGATTACATGACGTTTCAGAACAAAAGATCATTGAATTGGGAGAGAGTGTAATTCGTGAGAAATATGGTAACCTTTTTGCCATGTACGAAAAAATTACAGGTGAAGATCCTTATAAAGTTCCGATGCGTATTTATCCTGCGGTCCATTATACCATGGGCGGTCTTTGGGTAGATTATGAACTGAAAACAACTGTTGATGGATTGTATTCTCTGGGTGAAGCAAACTTTAGTGACCATGGTGCCAATCGCCTGGGTGCATCTGCATTGATGCAAGGTTTGGCCGATGGTTATTTTGTAATCCCTTATACCATTAGTGCATTCATGGCTGATCAGATCAGGGTTCCTGCAATTCCTACTACTCACGCTGCATTTGATGAAGCAGAAAAGGCAGTAAAGGATAGAATTGATAAATTGATGAGCATCCAGGGAACTGAATCTGTTGAGAGTTTCCATAAAAGGCTTGGAAAAATCATGTGGAATAAATGTGGCATGTCCAGGAATGAAAAAGGATTAAAAGAAGCCATTGAAGAAATAAAAGCATTAAGAAAAGAGTTTTGGGAGAATGTAAAAATACCGGGAGGTATTGAAGAGTTCAACCCTGAATTAGATAAAGCCGGAAGAGTTGCGGATTTCTTAGAGTTAGGCGAATTGATGTGTATTGATGCATTAAACCGATCAGAAAGTTGTGGTGGCCATTTTCGTGAAGAAAGTCAGACACCGGAGGGCGAAGCTTTAAGAAAAGATGATGAGTTTAGCTATGTAGCAGCATGGGAATATCAACCTGATGGTAGCGAAGTATTGCACAAAGAGCCTTTAAATTTTGAAGTGGTTTTACCAAGTCAAAGAAGTTATAAGTAGGAATTACTTAATTGTTTAATTGTTTTTTAGTTTAATTGTTTTCTGCAACATAGGAAAATGAATGAAGAAATTGACAAAAAATATTTAAAGCTAAATGATATAGAATCTTATCGAATTGCATTTCATTTAAGTAATTATGTTTGGAACATCGTTATAAAATGGGAATGGTTTTCTAAAAAAACAATCGGTGCTCAATACGTACAGGCAGTCGATTCTGTTTCGGCTAATATTGCAGAAGGATTTGGAAATTGTGGCAATATCTATAATTGCGAAGCTGAATGCCCTAAAGGGATTTCTGTAGAAAATATTGCAAGAATGAACAGGCAATATCTTGGGGCTTCTCTCTCTTCTAAAATTCAGGAAAGACCGGTGAATCTGGTTGACCCAATGAATGAGCGGGGGTAATATTAAAATAATTACAGTAAACTAATAAATAGTAAAGATTTTTATTTTTTTGTATTTGGAAACGATAAGTATTCAAAACAAACAAACATAAGCATCTTATACATCTCAGCAGCTCTTTTACGTTATACTTAAAAGATTTCGGGCAATTAATCAGAAGATGACATCATTACCCGAAATCGTTTAATTTTAAGGTTTGTAAAATTATACTGCTTGAAATCAGTAACCCCCCTATCCTTTTTTCTGCTTCTGTTTATTTCTATTAATGGTTTTTCACAACAAAATCCGTCCTCACTTTCTAACTTCAGGAGTAAAAAAATCCCTACTAAAATAAATCCGTTTTTGCTGGATAGCAACAGCGTTATTCCAAATACAGTTTCAATTATTGGAATCCCTGAAAACGACTACACTATTGATTATATCAATGCTTCTGTGTTTTGGAAAACCACAAATTTACCGGATAGCGTTTTTATTTCTTATCGCGTTTTTCCATATAAATTAAACGCGATAACGCGCCGTTTTAATTACGACAGCATTCGTTTTAATTTTGCAATGGAAAAGCCATATGTTTTAAAAAGTAACCAGTTTGAAAATAAGATAATCGATTTTGGAAACATTGATTATAACGGAAGTTTTGGCCGCGGCATTACGATTGGCAATAACCAGGACGCTGTTGTTAGTTCCAGTTTAAATCTTCAACTCAATGGATTTATCGGTGATAGCCTGGAACTTACCGCTGCCATAAGCGACAATAATATTCCCATTCAGCCGCAAGGGAATACCCAAAATATCAGGGATTTTGATCGAATTTTTATGCAAATAAAGAAGTATGGCTGGCAGGCAAGTTTTGGTGATATTGATATCAGGCAAAGTCAGAATTATTTTCTCAACTTTTCTAAAAGATTGCAGGGTGCTTCATTCTCTACGGATAATGTGATCAGTAAAAATGTTACCAACTCTTTTGTAGCCAGCGGCGCTATTGCAAAGGGAAATTATATGCGCGACAACATTACCCCCATTGAAGGCGACCAGGGACCGTATAAACTTTACGGTGCTAATAACGAATTGTATTTTGCCGTGCTTGCCGGAACAGAAAAAGTTTTTTTGAATGGACAATTATTAACGCGTGGTGAAGACCGCGATTATGTAATTGATTACAATACTGCTGAATTAACTTTTACGGTGAAACATTTAATTACTAAGGACAGCCGCATCCAGGTTGAATTTGAATATTCAAACCAGAATTATTTAAATTCAATGATTTATGGAAATGATGAGATCAATATCAACAATAAATTAAAAGTAAGCATATAATTTCCCTTTGCAATAGCTTAATTAAATTTACAAATGAGAAACTAAAGGTGTAGTATAATATAACAATATAACAATTGAACAATAAAACAATATATTAATGGAACATTACAATATGAATCTAACCCTCAAAGTTTGGAGACAAAAAAATACAGAATCAAAGGGTGGATTTGAAACTTATGATGTAAAGGATATTTCTTCTGAAATGTCTTTTCTTGAAATGTTTGATGTGCTGAACGAAAAATTAGTGCAGGAAGGAAAAGAACCGATTGCATTTGATAGCGACTGTCGGGAAGGCATTTGTGGTGCCTGCAGCATGTATATTAACGGAAGACCTCATGGCCCATGGCAACAAAATACAGTTTGCCAGTTGCACATGCGCGCTTATAAAGATGGCGACACGATAGTGGTAGAACCTTGGAGATCGAACGTGTTTCCTGTTATTAAAGATTTAATTGTTGACAGAAGTGCATTTGACAGGATCATCCAGGCAGGTGGATATGTTTCTGTAAATACGGGAAGTGCCCCTGATGCCAATACCATTCCAATTGACAAGGCAGATTCTGATGAAGCATTTGACGCCGCTTCCTGTATTGGATGTGGTGCTTGTGTGGCCGCTTGTCCTAATGGTTCTGCCATGTTGTTTGTAAGTGCTAAAGTTTCACAATTGGCGCTCTTGCCGCAGGGCGAACCAGAAAAAATTTCAAGAGTACTCAATATGGTAAAGCAAATGGATAAAGAAGGATTTGGAAATTGTGGCAATATCTATAATTGCGAAGCTGAATGCCCTAAAGGGATTTCTGTAGAAAATATTGCAAGAATGAACAGGCAATATCTTGGGGCTTCTCTCTCTTCTAAAATTCAGGAAAGACCGGTGAATCTGGTTGACCCAATGAATGAGCGGGGGTAATATTAAAATAATTACAGTAAACTAATAAATAGTAAAGATTTTTATTTTTTTGTATTTGGAAACGATAAGTATTCAAAACAAACAAACATAAGCATCTTATACATCTCAGCAGCTCTTTTACGTTATACTTAAAAGATTTCGGGCAATTAATCAGAAGATGACATCATTACCCGAAATCGTTTAATTTTAAGGTTTGTAAAATTATACTGCTTGAAATCAGTAACCCCCCTATCCTTTTTTCTGCTTCTGTTTATTTCTATTAATGGTTTTTCACAACAAAATCCGTCCTCACTTTCTAACTTCAGGAGTAAAAAAATCCCTACTAAAATAAATCCGTTTTTGCTGGATAGCAACAGCGTTATTCCAAATACAGTTTCAATTATTGGAATCCCTGAAAACGACTACACTATTGATTATATCAATGCTTCTGTGTTTTGGAAAACCACAAATTTACCGGATAGCGTTTTTATTTCTTATCGCGTTTTTCCATATAAATTAAACGCGATAACGCGCCGTTTTAATTACGACAGCATTCGTTTTAATTTTGCAATGGAAAAGCCATATGTTTTAAAAAGTAACCAGTTTGAAAATAAGATAATCGATTTTGGAAACATTGATTATAACGGAAGTTTTGGCCGCGGCATTACGATTGGCAATAACCAGGACGCTGTTGTTAGTTCCAGTTTAAATCTTCAACTCAATGGATTTATCGGTGATAGCCTGGAACTTACCGCTGCCATAAGCGACAATAATATTCCCATTCAGCCGCAAGGGAATACCCAAAATATCAGGGATTTTGATCGAATTTTTATGCAAATAAAGAAGTATGGCTGGCAGGCAAGTTTTGGTGATATTGATATCAGGCAAAGTCAGAATTATTTTCTCAACTTTTCTAAAAGATTGCAGGGTGCTTCATTCTCTACGGATAATGTGATCAGTAAAAATGTTACCAACTCTTTTGTAGCCAGCGGCGCTATTGCAAAGGGAAATTATATGCGCGACAACATTACCCCCATTGAAGGCGACCAGGGACCGTATAAACTTTACGGTGCTAATAACGAATTGTATTTTGCCGTGCTTGCCGGAACAGAAAAAGTTTTTTTGGATGGACAATTATTAACGCGTGGTGAAGACCGCGATTATGTAATTGATTACAATACTGCTGAATTAACTTTTACGGTGAAACATTTAATTACTAAGGACAGCCGCATCCAGGTTGAATTTGAATATTCAAACCAGAATTATTTAAATTCAATGATTTATGGAAATGATGAGATCAATATCAACAATAAATTAAAAGTAAGCATCGGTGCTTATACCAATTCAGATGCAAAAAATTCTTCTATCAATCAATCTCTTACTACTGATCAAAAACAATTTTTATCGCAGATTGGAAGTAATATAGACAGTGCTACTTATCCTAATGCCGTGCCTGATACATTTTCATTAAATAAGATTTTATATAAAAAAGTAGATACAACCATTAATGGAATCCGCGATACGATTTATGTTTATTCTCCCAATCAAAAAGATTCGTTGTACAATCTTTCTTTTACGAATGTTGGGCCAGGCAGAGGAAATTATACACCTGTAAATGATGGAAATGCGAACGGAAGGGTTTTTCAATATGTTGCTCCTGTTAATGGTGTAAAACAAGGCGATTGGGATCCGGTGATTTTATTGATCACTCCAAAAAAACATGATTTAATTACCGTAGCTGCGCAATATTTTTTTAATAAGAATTCTTCTTTAAAAGTAGAAACGGCTTTAAGTAATTATGATGTAAATACTTTTTCATCAAAAGGTAAAGAAGGTGATAAAGGTGTAGCAGCAAAAGTGGATTACGTAATGCAACATCCAGTTTTTAGAAATATAAAACCAGGAATTACTTTGCAAACGCACCTTGGATACGAGTATGTACAGGATAAATTTAAACCCCTGGAAACCTTACGAAATGTAGAATTCAACAGGGATTGGAGCCTTCCCTTTGACGCGCCGCCAGCAACAGAAAATTTGGTGAATGGATCTTTGGAAATTAATGATATTAAAAATAATTTTCTAAAATACCAGTTTACGGATTATAACAGAAGTGACAACTATAATGGAGTTAGAAATGCCATTGAAAATGTGATGAATATTAAAGGCTGGCATTTCAATAATAAATTTTATATCACGAATATTAACAGCACCATACAAACAGGTTCCTATCTGCGCCCTACTATCGATGTATACAGATCATTTGAAGCTTTAAAAGATATAAAGATCGGCGCTAATTATTCTTCGGAAAATAACCAGCAGATTGCAAAAATTTCTGATACTTTACTACCGATAAGTTTTGCTTTTAATACATGGCAGGTATATATAAAATCTTCTGAAAAGAAATTGAATAAATGGGGAATCAGTTATTCTACAAGGGAAAATAAAATTCCTTTTCAAAAAGGATTGATATCGCAGGATAAAAGCCAGAACATTAATTTGATGACTGAGCTTATGAACAATGAACATCAACAATTTCGTCTGAATGTTACTTATCGGAAATTAGATGTGATCAACAAAAATTTTTCCAACGAAAAAAGCGATGAAAGCCTTTTGGGAAGAGCTGAATATGCCATCAACGAGGGGAAAGGATTTGTTACCGGAAATGTTTTATATGAGCTCGGTTCAGGTCAGGAGCAAAAGCGTGAGTACACTTATATAGAAGTTCCGGCAGGGCAGGGATATTATACCTGGATCGATTATAATAAAGATGGTATTCCCCAATTAAATGAATTTGAAGTGGCCATTTACCAGGATCAAAAAAAATGGATTCGCGTTTTTACACCAACCAATGATTATGTAAAAGCAAATTATATTCAGTTCAATTATAATTTTAGTATCAATCCTGATATGATCATTGCAAGAAATACTTCTGATAAATTTTTAAAATTCCTAAAAAAATTCAGCACTACTTCTTCTCTCCAAATCAATAAGAAAGATATTTCGAATGGTGGTTTTCAATTCAACCCTTTCAATAAAAAATTAGTGGATACTTCATTGATTTCTTTGACTTCTTTTTTAAGCAACACGATTTATTTTAACCGAAAAAGTTCTGTTTGGGGAATTGATGTAACACACCGGTTGAATAATACCAAATCACTTTTAAATTATGGGTTTGAGAGTAATTCATTGAGAGATCTTTCCATAAGAGGCAGGTGGAATCTAACCCGATCCATTGCTACAAATTTCACGAACAAATATGACAGAAATCAATTAATAACTCCTTCTTTCACTAACAGAAACTACCAGGTTGATGAAGTTTCTGCAGAGCCTTCAATAAGTTATATTTATAAAAGTGATTTTCGTGTAAGCCTTATCTACACCTACGATAAAAAGAAAAATAAAATGGGTGGTTTTGAAAATTCGGTGAATAATCAATTTACCACAGAAGTAAAATATAATGTACTTTCTGATGGGACGATCAATGGCAGATTTTCTTTGAACAATATTAAATATAATGGTGATCCAAACAGTACAGTTGGATATATTTTATTAAACGGGTTATTGCCCGGAAAAAATTATTTATGGAACCTTGAACTTACCAAAAGGCTTGCAGGAAACATTGAACTGAATCTGCAATATGATGGGCGTAAGCCGGGAAGTAATCCGGTGGTTCATACAGGAAGAGTTTCTATTCGTGCCATTTTTTAATAGCTTTAAGAGCCGACAGTAAACCAACAAATATTTGTAATTTTTATTTTGCATTAACCGCCAATTCCTGCAAGAATGTTGATGGTAAGTGCAATCATTGTAGTGTCAAAGCTAAAAGAAATAAGACCATGTAACAATGCCAGCCGCCTGAATCTTTTTGAAGTAATTTGTACGTCAGAAACCTGGAAGGTCATTCCCAAAACAAAAGAAAAATATGCAAAATCCAAGTAGTCCGGCAATGTATCGCCGGGAAAATCCAGGCCCCCGGCATGCGTGTTGGGTTCTGTTTTATGATCGCCGTAAAAAATATGAGCATACCGAAGTGTAAAACCGGTGTGGATCAATATCCACGAAAAAAGCATTCCTGCAACAGCAATCGGTAAATGCCAGGAAAATCCGGTTGGGTCACCCTTCTTTGAAACGATGAGTAAAATAACGGTAAGAAAACTGGCTAAAGTGGAAATCAGGATTAGGATAAAAACTATTGATCTGTTAGGATCCTGCACCTTGGATTGGATACGTATCTGTTTGGCCGTAGTAATAAAAAACGTAATCCAGGTCATAACGATCATACATACACTAAAAACATCCCAGCCGATCATTATATGAGTGAGAGCATCGATGTTTTTTATTTCAACAATAAAATAAACGATCACAGCAATCGCAAGGCAGATAAGTAGTTTCTGAATTGGGTTGATTTTTTCAAATGCCGGCACCAACGGTTGCATTTCTTTTTTTGACATTAAAAAAATATTAGTTTACCAAATGTAACTACAAACAAAGCTTGGTTTCAAATATTTTTTCAAAAAAAGCAGCCGTAAAAAAAATTACGACTGCTTTAAAATCATATGATTTCTTATTTCTTTGTGCTGCTGAACTGATAAAAAATATCAAATTGGAAAACGTTGCTATGTACTGTACCACCATAGGTTGATTTATTAATATTACTGATTCCAAAATTATACCTTGCATCGAAACCAAGTCCGTTGGTGGTTACATAACCTAAACCAAGGGGAATTGAAAATACAGCACTCTTTAAATTATTTTTGATATCAGTTGAATTATTGCCAACTTTTGTTTTAGCGTTCATTAAAAAACCTACTTGCGGACCGGTTTCAATTCTAAATCCATTACCAAACATGTATTGAACAAGAACAGGAAGATTTAAGTAGCCAAGATCGGTGCTCGGGTTACTATTAGATTTGCTTTTATCGCCTTCTAAGGAATAGTACAATTCGGGTTGAAATGCCCACATTTCGTTTGATGTATGGATATGGGCTAGAAAACCGGCATTAAATCCTATTTTGGTTTGCATATCAGAGTTGTTATTGTAATTTAAGGAAGACGCGTTCAATCCGGCTTTTATCCCGAAATGTACATCTTGTGCCTTAGCATTTAACAGTAAAAAGAAGGTCGTAGCAAAAACGATAATTTTTTTCATAGAGGTGTTTTTTAAATTCATAATTATTATTTTTTATGATTAAATAACTGTTAATCAAACGCCATGCCCATTTTTATAAATAATCCAACTGGTTTATCTTTGCAACTCGTTTTTACCCGCCTTCATTAAGGTTTGATTCATCCTGTAAATGTCTCAAAAAACCCCGGGTAAATTTTAGTTATGGCATTATTACACAATCGTGTTTCTCAAAAGGAACTGAAGAGGTTATTATATGAAGAAACAGAACCTCGCGTTACAATTTCATTTTACAAATACTCGCCAATAGAAGATCCACAGGCTTTTCGTGATGAATTTTATAAAAATTTGAATGAGTTGAAAGCTTTTGGCCGTATTTACGTTGCTCATGAAGGAATCAATGCGCAGATGAGTATTCCTGCATCCAATTTTGAAAAGTTTAAAGAATACCTGGACACTATTTCATTTTTAGAAAACCTGCGTTTAAACATTGCCGTTGACGACGACACCCGCCTGAATGACGGAGTCGGGCAGGGCAAAAGTTTTTGGGTGTTGAAAGTTAAAGTGCGCAATAAAATTGTAGCTGACGGAATTGCTGATCCCGCTTTTGATATGAGCAAAAAAGGAAAATATGTTGATGCTGATTCTTTCAATAAACTTACTGCTGACCCGGATACCATTGTGGTAGATATGCGCAATCATTATGAATATGAAGTAGGACATTTTGTAAATGCTATTGAGATTCCTTCTGATACTTTCAGGCAGCAACTACCCATGGCCGTTAGTATGTTGCAGGAAAAGAAGGACAAAAATATTATTATGTACTGCACGGGCGGTATTCGATGTGAAAAAGCCAGCGCCTATATGTTGCACAACGGGTTTCAAAATGTGTATCACTTAGAAGGTGGAATTATTCAATATGCCAATAAAGTAAAAGAGGAAAAATTACCGAATAAATTTCTTGGTAAAAATTTTGTCTTCGACGGAAGGCTGGGAGAGAAGATCGGCGATGAAATTATAAGCCATTGCCATCAATGTGGCGCTCCCTGTGATACGCATACGAATTGTGCCAACGAAGCCTGTCACCTTTTGTTTATTCAATGTGAAGCTTGTGCAGCAAAATATGAGGGTTGTTGTTCTGAAGAATGCCAGTCAGTAAATCAATTATCAGAAGAAGAAAAGAAAGAGAAACGTAAAGGCATTAAAAACGGCATAATGATCTTTAATAAATCGAGAGAGCGAATGAATGGGTTGATGAAAAAAAAGTAGGTTCAATAACCTGATGTTATTATATTGTGGGCTAAAATACTATGTTTATGAAAATGAAAATTTTGATTTGTTCTTTCTTTTTGCTTGCAACAATGTCTGGCTTTGCTCAGTTTGAATCTGCTAAGCAAACCTATTCTGCTCCGAATTTAAAATCTGAAATAGACAAGCAAAAAACGGTTGCGATTCTTCCTTTTGATGTTTCCATTACCTACAAACGGGTGCCGAAACATTATGACCCTTCTGCAACTAAAAGTGAAGAAGAAGAACTTAAAACCAATCTTCAATCTTCAATGTTTACTTACTTGTTACGGAAAGCGAACAAGTATTCTGTAACATTTCAGGATCCAACGCGCACGAATGCCTTATTAAAGGCAAAAGGAGTTTATGACAATTTGGATGTATTGACGCAGGATTCTATCTGCAAAATTTTAGGAGTTGATGCAGTTATTAAATCCAATTATCAATATGAGAAAACCGCTTCGGAAGGTGGAGCTATTGTGAAGACTGTTTTATTTGGTGGCATTGGAAGTAAAACAGGTAGCGGCGCTTTAACATTGCAAATCTATAATGGCGCGGATGGAAATTTGCTTTGGCGTTTTTATAAAGCAATGAACGATGACGTTATGAGTTCAACAGATGAATTAATAACAAGGATGATGAAAAAAGTCTCAAGGAATTTTCCTTACGAGAAATAAAAATATTTTTTTGAAAGCAAAAACCTGTGAAATTTCCACAGGTTTTTTTCTTATATAAAAAGAATAATTATGAAGCTTACCAATTTTGAATTTAAAGCCAGATCAAATGATATCGGTCTGCTCGAAACTAAATTACTCAAGCTTGATCCTGATTTTAAAGGCGAAGACCATCAGGTAGATACTTATTTTAATGTTGAAAATGGAAGACTAAAACTCCGGGAGGGAAATATTGAAAATTCCCTTATTTACTACGAAAGAAAAGATGTTTCTGACTCAAAACAATCTGATATTTTATTGTACCAGTTTCAACCTGATCTTTCTTTGAAGGAGATTCTAACAAAAGTTCATGGTATAAAAGTAGTAGTGGATAAAAGACGAAAAATTTATTTTATTGACAATGTAAAATTTCATTTTGACAGTGTAGAGAAACTTGGAACTTTTGTTGAGGTAGAAGCAATAGATACCGGCAATATAGGAATTGAGAAATTAAAAGAACAATGTAAACACTATGTGGATTTTTTTGGAATACGTGATTCCGATTATGAAGCAAAATCTTATAGTGATATAATGTTGAAAATTGCCAACAAAGTTTCTTAGGCAAACATAAATACAAGCACTTTCTGTTTACCTTCATGTTATGTTTGATTTTCGATTAAAAGTTTTTCATACGGTTGCCAGGAGGCTTAATTTTACTAAAGCTGCTGCTGAATTGTATATTACACAACCCGCAGTTACCAAACATATTCATGAACTGGAACATTATTTTAAATTAAAACTTTTCCACAGGAAAGGTGCAGCTATAGAACTAACCACTGCCGGGGAAACCTTGCTGCATCATACAGAACAATTATTTGCTTTATACCGTAACCTTGAATTTGAGATGAACACTTTTACGCTGAAGCATAAAGGGAGATTAAGAATTGGTGCAAGCACCACAGTTGCTCAGTATGTGTTGCCAGCCGTGCTTGCTTCTTTTCATAAAAAATTTCCTGAGGTACAGATAACGCTAACCACCAACAATACAGAACAAATAGAAAAATCTTTAAAAAATAACGATATTGATCTTGGTATTATTGAGGGCCGATCGAAAAACACTTCCATAAAATATTCGGAATTTATAAAAGATGAAATTGTGCTGGTATCGGCCAATAAAAATTCTTTTGCAAAAAAGGAAAGTATCCAGTTAAGTGAATTAAAAAATGTTCCTCTTTTATTACGTGAGCCAGGTTCCGGTACACTCGAAGTGGTTGCACATTCTTTAAAAGGAGCTGGAATAAAATTACGTGAACTGAAAATAGAAATGCAACTGGCCAGTACTGAAAGCATGAAATCTTACTTACCGCATGGCAACTGTATGGCTTTTGTTTCTATATATTCAGTTTTGAACGAGCTCCAAAAAAATGAATTTCGGATTATTGATGTAAAAGGATTGAGCATTGAAAGATATTTTTATTTCATTCAACTACACGGTCAATCAGAATCGCTGCCCGAACTTTTTATGAAATTTGCTTCTCATTATAACTTCAGGTAATCGCATATCACCAATAACAATTTCTTTTCCAACCACGGGTAAGTGAATTTTGCATTGTAAAAAATTCATCTCATCATGGAAAAAAGTACTGTTATTCCGACTCAACAGAAGCTTAAAAATTTATTGGATAAAAGTGTTACTACCAGGGAAATAGTTTTTGTAATTGCCCTGATATTTTGCCTTACCTCTTTCGTTACACCACCTGTTGCACTCCTGATTGGCTTTGCTATAGCCCAGTTTATCGGCCATCCATTTTTGCATTTGAATCATAAAGCAACTTCTTTTTTATTAAAAATTTCAGTAGTTGGATTAGGATTTGGAATGAATGTAACAAGCGCAGTTCATGCCGGCAGAGAAGGGCTTTTATTTACTGTCGCTTCTATTACAGGAACGCTTGCATTGGGTTTATTGCTTGGCAGGCTTTTAAAAATAGAAAAGAAGACTTCTCATCTGATTTCATCCGGAACGGCAATATGCGGCGGAAGCGCTATTGCAGCAATCAGCCCGCTGATAAAAGCAGAGGAAAAGCAAATATCAGTTGCTTTGGGAACGATTTTCATCCTTAATTCAATTGCTTTGTTTTTGTTTCCTTTTATCGGGCATCAACTGCATTTATCACAAATGCAATTTGGTTTATGGAGCGCAATCGCCATTCACGATACAAGTTCTATTGTGGGTGCTGCAAACAAATACGGGGCAGAAGCGTTGCAGGTTGCAACCACCGTGAAACTTGCGCGGGCATTGTGGATCATTCCTGTTGCACTTTTAACAACCGTATTTTTTAAAACGGGAAAACAGAAAATTAAAATACCTTATTTTATCGGGTTATTCGTGTTGGCAATGGCTATCAATACTTATTTTCCTGTTGTACATCGGGTATCAGGATGGATCGTTAATTTGGCTAAAACCGGGTTGACAATTACCTTGTTTTTAATTGGTGCGGGTTTATCTTCAGCAGTTTTAAAATCTGTAGGAATAAAACCGTTGCTGCAGGGAATTATTTTATGGATCGTTATTTCAGTTGTTGCCCTGTGGGCAGTGATGCATATTCCCGTGGGTTAAAATTTTAATTGTGCAAATTCCTTGCAGTAAACAAATAAATAATCGAAATTTTTATTTGCTTATTGCTTCATCTGCGATATTAATAGCTTCGCTAATGATTGCTAACCCTTCGTCAATTTGTTCTTTTGTAACGCATAGTGGCGGAGCAATAAAAATGTAGTTCCATCTTACAAAAGTGTACATTCCTAATTCTTTAATTTTAGCGGCTACCTTATTCATTATTATCATTTCATCCGGCTTTGCATTGAACGGAGCCATCGGTTCTTTACTTTCCCGGTCTTTTACCAGTTCAAGGCAACCCAATAAACCCGTATTGCGCCAATCACCTATTGATGGATGTTTCCGTTTTAAAATTTCTATTTGTCCATCCAGGTATTTTCCCATCTCAGCGGCATTCTCAATCAAATTTTCATCTTCGTAGATCTGCAAATTTTCGAGCGCTGCCGCACAACAAACCGGATGTGCAGAATAAGTAAGGCCAAGCGGCAACATTACATCATCAAACTTAGAAGCTATTTTATCAGAAACCATTAAACATCCAAATGGCAAATACCCACTGGTAAGGCCTTTGGCCATTGCAATCATATCAGGAATGATATCATGATTTTGAAATCCAAACCATTTTCCTGTACGGCCAAATCCACTCATTACTTCATCTATTATTAAAAGAATTCCTGTGCGATTACATATTTCTCTTACTTTTTTTAAATATCCCTTTGGATATTTCATACACCCTGATGAGCCGGATTCTCCTTCCAGCAAAATAGCTGCGATATTATTTGGTCCTTCATAAGCGATGATCCGTTCTAATTGTGAAACGCTTTCTTTCAATAAATTTTCTTCACCATATTCCCACCTGTATAAATAAGGAATCTCAAAATGAACAAAATTAGTTGCTTGTTGAGAATCTACCGGCAGTTTTCGTGGATCACCACTTGCGGTCATTGCTGCATTTGAAGAGCCATGATAAGATTTATATCTCGATAGAATTTTATGTCTTCCGGTATATAC
>DAHXOZ010000005.1:0-22259 GCA_027364635.1 bacterium | reverse complement strand
CCCTTGCGAGTTTGATCGCATTTTCAATTGAATCGGCGCCACTTAAAGTAAAAAAGGCTTTGTTTAAATCTTCCGGGCAAATTTCCGCTAACTTTTTCCCCAGTTTGCCACGAACTTTTGTAACACATGATGGAGTAACATAACTTACTTGCTGCATTTGCTTTGTAACAGCCATGGTTATACGCTGATTGCCGTGGCCAATATTCACATTCATTAACCCGGAAGAAAAATCGAGGTATTTTTTACCATTGTAATCGTATAAATAAACACCTTCAGCATGCTCTACAGCTATGGGGTTGATTCCTTTTTGTTTGCTCCATGAGAATAAAGTGTAATCCAGACTTTCGTCGATGATTTCCTGAGCTTCAGATTTTATTGATGTTTCGTGCATGCTTCTATTTTTGTTTTTAATTCTTAATTTTTTCAGCTCATCCAATTCACTCCGGCTTCCGCGTTCCACTTAACCGTCGATTTTTTTAATTTAGTCCAAAATTCTATTGAACTTTTTCCGGTAATATCACCTACACCAAATTTACTTTCGTTCCAGCCACCAAAAGAAAAAGGTTCGCGAGGAACCGGAACACCTACATTCACTCCAATCATTCCGGCGCTTGCTCTTTCAATAATGTGACGCGCCATGCCCCCATTTTGTGTAAACACGCTTGCTGCATTTCCATATGGATTTGCGTTTTCAATTGCCAAAGCTTCGTCTACTGTGTTGGTTCGCATAATGCTTATCACAGGGCCGAAAATTTCTTCTTTCGCAACAGCCATTTCAGGCGTAACATGATCAATCACTGTAGGCCCAACATACGTTCCATTTTCTTTTCCTTCCACTTTTTCTTTTCTGCCATCTAATAAGATTTTTGCACCTTGCTCTTCTGCTTCAGTTATGTATTTTTCTATCCTTTCCTGCGAAGCTTTATTAATGACAGCGCCAAGGTTTTTACCGGGAATAATATTCCTGGCTTCTTCTACGATTTTATTAATAATTTCATCCACATCGCCTACACCTACCATTGCACTGGCTGCCATACAACGCTGGCCGGCGCAACCACTCATGCTTGCTGCAACATTTTGTGCGGTCATCGAAGGAATGGCATCGGGCAAAACAATAAGATGATTTTTTGCACCTCCCAAAGCCAAACATCTTTTGTAATGATGCGTTGCTTTTTGATAAACCGTCTTCGCAATTTTTGTAGAGCCTACAAAAGAAACGGCTTCAATTTTTGGATGTTCACAAATGGCTTCAACAATTTCAGCATCGCCGTTTACAATACTTAAAACACCGTCGGGCAAGCCTGCTTCTTTTAATAACAATGCAAGCCTTCCTGCACTTAAAGGCACTTTTTCAGAATGTTTAAAGATCATGCAGTTTCCTAAAGCGATTGCATTTGGAATGGTCCAGTTTGGAACCATGTTTGGAAAATTAAAAGGAACAATAGAAGCTACAATTCCTAAAGGAACATGCTCCACCCTGCACTCTACGCCACGACTTACTTCAAGTAATTCTCCTGATATCAACTGTGGTAAAGAACACGCAAACTCAGTGAGTTCAATACTTTTTTCCACTTCTGCTCTTGATTCAGTTAACGTTTTTCCATTTTCTTCGGTACATAATTCAGCAAGAGAATCGATATCTCTTTCAAGTAATGTTTTGTATTTATAAAAAATCTGCACTCTTTCTTTTATGGGAGTTTTACTCCAGGAAGGGAAAGCGTTTGAAGCGGCTTCAATAGCTTCATCAAGGTCTTTGGCATTAGAAAGACAAACTTTAGATAAAATATTTCCGTCGACTGGAGAAATTATATCAAGAAATTTTTGCGAGGATGAATCAACTTTTTTCCCATTTACAAAATTTTTTTCGATATCGTATTTCATAAAAGTTTCTATTTAGTCTTTTGCCAAAAAATCTCATTCAAGTTAAACAAATTTTGCAGTAAATAAACAAAATACGGGAATTCTGATTTTAGAAAAATATTCATTGGCGGGCAGGATATGCTTTGCAGTAACAAATAAATAAACCGAAATTTTATTTTGTATTTTTTTCATCTGTAACAAAGTTTGGAGGTTTGCACTACTTTCGTTTCAGATATTATAGACATGGCTCCTGTAATCGTTTTAATTGTCTTGATTTTGCTTATCGTGTTTTTTATCTTTTATAAACGACCGCAAAAAAAAGTTATTCTTCCTGGAAATTTCCGTGAGATACTGAGCGAACACATTTCTTATTATAACCGGCTTGATGAAAAAAATAAAATACGATTTGAAGAAAAAATAAAAGAGTTTTTAAGCTATGTGCGTATTGACGGTATTGATACAACTGTTGAAGATTTGGATAAATTATTGGTGGCAGGAAGTGCGGTGATACCAATTTTTGGTTTTAAAAATTGGAAATATGATAATCTAAGAAATGTTCTGCTTTATCCGGCTTCGTTTAACAGGGAGGAATTTCTTGCGTCAGGTTATGAAAAAAATACGTTGGGAATGATTGGAAACGGGCCGATGCAAAGAGTAATGATCTTATCCAAACCCGCTTTGCGCAGTGGTTTCGCTAATAAAGAATCGACTGCAAATACCGGGATTCATGAATTTGTTCATTTACTGGACAAAGAAGACGGAGAAGTGGATGGATTGCCTGAAGTGTTACTCAACCGAAAATACAACTCAAAATGGATTGAGCTGATGAATAAAAACATAGGAATGATCTTGCAGGAACGCTCAGATATCAGCTATTATGGAGCAACCAACAAAGCAGAATTTTTTGCTGTTACTTCTGAATATTTTTTTAATCTTCCTGGATTGTTTAAAGAAAATCATCCTGATCTTTTTGAATTGATGTGCTTAATTTTTAACCAGGATCCGACCAACTTATAAACTTTACCTGTTAATAAATATTTTATCGCCTTGTTTCTCTCCGTCGCTATTTGTGACCATCAGTATGTAGATTCCGTTAATTATTTTTGCCGGGATGTTAAAGGTGATAATATTTACACCATTGGTTTTATACTGTTTTTTGTAAAGGATTTTACCGGAATAATCCAATAGTTGGACATTTACATTCCTGCCTTTGCTAAAATTATCGTTGTTACGGATATAGATTTTATCGTGGGCAGGATTAGGATAAATAGCAATGTTTTTGAAATCAAATCTCACGGGTACGATGGATGAATAAGAAACATTCCCATTTAAATCTACCTGCATAAGCCTATAATAATTGTAACCATCCTGAGGGAAATTATCAGTAAAAGTATAATCATGTGCTTGTGAAGTAGTGCCATTTCCTTTTAGGGCTCCTATTGTTTTAAAATCTGTATTTGAACCACTTCTTTGAATTTCGAAACGATCATTTTTTATTTCAGCGGTTGTTGTCCAGCTTAGCATTGTATTTTTGTTATCCTGGTTTCTTCCATTAAAATTTATCAAATTGACACCAAGTGCGCCACTTGCTTTAAAGTAAACATTATCAACAATTGCTGTATCCAGAACTGAATTATTATGTGTGGTGTAAGCAATACCTACATAGGGATTTGTTCCAAGAGAAAAAGTTACAGAGCCTATGGACGTCCAGTCATTACCATTGGGAGAAATATAACTTACATATTTATTGCCTTTATTGTAAATGCGTAACCAATATGGAGCATTTTCTGTTACCGGACTTACTACATTAATAGAATTTGCACTTTGAGCAGTTCTTTGCTGGAGATAAATTTTGTTTGAGGGAATTAAACTTAAAAAAACATAGGGCGAACCGGGATCTAAATTTTTACGAAACATAACGCCACATTTTGCATTAGGGTCAGTGTTTTTAATAGAAACTACTTTTATGGTTAATTCTGTTTCGTCAGTTATTACTTGTTGAAATAAATAATGAAAAGCGTCTGCTGTTCCCCATATATCAGAACCTGAAGAAGAAATAGTATAAACTCCATTATCTGCACAAACATCTCCCGCATAAGCAACATAACCAATATCAGCACTTTGCCATGTTTGATGCAAAGTATTTGAACATGGGGAAGCCGGTGGAGGATTTAACCCATATACATTTAATTTATGCGAAAAGGTGGCCATATAAACTTTGCCATTGGCAATCGTAGGAGGAACGAATTTTGCGAATATTCCAATCGAATCGCGTTTACTGTTCCAGTTACTGTTCCATAGTTCATGTGTTACATCTGTAGCATCAAAAGCTTGCAAAACACCGGGAACATCATACCAGTTAGCATTGCCATTGATCGGATGTGAAGCCCATAAAATTCCTGTTCCATGTTGAGAACCGTTAGAAGAAACTGAAAGGATTGCCCCTGGCATTCCGTCCGGAAGAGCAGTATTGCCAATCTTCATATTTAGTGTATCAAATAGCATAGTTGTCCTGTTAAATGGGTATTGGTGCAGCAGTGATTCCTCGGCCCAACCGTAGATATATTCATTTCCATATTCATCTTTATAATAAACGGGTGTACCATGTACATTTTTAACAGCAGGCGTTTCAGTGCTGGCAAGTTGTAAGGTTTGTAAAACATTTGAGTTATCAGTAGTGGTGCCTCCCATATTATTATTGTCAATCAAATATAATTTTCCTTCTTTACTGCCTGAGAGAGATAAATGAGTTCCCGGGATTAAAAGAGCACCATCTGAGCCATAGTCTTCATCATGTTGATTAAGGTAATGATAATTCATAGGTGTAAAGAAATCCAGGACTTTTAAAGATGGCGATAATTTGATCAGGCTATTACCTCTGTTAGTTTTATCATTCGGATCGCTATTCTGGCCAACAGTGCCATTTCCGGTAGTAATAAACAAATTCCCATCATCATCAACACTTGGTGGCTGTCCACTCATCCAAATTCCACCTAACCCTCCATTAGGCGTGTCATTATAAACATATTTTTGTTGTAAAGTAGAGGCGTCATAACCTATTATCCAGCCATGATAAGGACTTAAGTCGCAATGAGATGACCAACATATATAGACTATACCGTTATATAATAAAAGACCGGGCCTTTGATTTTGCGTTTGGTGTTCAAAGGATATCACACCCCCGGTACTACCATCCCCTGTTCCGGGATAAGTAGCATTAATTGAAACAGGGCTTCCAGGTTTTTCAGCACCGGTTATTATGTCAATTGCGTGTAAATATTGAACAAAAACTGAGGTCGTTTTTGATTTACTTCTTGCTACAACATAGATAGTATTGGTAGAAAGATCAACAGCAGGAGTACCTACAATTCCTATATTCCCGGTAAAATCAGAATAGCCCTGCGGTAAAAAAGTGCAAGCATTAGGGAAATCTTTATTTTTGACGGGGCGGTAGTTTGCCGGATTGTAAGTTAAATTTACTTTCCAATAAGGGGTTGTAACGCTTGCTTCATCCGCATCAAAAGCATACACTGAATTGTTTACGGTAGCTACAATTATAATATTATGGGTGCCACCCCCAATTGAAACATTGCTAAGGACAAGCGGTTGTGCGTAAATCTGATCATCCACATCCCTTGAAAAAATCTCACCGAAATTTCCACTGCTTACATTATCAGTTGATAAAATAGTTTCATTATTGTTCCAACCTGTTCTTTTTAAATCATTATGATTCATTATTACATTCACCTGACCAAAAGAATAAATATTGAAAAGTGATAATGATAAAGTAAACAAGGTAAAAAGGTAAAAATTTTTAAACATAGAATCAGCATTCATAATGGCTAATATTTGAATAAAAAAATTAGGAAGGTGGATTCTAAATTACAGGAAGGTGGATTCTAAATTATAGGAAGGTGGATTTGAAATATTAGCAATTTAATTATTATAATTAAACCTGAATCATGAATGAATTCACATTTTATGCACCACCCCCAAGTGGATTACCAGATGCGTAGTGGGAAAGGAAAGGTCATTTACGATAGCAGGTTGGCGAGTATAAACAGCGGGGATGTAAAACGGAAATTGCTATTTCAGTTTAGCAGTTACTTGCAGTAGGTGAGAATTCTTAGGAGTTGCTTCTGAATATTTTTTTAATCAGCCCGAATTATTCAAAAAAAAAGCACAGCTAACTTTTTAAATTGATATGCTTAATCTTTAGCCAGAATCCGACTGATTTATAGATTTACCTGTTAATAAAAATTTTAGCGCCTTGTTTATCTCCGTCGGCATTTGTTACTATCAATATGTACATTCCGTTACTAATTTTTGCAGGGATGTCGAAGGTGATAATATTTATACCATCAGTTTTCGACTGTTGTTTGTAAAGCGTTTTACCGGAGTAATCAACTAATTGAACATATACATTTCTTCCTTTGCTAAAATTATCGTTGTTAGTGATATAGATTTTATTCTGGGCCGGATTAGGGTAAATAGCGATTTTTTTGAAATTAAATCTTACGATTACAATTGGTGAATAAGAAACAGTTCCATTTATATCTATCTCTCTTAACCTGTAATAATTATCTCCATCTTCAGGAAAATTATCTGTAAAAGAATAATTGTGAGTTTGGGAAGTAGTGCCATTTCCTCGTACCGTTCCTATTGTCTTAAAATCTGTATTAGTACCGCTTTTTTGTATTTCGAAGTGATCGTTGTTTATTTCACCCGTAGTTGTCCAGGATAACAAGGTTTTTTTATTAGCCTCGTTCTTACCTGTAAAATTTACCAGGTTAACACTTAGTGCACCACTTATTCTTAAAGCTACATTATCTACGAGCACCGTATCTAAACCCGTGTTGCTATTTCTGGTATATGCAATACCAACATAGGCGTTTGGCCCCAATGCCAGCGTTGTAGTATCCTTTATTGTCCAATCGGTACCGTTAGATGAATAAGAAGTGATATACATATTGCCTTTATTATAAATACGCAACCAAATAGGGGCAGGATGATAAAGATAGGAGGCTATACTTTGAGAGGTATCATTTTGAGCGATTCTTTCGTGCGAATAAATAACACCCTGAGGAGTTAGCGACAAAAATACATTCGATGAACCCGGATCCAGGTTTTGCCTGAACATAATACCACATTTGGCATCTTGAGTAGAGTTCAGAAATGAATCAATCCTGATTGTCAATTCAGTCTCATTAGTAATCACTTTTTGAAAAACATAATGGAAGGCATCTTTGATTCCCCAAACATCTGCTCCGGATGCAGTTATAGTATATACGCCATTGCTTACACATACATCCCCGGGATATGCTGTATAGCCTATATCAGCGCTTTGCCATGTAGGAGGCAACGTGCCTGAACATGCAGAAGCGGGGGGAGGATTTAAACCATATACATTCAATTTATGTGAAAAGGTAGCCATATATACTTTTCCATTAGCAATTGTGGGAGCAACAAATTTGGCAAACATTCCGATTGAATCACGTTTACTGTTCCAGTTGCTATTCCATAGTTCGTGAGTTACATCTGTAGCATCAAAAGCCTGTAAAACTCCCGGGACCGTTGCATGTTCTGCGTCTCCGTTTATTGGATGTGAAGCCCACAAAATGCCTGTTCCATGTTGTGATCCATTTGAGGATAAAGCAAGCATTCCGCCTGGCATTCCTGCCGGTAGAGTGGTGTAGCCTTTTTTTTCATTAAGTGTATCAAAAAGCATAGTACTCCTGTCAAAAGGATATTGGTGGAGCAGTGATTCCTCTGCCCAGCCGTATATATATTCATTCCCATATTCGTCTTTATAATAAACGGGTGTTCCATGAACATTTTTTTCATCTGGGTTGTCTGTACTTGCCAACTGTAAGGTTTGTAATACATTTGAATTATCATTGGTGGTACCTCCCATCTTATCATTGTCAATCAAATATAATTTTCCTTCTTTGCTACCTGATATGGATAAATGGGTATTTGGAATTAATAAGGCGCCGTCAGAACCATAATCAGCATCATTATCATTGAGATATTGATAATTCATTGGAGTAAAAAAATCCAGGACTTTTAAGGATGGAGATAATTTAATCAGGCTATTTCCCCTGTTAGTAGTATCGTTTGGATTGCCGGTTTGACCATCCAGGCCATTGCCGGTTGTTATGTATAAATTACCGCTATCATCAACACTGGGAGGTAATCCGCTCATCCATATACCCGCCTGGCCTCCCTGTGGATTCGTGCTTTGATCTCCTGCATTGGGTGCAGAATTATAGACATATTTTTGTGTCAACGTATTGGCATCATAACCCATTACCCAACCCTGGTAAGGTCCCCAATCGCAATGTGACGACCAGCAGATGTAGACAATTCCGTTGTTTAATAATAATCCCGGCCGTTGATTTTGTTTTTGAGGGTCAAAAGTTATGATTCCCCCACTACTACCATAGCCTGTTCCAGGATAAGTGGCAGTAATTTTTACTGGCGTCAATTTGTCGTTACCAGTGGTTATGTCAATAGCGTGTAAATATTGGACGTAAGTTGAACCGGTTTTTGAAACACTTCTTGCCACTACATATAATGTATTATTAGATGTATCAATTGCAGGCGTACCAACGATTCCTATATTACCTGTATAATCCTGGTAGCCGTTTGAAAAAAAAGTGCATGCTCCAGTCATATCTGTATTTCTCACGGGCCTGTAATTTGCAGTATCATAAGTGAGATTAACTTTCCAGTAAGGGTTTGTGGCGCTTGCATCATCTGCATCAAAAGCATAAAGGCTATTGTTTACAGTTGCAATCAAAACAATGTTATGAGTTCCTGCGCCGATAGCAACATTACTAACAACAAGAGGCTGGGCATAAATCTGGTCATCCACATCTCTTGAAAAAATCTCACCAAAATTTCCACTGCTTACATTATCTGTTGCTAAAATAGTCTCATTACTGTTCCAGCCTGTTCTCCGCAAATCATTATGATTCATTAGTACATCTGTTTGCCCGAAGGAACTCAGGAAAGCAAAAATGGAAAAAAAAGCTATTAAAGCATTTCGTAAAACGACATAAGGGTAAAATTTCCTATTTTTAGAAATAGCATTCATAAATCTTAATATTTGAATCAAAAAAACAGGAAGGTGGATTAGGGGAAACTTCAATTTAATCATTTTGAGTAAATAAGAAGTCGGCTGGATTTAACTCCTATAAGCCAAACCGGGTACTTAATTTACATTTTGCATTACATTTTTCAGCAGGATTAGCAGACAAAGAAATAATAAAAATTATTGCATGTAAATTTAACCTATAATTTTAGATTTTGCTAATTTTTCACAAAGGTTTTTATGTAAGGAAGCCTTTTCGTAAAGCATGTTGTATTATGTTTCAACTTTAGAGAAATTCACTTGAATTTTTTAATATCCCATGATTTTTATTATTCCCAGCCGCTTGCTAATACATCGGCAATGTGCATTGTCGTTAAAGGGTGGGAATTTTTAGAAATTATTCCCTGCAAATGCATCAGGCAACTGAGATCAGTAGAGATAATGTGCGTAGCCCCGGTATTTAATGCATTTTTTATCTTTTGGTCGGCCATGGCGTTGGAAATATCTTCAAATTTTACCGCGAATGTTCCTCCAAAACCACAACAGGTTTCGGCTTCATTCATTTCAACGATCTCAAGTCCTTTCACTTTTTTTAATAAACTCCTTGGACCTTGCTTTATTTTACATTCACGCAATGCAGCACAGCTATCATGGTAAGTTGCTTTTGCATTCAATTCTGCCCCATAATTTTCAATCTTTAAAACCCGGGTCAGAAATTCAGTAAACTCAAATATTCTTCCTGTTAGGTTTTTCACCAGGTTATGTTGCGAAGAATTTTCAAACAACTGTGTGTAGTAATTTCTTACAAAACCAACGCACGAAGCTGAAGGTGCAACGATATAATCTGTTGAATCAAAATCTTTAATAAATTTTGTGGCAACACTTTTGGCTTCATCCCAAAAACCTGCATTAAAAGCAGGTTGCCCGCAGCAGGTTTGATTGGTATTATACTCAACATCACAACATGCTTTTTCAAGTACTTTAACCATATTGAAAGCAGTTTGAGGATATAACTGGTCAACAAAGCATGGTATAAATAATTGAACTTTCATTGAAGAAAAATGTAAATATTTTAAGAAGGTAAAATATTCTATTTTGAATATTTTAGGGTAATCATTTTTAAAGCAGTTAAGGCAGCTTCTTCGCCTTTATTTCCATGAATACCGCCGGTTCGTTCGTCTGCTTGTTGTTGATTGTCGACAGTAAGCACTCCAAAAATAGAGGGAACCGGCAATGTCAAATTTAATTGTAATACTCCATCAGTAATTGCTTTGCAAACATAATCGAAATGAGGGGTTCCTCCTTTAAGAACACAACCTAGTGCAATAAACGCTTGCGGCTTTTCAAACTTATTGTGATAAGTTTCCCAAAAGTTTTTGATCGTGAATGGAATTTCGAAAGCACCCGGAACAGCAATCACTTTATAATTTTGCATTTCATAATGATCAAGCACTTTTTTGCATCCATCCAATAATTTATTCACTATTTCCGGGTTCCATTGGGTATGTACAATAACGATACAGGCATCCTTCGGGAGAATGCCTGTATCAATATCATAAAGATTTTGGTTGACTATTGCCATTGTATTACCTGAATTTTATTCTGAAAATTGCCCCAGCCTTGCCAGGTACTTGTCTGCATCGGCAGCTTTTTCAGTAAGCGGATATTCTGTTTTTAGTTTTTTAAAAAGATCGATTGCCTCTTTTTGCTTTCCGATGGACTGCGCAAATAAAGCTGCTCTGAAAAGGAATTCAGAAGAAGTATACGTGTCTTTTTCATTTACGTTGGCTGCCTTTTGATAGTAATCTAAAGCATCATCATTTTTATTTAATTCAGCGCTTGCATCTCCCATCATTCCAAGAGCGCGACTTTTTATCTGGTCTGCGCCATTGGCATCAAAATCCTTCAGATACTTAATGGATTTTGCAAATTGGCCTAATTGCAGATAGCATGTTCCTGCATAGTATTCGCACAAATTAGCAGCAGGAGTACCGGAATATTCGTTAATAATTCTTAAAGCTCCGGGGTTAGCTCCATCTCCATTCAATACTTTTGTAGCCAATAGAATCTTTGCAGAATCAGTAGCGGTAGTAAATTCAGAAAAATATCTTTGAGTAACGAATACCACTTTATCGGCCTTTTCCTGTTCAGGTACTTTGAACATATATTTATAGATCATCCAACCTACAAATAAAATAATGATAACAGAACCAATATAGGAAATTGGTTTATTATATTGAGCCCAGAACCCACGGGCTTTTTCTACCACATCCACTTCTTTTGTGTGTGCTTTTTTTGCAGCCATTTACTATTTTTTGTTTTTTCTTTTGAAAATCGGATTAATCTGTAATGAAAGGATAGTCATCTTCAGCATATACGTCTTTCAATGCTTCATCGTCATCGGGATAAGGGCTTTCTTCAGCAAATTTAACTGCTTCAGTTACTTCATTTTTTACCCTTTCATTTATTTTTTCAATCTCTTCATCGGTTACTCCAAAATTCTTTTTCAATTTATTCAGGGTAGTTTCAACCGGGTCCTGAAGTTTATATTCTTCCATTTCCTCTTTGCTACGGTATTTTGCCGGATCGCTCATACTGTGGCCTTTATAACGATAGGTTTTAACTTCAAGCAAAGTGGGCCCTCCGTTTTCACGTGCTCTTCTTATTGCCCTTGCTACTGCTTCATGAACTGTTTCAGGAACCATTCCGTCAACCTGGTCACCCGGCATTTCGTATGCATCAGCCAATTTGTAAATATCTAAAACATTGGAGGTGCGCGCTACTGAGGTTCCCATTGCATAGTTGTTATTTTCGCAAATAAAAACTACCGGGAGTTTCCAAAGCATTGCCAGGTTAAAAGTTTCATGCAGAATTCCTTGTCTTGCTGCTCCATCGCCAAAAAAACAAAGTACAACATTATCAGTGCCTTTATATTTTTCAGCAAATGCAAGCCCTGCGCCGGTTCCGATTTGAGCTCCCACAATTCCATGACCGCCAAAAAACCTGTGCTCCACATCAAAAAAGTGCATGCTTCCACCTTTTCCTTTGCTACAGCCTGTTACCTTTGCATATAATTCGGCCATACAGGCTTTTGGAGAAACGCCTTTTGCAATAGCAAGGCCATGATCACGATAAGCGGTAATAAATATATCATCAGGAGTGGTTGCGGTCATGCAACCTGCGGCTATGGCTTCCTGCCCGATATATAAATGGCAAAACCCACGGATTTTTTGCATTCCATACATTTGGCCTGCTTTTTCTTCAAAGCGGCGGAGCAAGAGCATTAACTCGTACCAGTATAAATAAGTTTCTTTAGAAAACTTTGTAGCCAAGATTTTAAAATTTTAGGTCGCAAAGATAATGGAAAACAAAATAAATTTTCTTGAAAAATAGAATTGGCGGAAGTTCAGTTTCTATCACCGGAATGTAGGTTGATTGACGCAGTAAAAAAATAAATAAACCGGATTTTTATTTTGACGTGAAAACACTACCTAATAAGAAAAGCTCCAGGCAAAAAAAACCGGTAGAAACACCGGTTTTTTTTGCCAAAAACTTTTTCAATTAATTATTTATTTGCTGCCTCTGCTATCTGCTTTTCACCAATCACTTTTTCTAAGGCTTTTACAGTTTCATCTATATAAAGGTCGTTACTGATTGTTTTAATAAATTGTTCCTGCTTAGAGATCTTAGCTGTATCTCCCTTCATCGCCAGGGAATCAGGAAGCAGAGTGGAAGTTTGTAAATGCACCGGTGATTTTGAATATTCATCCAGTTTTTTAGCGGCCTCTTCAATATTTTTCTGCATTTGTTTGTATTTCACAATATTTAACGGAGTTTCTTCATCCCTGTATTTATCCAGCAGGCTTACCTGTTTCTGTATTTCCTTAAAATCAATATTATGCTCCACATCAGCATTGATACTGGCAATTGCGGGAGCATAACTGTACCCGGGGTTCCAGGTTGTATAATCAGCTTTAGGAATCTGATCCCATGCTAATGCATCAGGATTGTCTTTTTCGCGCAGCTTTGCATTTTCTAACCTGTCAGGGATAAGAATATCAGGAGTAACACCTTTTAATTGTGTAGCGCCTCCATTGATTCTGTAAAATTTTCTGAAAGTAAGTTTTACATCCCCCAGCCCTTCATCCGGGTGGCTGAAAAATGGATTTTCAGATTGCGGATCGAGAGAAACGCTTCTTTGTACGGTTCCCTTTCCATAAGTTGAGCTTCCGATAATAATGCCTCTGTGATAATCCTGGATGGCCGCAGCAAAAATTTCTGAAGCTGAAGCACTTAATTCATCTACCATTACAGCCAGCGGGCCTGTGTATAAAACGTCTTTGTCCCTGTCTGCTAAAACACTTGGAGCGCCATCGCGGCCTTTTACTTGTACTACGGGTCCACCTTTAATAAATAAACCTACCATATCTACCACATCCTGTAAAGACCCACCGCCGTTTCCTCTCAGGTCCATTACAATTCCTTCCACATTGGCGGCTTTTAATTTTTCAACTTCTTTAGCAACATCTGTAGCACAACGCCTTCCGGAAGGGTCATCGAAGTTTGCATAAAATTCCGGCAAGTAAATATATCCGATTTTGTGACCATTATTATTAATTACCGCACTTCTTGCAAAAGTGTCGTCTAATGAGATTTTATCTCTGCTAATGGGAACCACTTTAATAGAACCATCAGCTTTTTTCAATGTAAGTTTTACTATCGAACCTCTCGTTTCGCCACGAATTAATTTCACCGCGTCAGTTACTGCATATCCTGTTACGTCAACAGGCGCTGCGTCTCCTTCGCCTACTTTTAAAATTTCATCTCCCGGGGTAATTTCCCCGGTTTTCCAGGCAGGCATTCCTGTGATGAGACTGGCAATGGTTATTTTTCCGTCTTTTTCCTGAAGCTGCGCGCCAATTCCATAAAAAGTTCCACTTAGCATTTCATCGAAGCTTCTTTTATCAACAGGAGCAAAATAACTGGTGTGAGGATCCATGCTGGTAGTGATGGCATTTACAAAATCACTAAAAAGATCATCTGATGAATTGTGATTTTTCAATGTTTCAAAATAGCGGCTCATTTGCTTTGCTACAATATCAACCGCTTCACGCTGAAGGGTAGAATCAGGTTTATGGGCTTCAGCTTTATTCTTACTGGAATCTCTTTCCTGCTGCAGATCTACATATCTTCCGAGTACCAGGTATTTCAATCGTTTTCTGCCATAGTCATTTCTTTCTGCAACCGTTTTCGGGTAATTTCTTTTGTCTCCATCTGTTTGCAGGTATTCATCTTTGTTAAAATCAAACGGATGTTTTAAAATTTCCTTGTAAGAAGCCGCTACTTCGTCAATTCTTTTTAAGTAGGTATTGCTGATTGCATAAAAAGATTGTAACGGAGCTCCATGAATTTCATCGTCAATCCGGTTCTGATACTTTTTAAAGGCATCAATATCTTGTTGTAAAAAAATGTATTTGTCAGGATCAAGGTCATTTTCATATTTTTTCAAAACTTCCTGTGAAAATTGGTCGTCGATTTTTTTGGGATTATAATGCCCTTGTTCTAAAACGATACCAACATTTTGAAGGATTTTCTCATACTTGGTTTTTGGATCGTTAGAATTGTCACTCCTTCCCATCACCCCATACCCTATAAATAAACCACTTAAGATTAGAATAATAAGTACGGGAATAAATTTTTTGCTCATAATAAAACTGATTATTGGGTTCATACGTAAAAGTAACAAAGATTAAATTTGTACTTTAAAATTAGCTGTTTGAATTAACAAAGGTTTTTGTAAAAGTATAGACGGTTTTTCAGAAACAATTATTGTAACAACCTTAAAGTAAAAAACCCACTTTGTTGTGGGTATTTTTGGGTGGATGATGGGGCTCGAACCCACGACCCTCAGAATCACAATCTGATGCTCTAACCAACTGAGCTACAACCACCGTTTTTGGGACAGCAAAATTAATTAAAATTTCTATCTAAAAAATATCAATTTTTTGAACCGGAAGATTTGGGTTTTTTTCGAGAAAATTCCGTTGTGCGTGTTGCATATATATTAAACAGATGTGTTAAAGAGCATTAACCGTCCGCTCTTTTTATACTACCATTCATACATTATTAAAATTTTGTTTAACCATATCATGGGAAATTTGCCGCCTGAATTAAAACCGTTGCATTATGAAAATGAATAAATTTTATTTTACACTATTAACGCTGATCGTTTCAACGGCAGTAATGGCGCAGTATCCGCGCGCAGCAAGCAGGGGAAATGAAGGAGGAAAGAATTTTAATATGGGTCACTTTTATGGAAAAGTGATCGATGGTAATACTAATAAACCAATTGACGCCGCCTCGGTTCAGCTCACTCAAATGAAAATGGATACTGTTACAAAGCAACGCAAAAGTGTAATTGTGGCGGCTATGCTTACCAATAAAAAAGGTGAATTTAGTATCGACAAATTGCCCGTTTTCGGAACTTACAATTTAACCATCAGTTCAGTTGGTCATGCTACTTATACCGATCAGATCTCTTTCAATTTAAAAATGGGTGAGGATAGAAACCAGATGCTTAATGCAATTGATAAAGACCTGGGAAATATTAAGTTACTTCTTCAGGAAACGCAATTGGCCAATGTGGTAGTAACGGCAAATAAGCCTTTGATGCAGATGAGCATTGATCGTAAAGTGTTTAATGTAGATAAAAGCATTACGAGTGTCGGCGGAACAGCAGTTGATGTGATGAGGAACGTGCCTTCTGTGAATGTAGATATTGATGGAAATGTAACACTCAGAAATGCCACTCCGCAGATTTTTGTTGATGGCAGGCCCACTACTTTAACGCTTGATGAAATTCCGGCAGATGAAATTGAAAGCATTGAAATCATTACCAATCCATCTGCAAAATTTGATGCATCAGGTGGAGGTGCCGGTATTTTAAATATCGTAATGAAGAAGAATAAAAAACCAGGCTACAACGGAAATGTGAGGACCGGTTTAGATACCCAAGGCGGAACCAATGCAGGTGGTAATATTAATATCCGCCAGGGAAAGATCAATTTCTTTGCGAGCGGTAATTACTTCCACTTCAAAGGCTATAGCACTAATGTAACTGACAGGACAGATTATGTAAATGGTCTTACATCTATTCTTCAACAAAACAGCAGGCCTTCCCGCAACGGGCGCATGGCAGGAGGAAATTTAGGGTTTGATTATTTTATGGATAACCGCAATACATTAACGATTTCCGGTGGTATCAGGAAAGGGAAATTTGGCGGAGATGAATTGCAGAATATTACGCGTGACACGCTTTATAACGGAACTACTACACATAGCTATGGCACCAGCAATAGTAACAGCAACTTTACCTGGGATAATTATAATGGTAAAGTAAGTTTCAGACATAATTTTGCAAAACCCAATAAATACATCACTGCCGATGCAAACTATGATTACAGCAAAAACACCAACGAGCAGAATGTTGCTACACAATATTATAAGGCTGATAATACCCCAAGCGCTCCTTTATTCCAACAAAAAACGATAGGCAGCGGTAAGAATGATAATATTACTATTCAAACAGATTATTCAAATCCTGTTTCTGATAAAATAAAAGTAGAAGCTGGTCTGAGAGCTGCTATCCGGAATTCAAACAGTACCAACGACAACTATATCATGGATCAGTCTACAGGAAAATTTGTATCAATAGCTGCCTTAAATAGTAAATACAAATACACTGATGAAGTATACGCGGGTTATGTCACCTTTTCTCAAAAGATCAACAATTTTACTTACCAGTTAGGCGGTCGTTTAGAAAGCTCAAAATATTCGGGAGCATTGATTGATTCAAGTGAAAAATTCAGCAATTCTTACCCGTTGAGCTTTTTTCCGAGTGTGTTTTTGACACAAAAAATAAATGACAAGCAAGATATTCAACTGAATTATTCAAGAAAAATTAACCGCCCTAATTTCTGGCAGTTGATTCCTTATTATGATTTTACTGATCCGCTAAACATTAGTGTGGGTAATGCTTCGCTGGTGCCTGAGTTTACTAACCTCTTCGAATTATCGTACGATCTTAATTTGAGAAACGGAAATAATATCATTGCAACAGCTTACTACAGAAGAAGCGATAATCTGATTTCACGTTACCAGTACTGGGATAAAAATCCTAATCCTGCCTACAACGATTCTGTTTTTATTTCTTCTTATGTAAATGCCAACAGTTCGCAAGCTTATGGGTTGGAAATAACTTCAATGAATAAGATTGCGCCATGGTGGACCCTGACAGAGAATGTCAATCTTTATAATTCCCAAATCAATGGAAGTAATCTTTCGGGCAGTAATGTTCCCAACCAAAAGTTAAGCTGGTTTGGTAAAATCAATAGCACATTTATGTTGCCGGCAAATATCACCATCCAGATTAATGGCGATTATACCAGCAAAACCATTTTGCCTCCGGGCAGAGGCGGTGGTGGAGGAAGCCATTGGGGTGGTGGAAATTTAGCAACTGCAAATGGATATGCTTTGCCGGTATATGGTTTTGATGCTGCTGTAAAAAAAGATTTTCTTAAAGACAAATCACTTTCAGTTTCATTGAGTATGAACGATATTTTTAACACACGTGTTACCAAGGTGCATTCCGAATCTACTTCTTCCAAGGATATTTATTCTATCCAGGATATCAGAAGACAAAGAGACCCTCAACAGTTAAGATTAAATGTAAGCTGGCGTTTTGGGAAAACGGACTTTTCTCTTTTCAAAAGGAAAAATATGAACCAGGGCGGCGACCAGGGAGATATGCCACCTGTAATGGCTCAGTAAATTTTTTAATTCACGAATTATGAATAGCCGGTAATCGCCGGCTATTTTTTTGTTTGATTGATAAACCAGTAAACCAACAAATTCTTTGAATTTTTATTTTCTTCCAAACCGGAGTATTCTATTCAATACCTGTTTTTTAAAAAATCAACCAAGGCTTCATTTCTCATTTACCGGTTACTGTTTTCATGTTATCTTTGCGCCCCTGATCAATTTTTTATTGAAAAAGGAGAATACATGTACATCAAAACTGCAACCAATGCAGTAAAAATTTAAAGAAAAAATGGCGTTACAAGCAGGAATTGTAGGATTACCGAATGTAGGAAAATCAACCTTATTTAATGCAGTAAGCAATAGCGCGAAAGCGCAGGCAAGCAATTACCGGTTTTGTACTATTGAACCGAATGTAGGCCTGGTAAATGTGCCCGATAAAAGACTGAATGTACTGGCAGAACTGGTAAATCCTGAAAGAATTGTGCCCACACAAATTGAGATCGTTGACATTGCCGGCCTGGTAAAAGGGGCCAGCAAAGGCGAAGGTTTGGGAAATAAATTTTTAGCCAACATTCGTGAAGTAGATGCCATCATTCATGTAATCCGTTGCTTTGAAGATGAGAATGTTTTAAGAGATGAAGGCCCGATCAACCCGATTGGTGATAAAGAGATTATTGAAACCGAATTGCAATTGAAAGACCTTGATGGTGTGGAAAGAAAACTATCGCGTGCAGAGAAAATGGTAAAGACAGGCGATGCAAAAACAAAACTTGAATATGAAATTCTAAAGAAGTGTAAAGAGCACCTTGAAAAAGGAAAAAATATTCTTTCACTTGGCTTGTCAAAAGAAGAAAGAGCTGCCGTTGCCGATAATTTTTTTCTTACTGATAAACCGGTTTTGTATGTAGCGAATGTGGATGAAGAATCGATGCACTCCGGTAACAAATATTCTGATCTTTTGGTGGCTGCCGCTAAGGAAGAAGGCGCGCAGGTAATTATTATGACGAATGCTATTGAAGCACAGATCGCCGAATTTGAAAATCCGGAAGACAAACAAATGTTTATGGATGAATATAAAATGGAAGAACCGGCGTTGGATAGGTTAATTCATTCTGCTTATGCGCTTTTAAATCTTTCTACTTATTTCACGGCAGGCGTTCAGGAAGTGAGGGCATGGACCATTCATAAAGGATGGAAAGCGCCACAGGCGGCCAGTGTGATCCATACGGATTTTGAAAAAGGTTTTATTAAAGCCGAAGTAATTTCCTATGAAGATTTTGTCCATTACAAATCGGAAGTAGCCGCCCGTGAAAACGGCAAATTACGAATCGAAGGAAAGGAATACGTGGTGCAGGACGGTGATGTGATGCACTTCCGTTTTAACGTTTAAGAAAAACATTGTGTATTGATTTATTGCAGAAGTAAGGTATTCTGTTACTATTACTTTACGGTATTGCCAGGATTACGTTTGTAGTTGTGTTCTGTAAAACGGTACTATTGTATTTGATTCCTCCGTCACTTCTTGAGAGATACCAAAAAACAAGGAATATCGTTACAATAATCACAATGGGAACCCATTTCGGAAAGCTTACGGGTTCTCTGATTTCCTCAATGACTTTCTGTTGTTCAGGTGTTTTTTCTTCCATAACATTTGGTTTTAAATATGAAAAAAGTAGCTGAAAAGATCATGATTAACCCAAAAAATCTTTTCAATAAGTTTCTAATCTGTAAAAACCAATTGCCTCAAAAGTTATACCTAAATTGGAAACAGTTACCTCACTGTTAATATTATGCATTTTAGTTTTATTGGGGCAGTAATACCTTATCAATTACATAATACACGCCATTCACCGCATGGTTATCGAGGCTAACCGCCGTTGCGGGGGCGCCGGAAAATGGTGCGCCTCCGGGAGGAAAAGTTCCTAAACCCGTAAACTTTAAATCGCTTACAAATGGCCCTGCAAAAGTTGCCTGCGCAAGGATGCCCGGATGAGTTGAATAAACCGAGTTAACCAATGTTTGATAAAAAGTAGGAGTAGAAGAAAAATTATTTGAAAACACGCGGATATTCGGTTCGATTGCACCGGTATTAGGATTAGGGCTTGCCAGGAAATGATATACAATAATTCCTCTCACTGTTGCTGCAGGAAGAGCACTGAATAGAACCGGGTTGCTAAATACTATGGGCCCGGAAGCAAGTGTATTGGCAAGTTGGGAAGCCGATGCCTGGTCATAACCTTGCTGTAGTAAATAAGAATAAGCAAAACCGAAGATCAGCGTTTGAAATGCTGCGTTGTTGGGCGCCAGAACAGTCATATTGGTAACGGCATATCCCAACAAAGAATCAATCCGGTTTAAACCAACTTGTCCGCTGTCTGCCCTTGCAATCGCCGCTTTAAAATAAGTGAGATCGGGGTTACTGTAAATGGCATCTTTTAATGTTTGTGAGGGAGGAGCAACTATTGCGGCTACTTCATGTATTACCCCGTTTTTCAATTTTATATCCGGCTTCGTTACCGGAATATTATTATCATAAAAACCGCTGGCGGAAACAGATGGAAATGTGGTTAGCTTTAAAGGTAGAGGAGTTCCCGGCAATTGTCCGATAGTAATTGTTGTAGGCAATTGCTCGTTGGGAAATGCAGTGCTAACACCCGTACTTAAAAATTGTCTTCCGGGGATAATGGAATAACCCACAATTCCTGCAACCATCTGCACAGGCAATGCATTTATTACATCAATTGATGGAATACCTGATGCCCTGAATGCATTATTTGTTGGTAAGAAGACGGTGTATTCTGTACTGTCTGCATTTAATTCGGCTAGTTGTCCCGTCCTTGTTGCCGCTGCAGCAAAAAAGCTGTAACTGGTATCAGAACTGATCAATTCACCTATTGAAGTAGTACTGTTGTTCACCGGTGGATAATCAATAGGAGTTGCTTGAGGAAGAGGCTTATTACATGAGTTGATAAAAATAGTTGCACAAATAGCCAGGATATGTATTTGAAAAGCTTTGGTATTTATAATAATATTTTTCATATTCTTTAATTAAAAAGTGAGCAATAATTGGATTTTAGAAAACATTGTAACCAATGCTTACATAATACAATCCTCCAATCGCGGGATTGCCAAAACCATTTCGATAATATTGATTCAGGATATTAGTAGCGCCTATTTTAAGTAAAACTTTTGGATCAAAAAACTTATAACTCACTTGCGCATCTACTGTTTGAAAAGCAGGAACAAGACCGTTTGCAAAATCACCTTCGTAATTTATCTTGTCTTGCCACCTGTAACTAACATTAAATCCAAACCTGTTTTGTTTGCCAAATCCTGTATTACTGAATGAGCCGCCCGCTCTTAGCTTTGGTGTATTGAATCCTGCAATAAAACCTGTAGGAACATTATCCAAATGATCGGATGAGATATTAGCATCTATTAAAAAATTATGCGGAAGAGAATAGGTTAGCCCTAATCCAAATCCATAAGTATTTACATTACTTTTTACGTTGGTAGGAACCGAGTAAGTAGTAACCAAAGCGGGATTATTAAGATTAGCTCTTACAGTTGCAGTGTCAGTAAACACATTTTTATCGCCATTTACTGATTGGGCAACCAGTGTACGTGAAATGAAATTATGGTATACTCCATAATATCCGTAAAGATCTACCAACAGCTTTTTTTGAAACAGAAGACCTTTATAACCTGCCTCAAAAGAGTTAACGGTTTCTGCTTTAAATTTTTCAAGGTTGGCCACCTGCGGATTACCGGCAAATAAATTATTATCGATAGCATAAACAGGATTAGAAGCAAAATGGTAGTAATCTTTAAATGTTTGTAAACCTCCGATCAATGCAGTTCCACCGCCAACTCTCAGGTTAATCCATTGTTGTTGTGTAGAGCCGAAACGGTATGCCTGCTGATAGGATAACCTGATATTATTGTCTTCGGCTACTTTAATTACCGCTGAAAGGCGAGGCGTAAATCTTCCTGCGAAATTTTCGTTTTTATCATACCTTCCTGAAGCAATTAATTTAAGCCGTTCGTTGAGTAGTTTTTTGGTAACCTGAATATATGCGCCTACTTCATTAATAGGAATTTTTCCGGTAGAATCGGCAAACAATGTTCCTTCAGAGTTTAATACATACCTTTTATAATTGGCGCCAACCAGCACGTCTGCTACTTTTGAAGTTTTGGGAGAAAGATCATATTGCCCTTCAATATTATAGAGGTCTGTTTTATCTACAAATAAGCCACCACCTTGTGAAATAGGAATCTTCCTGATTTTGTCAAACAATTTTTTAAACTCTGCAGAACCTGGCGCCGGCCTTCCTATATCAGCAACTCCACGTGCATATTGGTGAGCGGCAATATCTGTTTCGCCGGCTAATTTGGCATTTAAAAAAGCCATTGCGTATTGTGCGTACCAGCCGGTTGCGCCGCCACTTGGTTTCCACGCTTCATTTACTAACCTGGTTGTAAC
>DAHXOZ010000059.1 GCA_027364635.1 bacterium | reverse complement strand
TTACTCAGGTCATTTACTTTTTTGTTCCACCAGCTTTGCATTTCAAATTTTACAAACCATTCTTTTATTTGTTTCATGGCATCGTGGCGGCTCATTCCTTTTAACTGCGCGAGGTACAAAGCCTGTTCGCCGATCTTCATTTTTTTATAGAGACCTCTCTCTTCAGGCATGTAGCCGATTTTGGGAATATCATCTACCGGATTAAATTTTTTCCCGTCAAAATAGATCTGCCCGCTGTCGGGATAAAAAATTCCTGTGATCATCCTAAGCAAAGTAGTTTTGCCGGCCCCATTCGGACCAAGCAAACCAAAAATACTTCCTTCGGGTATTGAAAAACTAATATCATCTACTGCTTTTTGGGTAGCATAATATTTTTTAAGATTTTGTAATTCCAGTATGGCCATTATTATTTTTTGAAATGAAATTTTTTTTGCCGGAGAAATATAATAGCTACGAAGATATTAAACACGCTTAAAGCTTCATAATTTTTGATATTAAGTTTTTATGAACGGTAAAGCTTACAGTAAAACAACATTTATGCATGATTTTTATTTTATCTCAGCAACAGCAATCGCTACTCGTTCCCCGTCCATTGCTGCACTTACAATTCCACCGGCATAACCTGCTCCTTCGCCGCATGGAAATAAATTTTTTATTTGTGGATGATGTAATAAATTTTCATCCCTTGGAATTCTTACAGGAGAAGAAGTTCGGCTTTCAGTAGCAACCAAAACGGCTTCGTTGGTAAAATAGCCGTGGTGCTTATTTTTTGCAGGCATTTTTTTTGCAAATAATTTAAAAGCAGTTTTTAACCGCGCGCTTATAAATTCAGGCAAAACATCTTTCAATAATGCAGATTCTATTCCCGGGAGGTAAGAGCATTTTGGTAGTGTAGATGAAAATTTATCTTCCGTAAAATCTACCATCCTTTGTGCAGGAGCCACAAATTTTCCTCCTCCAAATTCAAAAGCTTTTTGCTCAATTAATTTTTGAAATTCCATCATCAGCAATGGTGAATCTTTGTGTGTTGCCCATTGACCATTGCCTATTGATTTTAGGACATCTTCAATTTCCAGTTGAACCACCATGCCGCTGTTTGCAAACGGATTGTTTCTTTTTGATGGGCTCCAGCCATTTACTACCAATTCATTTTCATTGGTAGAAGCTGGTGCTATAATGCCACCGGGGCACATGCAGAACGAGAAAACCCCTCTTCCTTCTACCTGTTCCACCAAACTGTAAGAAGCAGGAGGAAGAAAAGGTTGCTGTGGATTATCTTTCCCGTATTGAATAGCATTAATGAGTTCCTGTGGATGTTCAATTCTTACACCTAAAGCAAATGGCTTTGCAATAATTTCTATATTTTTTTTGTGTAATAATATAAAAATGTCCCTTGCAGAATGGCCTGTGGCCAATATAAAAGAATCTCCACTTAAAACATCGCCGTCGGCTGTTTTTATTGCTTTTATTTTATCTTTTTCAATAATGCAATCAATTACTTTCTTTTGAAAATGAAATTCACCACCACAATCTAAAATGCGTTTGCGCATCGCTGTTATGATAGCGGGCAGTTTGTTGGTGCCTATATGGGGATGCGCATCGTATAAAATATTTTCACTGGCACCAAAATGAACAAAGAGGTTCAATATCCTGTTGATATCACCACGCTTTGTGCTTCGGGTATATAGTTTTCCATCGCTGTAAGTGCCTGCACCACCTTCTCCAAAGCAATAGTTACTTTCAGGGTTGATAATGCCTTCTTTGTTTAAGACAGCAAGGTCTCTTCGCCTGGCTCTTACCTCTTTTCCTCTTTCAACAATAATAGGTTTAATTCCTTTTTCGAGAAGTTGTAAAGCCGCAAAAATACCGGCCGGCCCTCCGCCAATGATCACTACTTTTTTGAGTGAATTGGTTACGTCATTAAAATAAAATTTTTGGAGCGTTCTATGTTCAACAGGTTCATTAATAAAGGCATTCACTACCAGGTTTATCCAAACAGTTTTTCCTCTTGCATCGATTGATTTTTTTAGTAACAGGTAGCTGGAAATTTGACTTAATTGTCTCCCTGTAATTTTTGCAATTTGTTCGAGAACAAGGCTTTCATTTTCTGCTTCAGATGGCAGAAGTTGGAGGGTGATTTTTTGTTGCATACTTATCAGTGCCAGGTGTTTATCCTGAAAACTTTATAAACTAAAAAGGAAGATCATCGATAGTGTCTTCAGAAGATGAAGTAAAGGTATCCAAAGGTTCAAAATATTCGTTATCAGAATCAACTTCTTTACCCGGTTTTAATATTTGTTCTATGCGCCAGGCATCCAGGTTGTTGAAATAGGAGATACGTCCGTCCTTTTCCCATTTGCTGCCGCGGATGTTGAAATGAACTTTTATTTCATCGCCCACATTTACGCGGTCGATAATATTGGTGCGGTCTTGTACGCATTGGAACTTAATATAGTTGGTAATTAGCTTGCCATTTATGTCTTCAGATTTTTCTACCACAAACTCGCGTGTTTTAAAAGATTCAGTTCGTTGGGTAATATCAAATTTTATCAGTAGTTTTCCTGTTAATTCGTAACTCATGTTAATTCAATTTTTTTTAAAGGTAAATCCATTCGCGGTAAAGATGATGTATTGAGGCAGAATATCAAAAAATGTTTTGCACATTTAAATAAAAATTTTGAAATTAATTTTTGAGCTGTACCTCATGATTAAAATCATTTTTAAATCCTCAAAAAAAGCGGCGGTTTGTGTTTCAAATCAATGCTGTTGTGCCTTTTAAAATCCGGCATCATTTTGAAATGAATAGTATTTAATTTTTTTAAAAAGTAAATTAATTTTTATTGTAAAAAAACACAGAATAAAAAATTTTTTTTTCAACAAATTCTTTTGATATTCGCTTTGTTGTTGATGAAAATTTTTACAAATTCTTTTTGTATCAATTTTTAACCACCCCGCAGAAGAATTTTTCTAAAACATATAAAACGGCTTAAGGAAAAATAATGGATAATGCTTGCGAAAAAGTTTGGAGTAATTGTCTCAATATTATAAAAGATATAGTTGAGTGGCAGCATTACAAAACCTGGTTTGAGCCTATTAAACCCGTATTGCTCAAAGAAAATATTTTAACCATCCAGGTGCCGAGCCAGTTTTTTTATGAGTATATTGAGGAGCATTATGTAAACCTGCTTGCAAAAACGCTTAAAAGAGAATTGGGTAAAAATGCGAGGCTGGAATACCGGATCATGATGGATAGTGGCAATAGTAAAAACAAACCGGTAACGATGGATGTGCCCGGACACGGTTACAAATCGTATTCAAATAATGAAATGGATTTTCCTTTAGTTATATCTAATCCCGTTAAGAACCCCTTCGTAATTCCGGGGCTTAAAAAGATGCAGATTGATCCGCAGCTAAATCCATCTTATACTTTCGATTCATATATAGAAGGTAATTGCAACCGCGTTGCACGCCGGGCAGGAAAAACGGTAGCCGAAAAACCCGGTTCTACTTCTTTCAATCCTTTGGTGATTTATGGTGGGGTAGGTTTAGGGAAAACGCACCTGGCGCAGGCCATTGGAAATGAAGTAAAAAATCTGCACAATAATAAAGTGGTTTTGTATGTGAGCTCCGAAAAATTTATTAACCAGTTTGTGGATCATGGAAGAAACAATGCCATCAATGATTTTATTCATTTTTATCAGCTCATTGATGTTTTGATAATTGATGATGTTCAGTTTTTTAACCGCGCTGAAAAATCACAGGATGCTTTTTTTGCCATCTTTAATCACCTTCATCAAAGCGGTAAACAATTAGTATTAACTACCGATAAACCACCGAAAGACCTGGAAGGTGTTCAGGAAAGATTGCTTAGCCGTTTTCGTTGGGGATTGAGTGCAGACCTGCAAGTGCCTGATTATGAGACCAAGATTGAAATTCTTGAGAGGAAGATGAAGAATGATGGTCTTGAAATGCCGAAAGAAGTAGTAAAATACATTGCTTATAATATTCAAAATAATATACGCGAACTTGAAGGCGCAATGATTTCCCTGTTGGCACAATCTTCGCTGAATAAAAGAGAAATTGACCTTGAGTTGGCTAAAAAAGTTTTAAGGAATTTCATCAAATCCTCTTCAAAAGAGATTACTATCGATACCATTCAAAAAATGGTGTGCGATTATTTTGATGTGCCTTACGAAAAACTACTTCAAAAAACCAGGAAACGCGAAATTGTACAGGCAAGGCAGATCACCATGTTTTTAGCCAAAGCTTTTACCAAAAACTCCCTTAAAACTATCGGTGAACATTTTGGAGGCCGTGATCATACCACAGTTATCCATAGTTGCCAAACTGTGAAAGACCTTATGGATACTGATATATTATTTAAAGAAAGTGTAATTGAACTTCAGCAGAAAGTTCAGTTGGCCGCTATGTAGAATGAAGTTTTTATTTTTATTAAATACCCAACATCTATCTGATGGTTTCTTTTTTATTTTTTAAATAAAACAGGAATCATTTTTATTTATTGGCTTACTATAATTCAAAAACCTTTTTGCTTATAAATCTTTAAAATTCCGGCGTATGAAATCTAATAGAATTAGCGTGTGTCTTGCATTGTTCCTGGCTTTGGGGTTTTCTTCATTTGCACAAGTGAAGAAAGAAAATACCACAGTAAAGATCAATATTGAAAAAGATACGGTTTTCAATTATAAGAAGCCTCAGAAATCAATAACTGAAGGCTCTGTAACTGTTGAAGGGAAGCGCATCAATTATGAAGTTGTAGCAGGAACATTAATTTTAAAGAATAACCTCGATACGCCAACGATAAGCATGTCGTACTTTGCTTATTTTAAAAAAGATGAAAAAGACCAGTCGCAAAGGCCGGTTACTTTTATTTATAATGGCGGTCCCGGAAGTTCTACTATCTGGCTGCACATGGGCGCCTGGGGGCCTCAAAGAGTTTTTATTAATGATACTTCACGCACAAAAGCTCCGTATAAAACAGTTAATAATAATTTCAGCCTTTTAGATGCCAGCGATCTTGTTTTTATTGATGCACCGGGAACAGGCTTTGGGGAAGTTCTTACCAAAGCAAGGGGCGGAGCCGGTGACAGGAAAGATTTTTTTGGTATTGACCAGGATGCACGTGCCTTTAGAGATTTCATCATGCAATTCCTTTCTGAATACAATCGCTGGAATTCTCCCAAATACCTTTTTGGTGAAAGCTATGGAACATTTAGGTCTGCAGTAGTAGCCAATCTTCTTCAAGATGATGGCGTTGGACTTAATGGGGTGATCATGCTTTCGCAATTATTGTCTTACGGAAACATGAGTGACATTGCTGGTTCTAATCCCGGGGATGATCAGCCATACGAATTGGCTCTACCGTCTTTAGCGGCAACTGCATGGTATCATCATAAGCTTCCTGACCAGCCTGAAAAATTGGAACCTTTTTTAAAAGAAGTAGAGCATTTTTCGATGAATGAGTATGCCGTTGCTCTTAACAAAGGTGCTACTATAGATTCAGCAACTTATAATGAAATTGTTCAGAAATTACACAATTATACCGGACTACCGGTAACGTACATACGAAAAGCAGATCTGAGGATAAACGGCCCAAGGTTTGAACAAATGCTTTTAGGAGAGGACAACCGGATTACAGGCCGTTTGGACTCCAGGTTTTCTGGTAGCGCTTACGATCCTTTGAGTGAAACTGCGCAGTACGACCCAATGGATTCTTATATTGACGCGGCTTTTATGGCTACCTTCAATAATTATGTAAGAGCAGAATTGAATTTTGGTAAGGAATTGAAATATAAAGAATTTGGAAATGTAGGGCCGTGGGATTATAAAAGAGGTGGGGATCCTAGTTTCCCCAATGTGATGAATGATCTCGCTCATGCCATGATTTACAATCCTGATTTAAAGGTGATGCTAAATATGGGCTATTTTGATTTAGGCACTCCGTTTTTTGAAAGCGTATATGAAATGCAGCATCTTCCTATGCCGGTTTCTTTGCAAAAAAATATTGAATACAATTATTATTATTCAGGGCACATGGTTTACCTGCATCCTGAATCGCTTAAAAAATTGCATGATAATGTAGCAAAGTTTATTAACTCTACTCATTGATAAAGCTTGAAAAAATAAATTGAATTTTTCAGTAAGCAAATAAAAATGAATCTATATTATTCCTGCCCGAATGATCGTTCGGGCGGGTGTTTGTTTACTGATTCATCAATAATTATACTCTCTTCTTGCTGCATTCCATCTTATCCCGATATTGAAGGAGCTTGAATTGGGTAATGCGGTGTATTTACGAAAAAGTGCATTGCCTTCTATGAAAAGATTTTCTTTCAATTCATAAGATAAAGTAAGCGATGCATTGAAGCATTTTACCTCCCGGCCATTTCCGATGAAATAACCAAAATTTTTTGTACGTGTGGTGTACAATTCAAATGGATTACTTCCAAAATTAACCCCTGCAGAATCTAACCCTTGTTTATAATAAATAGCACGAGCATTTAAATACCATTTTTGTGCCGGCTGATATTTAAGGATGCCAATATACTCTTGGAAATTGGCGCCAAGTGGATGTGCCAGCATCTGATTGTAATGAGTATAATTACCAATAGAATCACTATGAGAATAGGTGAAAGGCCTTACCCTGTTGCTTTCAATTTGTAAATCAAGATTCTTGATTTTGAATGCATCTACATATTTTGCACCAAGTTGGTAAGCATACTTATTAGCCCAGTAACCATTATTTTTCAGGATTTCATTGGCATGAAATTCATCTAATAACAATTGACCGTAAAATTGAAACTTGTGTGCAGCATTTGCCTTAAAATCAAACCCGACATGGGCCTTATCAGGGCTGCCTACATTTCCTTCGGCATATCTTAAAAAGATAATCGGGTTCAAATATTCAAAATCGAAATGGTTTGTTCTTCCAAAAGTTATACTTTCAAATAATCCAAGGTTCAGCCATTTGGTGACATTCATACTGAGGTGATGCATTGAAGCATATTTTCTTTCTAATAAATTATCTCCACTCTTTACAAACTGTGGCATCAATTCCATGAACAGGTTTTCGTAATCAAACTTCCAGATCTTGGTATTCAGTTTCAGAAATAAATAACTGTTGCCATCATCACCCAGGAAAAGACTTCTGTATCCATCTCCAATAAAATTTTTATCATAACCAAACTGTACGTCTATATATTTTGTAACATTAAAAGTTACATAACCTCTTGCATCAAAATAATCATATCCATTGGTTTTAAATGGTTTATAAAAACCAAAGCCGGGAACAGCACGGAATTCTGCAACACGATTTTCAAAAAACGACGGACCGCGTTCCTGGTTAGTGGTGATAGTACTTGAAAAACCTATTTTATTGGCAATCCGTCCGCGCGCAGTAACGCCTCGTTTGTTATAATAAAGGCTTTGGGTATTTCCTGATTCGCCGCCAACCTGTAAATCTAAAACGGGATTAACTGCCAGGAAAAAATCTTTAGTGTTTACTTCCAAAAGATTGGGTTTGGTAACGTAAAAAGTATTCCAGATTGATTTTTTACTCAAAAAGCTTTCCTTTGAACCGCTTACCCATTCGGAATTATCCATCAAAATGGAATGTAGATTGTATTCATCGATTGAAGTTAAATTGGTTTTAGAACCAGGTTGCTTATTTGCACTGTCTATGTATTGCGCTTCTTCCACAACTGATCTGCGGCTGTAAGGTTTTTGGGTACTATAATTAAGTTCAGTATTTTGGCCTTGCTTAATTTCCAACCGGTCAATAATATGGTATTCTTTGGAGCCTTCAGGAAGATAAGTAGTTTGGGCAAAAATAGAAATGGGGTAAAAAAATACCAGTAGAGTTATAACTCTTTTTATATTTTGCATTGAGTTGGATATTAATTATTAAATTTCAAGATATGCAAAATTATCTTTTAAAACAGATATCTGTCGTTAATGAAAATAATATTTCTGAAAAGGATGTTTATATAAAAAACGGGCGGATTGAAAGAATCGGAAATCATTTGGATGTAAAAGAAAGAGTTTCCGAAATAAATGGTGCAGGAAAACATTTATTTCCCGGCGCTATTGACGACCAGGTTCATTTTCGTGAGCCCGGACTAACCCACAAAGCTGATATTTATTCAGAAAGCAAAGCGGCGGTTGCAGGCGGTGTTACGTCGTTTATGGAAATGCCGAACACCATTCCGAACGCACTTACAGGCGATTTGTTGGAAGACAAATATGCAATTGCCAAACAGAATTCTCTCGCCAATTATTCATTTTTTATGGGTGTTAGTAATGATAATGCGGAGGAAGTTTTAAAAATGAACAAAAGAAAAGGAGACGTTTGCGGCGTGAAAATTTTTATGGGCTCCAGTACCGGAAATATGTTGGTGGATAGCGAACCTGCCTTGCATAAAATTTTTAGTGGAAGCGAATTGCTGATTGCCACTCATTGTGAAGATGAAAAAATAATTAAAGAAAATTACAAGAATCTGAAAAGCATAAAACCGATTCTTTCACCTTCAGATCATCCTGTAATAAGAGATGTAAATGCATGTTACACTTCTTCTTCGTTTGCGGTTTCTTTGGCTAAAAAATACAACAGCCGCTTACATATTCTTCATATCACCACCGAAAAAGAACTGGAATTATTCACCAACGAAATCCCACTGAAAGAAAAAAGAATTACGGCCGAAGTGTGCGTTCATCATCTTCATTTTACGGCTGACGATTATGAAAAGCTGGGTTATTTAATAAAATGTAATCCCGCAATAAAAGCGGCAGAAAATAAAGAAGCACTTTGGAAAGGCTTACTGGATGGGCGGTTGGATGTGATAGCAACCGACCATGCACCGCACACTTTGGAAGAAAAGCAAGGGCCTTACGAACATGCGCATTCAGGGTTGCCATTGGTACAACACCCGATGTTGCTGATGTTTTCTTATTATAAAGAGGGGAAGATTTCTTTGGAAAAAATTGCAGAAAAAATGAGCCATGCGGTTGCTGAATGTTTTAAAATAAAAGATCGTGGTTACATACGGGAAGGATATTTTGCGGATGTGGTTATAGTTGATTTGAATCAATCAACAACGGTTAAAAAAGAAAATCTTTTGTATAAATGCGGCTGGAGTCCGTTGGAAGGCGTTACTTTTCCTGCGGCTATAACACATACTTTTGTAAACGGACATTGTGTTTATGCCCGCCTGAATGACAAAGTCGGGCAGGGAAATTCGGTGTTTGATGAATCTATTAAAGGGGACAGAATGCTATTTGATATCAACTAACGTATCACTAATTTATTAATTGATACAGTAAAGCAACAAATAAACAGGATTCCTGATTTAACCAATAACCAGTTAACTTTTCAACATAGATGGAAACAGATAAAACCACGCTTAATGATCTTTCAGTTTTTAATCATGAAGATGAATTTTCTGTTTTCGATAAATTAAATCTTACGCGCACCACCGGTGGTCGTGAAAAACTAAGACAGATTTTTTATTATTCTTTGAGCGATATTGAATCGATAAAAAATGTTCAGGACACTTTAAAGCTAATCATTCAAAAAAAAGAACAGTGGCCACTTTTAATGAGTAACGGGACTGTAATGATGATCTATAAATTTTATGAAAGTTCTATCGACGAACCGCCATCGCGGCCGGCTCCTATATCCGCTTATTTGTACAAATTATTTCATGGTCCTGATTTTTCCCTGATAAAATATTCTGTTGGTCATGCTTTTGATTTTATAAAAGGAATGAAACAGATTTGCTCTGTTTTTTTACAGGACGAAGCCCCTCGTAATTTGAAAAAGTTGTTGGAAAAAGCAAGTGTTTTAATTGAGCGACACCAGTTTCAAATGGTTTTTGAAAAAGAAAAGGCAGAAGATCTTAGCCAAAGCCAGATGCTTTCCTTCGCTTATTATATCCGATATCATTACAAGCAATACTTCTTTGAACTTATTGATATTTATTCGCAATTAGATGCCTGGTATGGAATGGCGATGGCAGTAAACGAATTTAATTTGTCTTTTCCTGTTTTTATTTCTTCAGATGAACCGGTGTTGCAAGCCAGGAAATTGTATCACATTTTATTGCACGATCCTGTGGCTTATGATGTGAAACTAAATCAAAACAATAATTTTATTTTTTTGACAGGCGCCAACATGGCCGGTAAAAGCACTTTTATAAAAGCAGTGGGCAGCGCTGTTTTTTTAGCACATATAGGCATGGGTGTTCCTGCCGAATCGATGGAGCTTTCTTTGTTTGACGGCTTGCTCAGTAACATCAATGTGGTTGACAATATTTCAAAAGGCGAAAGCTTTTTTTACAATGAAGTGCAGCGTGTTAAAAATACTATCCTTAAAGTAAGTGATAAAAGAAAATGGCTGATCCTGATTGATGAATTATTTAAAGGAACCAACGTGGAAGATGCCATGAAATGCAGCACAGTTGTGGTTGAAGGACTTATCAAAATAAAACGCTCATTGTTTATTTTATCTACTCATCTTTATGAAATAAGTGAAAATTTGAAAGGCTATCCTAATATCGATTTTAAATATTTTGAAACCGAAGTAACCGGTGACAAACTTGTCTTTAATTATCAATTAAAAGACGGTGTAAGTAATGATCGGCTTGGATACCTGATTCTTAAAAAAGAAAAAGTGATCGATTTATTGGAAAGCCTTTAAACGTTGTTTTTTATTGAATTAAGCGTTCCTGTTATTTTTTCTTAATTTCATTGCTATTAATTTTTTCATTTCATGTTAGTCAAAACTTTCGGCAGTGCTGTTTATGGAGTTGAAGCAATCACCATTACGGTAGAAGTAAATGTGAGTGCCGGTAAGTATACCACCATCGTTGGCCTTGCTGATAATGCGGTGAAGGAAAGCCTGGAACGAATGGAAAGTGCTATCAAAGCCAATGGCTATCATTTCCCAAGAACAAAAGTTGTAGTAAATCTTGCACCTGCGGACATACGTAAAAGCGGGACTGCTTTTGATCTTCCTATCGCTATGGCCACACTGGGCGCAAGTGAACAATTGGAGAATGCAGAAAAGCTGACTGATTATGTGATCATGGGCGAGTTGAGCCTTGATGGCACCATACGACCGATAAAAGGCGCGCTGCCCATTGCGATACAGGCACGAAAAGAAAATTTTAAAGGACTAATTCTTCCAAAAGAAAATGCGCGGGAAGCAGCAATGGTAAACAAGTTGAATGTTTATGGCGTAAGTCATATTAATGAGGTGATCGATTTTTTTATTGATGAAAATTCAATCCAACCAACGGTTGTAAACACACGGGAAGAATTCGCCAATGCACAAAGCGATTTTGAAATTGATTTTTGCGATGTAAAAGGGCAGGAAAATATAAAACGCGCACTGGAAATAGCAGCAGCAGGCGGACATAATGCGATCCTGATAGGACCGCCGGGTGCCGGAAAAACCATGCTGGCAAAGCGTTTGCCAACCATTCTTCCGCCGCTCACTTTACAGGAAGCATTGGAAACCACAAAAATTCACAGCGTGGCCGGAAAGCTTCCAGAAAACGCAACTTTAATTTCTAAACGTCCTTTTCGTTCGCCGCATCATACTATTTCAGACGTTGCCTTAGTGGGTGGCGGAGGCATGCCGCAACCGGGAGAAATTTCATTGGCACATAACGGTGTTTTATTTTTAGATGAATTGCCTGAATTTAAAAGAACAGTATTGGAGGTAATGCGCCAGCCAATGGAAGAGCGAAGAGTTACGATTTCGCGCGCAAAAGTGGCGTTGGATTTTCCCTCCAGTTTTATGTTGATTGCTTCAATGAATCCTTGCCCTTGCGGTTATTACAATCATCCGGAAAAGGAATGTAGTTGCCCGCCGGGAGCAGTCCAAAAATATTTGAATAAAATTTCAGGGCCTTTGCTTGACAGGATTGATTTGCACGTAGAAGTAACTCCTGTTGCCTTTAGCGAATTATCATCCCAACAAAATTTTGAAAAAAGTGAAAGCATTCGTGAGCGAGTTATTCGTGCAAGAGAAAAACAGGCAGAGCGTTACAAAGACAATCCCGGCGTGTATTGCAATGCCCAGATGAGTAGTAAAATGTTGAAAGAAATTTGTGTAATCTCACAGGCAGGTTCTAATCTGTTGAAAATTGCCATGGAGAAATTGAATCTTTCAGCACGCGCCTACGACCGTATTTTAAAAGTGAGCCGTACCATCGCCGATCTTGCAGGAAGCGATGATATAAAGCCCGAGCATCTCGCCGAAGCTATTCAATACAGGAGTTTGGACAGGGAAGGGTGGGCCGGATAAAAGCAGAAAAAAAAGGAAATATCGAAGATTAATAATCACAACCAAATAAAATCTTCAGTGATGAACCAACACAATAAAATCTAAAGTACAAGAGTTCCTGCAGGCAAAAGAACCTGTCATGAAAATAAAAATTGGTTGAATTTCTTCGTTTACTACGGTAGATGATTTTTTGAAATCATCATTGCCTGCCTGGCAATAAAACCTGGTGTTGTGTAGCAGTATTCATGGGGTAGTAAGGAAGTCCGGGATAAAAACCTCTTTCTGCGCTGATGCTTCCGGAGATGGAAAATGTTTTGGCATCGTTAACATACATCACTCCCAAAGAAGCCGCAGGATACAATCCTAAGCTATTTTGCTGGAAGCGGTTGTTGGAAAAATTCTTATTGAAACCGCTTAGGTAAGAAGGGTTGATACTGATATAAGAAGGCGCCACCGATACGTTGGCAAAAGCATACCAATTATTATTTACGTTGAATAATGATTATTAAAGACTCATGGCCGGCAAATCTCTCCTTATCTTTTTTATTTTATCACTGAACATTTCATTCAGCTATATAGGGTTCATCTTTCTATTTTTTAGGCTGAAAGTTTGCCCTCATGCCCTGTAACTCTTTGATGATACCTTCTGCTGTTTGCAGGTCACTCTGAAAATATCCCGCATCGGTATCTGACAAAGAATTGTAATATTCAATTTGCTGCTGGCAATCGCTTATAACATCATCAGCAATCCGGTCTCCCTTTTTAATATCACCTGCCAGGCAGCACGCGTAAGCATATTGAAGCGAAGTAATATCATGCATATTACCGGCAGACACCATTCCATAAGGAAACGAAGAAGGGGTCAGCATTTTGTAACCGTAGTTCAATACCCGGAGAGCGCTATCCTTTTTTCCAATCAATGCAAGTGCATTGCCGGTTGCTGAGAAAGCCCGCCGCATGGTCATTAACGATCTTCTGCTATTCTCATCAAAATAAATGTTGGGGTATTGCGCTCCACCGAAATAGAAATTTGACACCTGGTTTTTATATGCTGCTTTTGTATTGACGGCATCGGCTCCGTTTGGATCCTGTTGCTTTAATGGTTCCAGCCTATAAGTCATTCCCTCATTTTGTAAAAAATTGTTTAATCCTAATCCCTGCGGCTGCGTAAAATATATAGGCCTTTTCCATTTATTGGCTGCAATGATATTAAGCACCATCAGGTCATTTTTATACAGTGTGTTTTGTGTCAAATTAATATTAACCCTGTCTACTATTTTTGAACTATCTTTTGGATCAACAGTACCATTGCTTAGAACTAATTCCTTATCAACAGGTAGGTAAAATTTATGCGTAGGAAAATAGTTCAGGCTATCTCCTCCTTGTGTTGGCAGGCGGTAGTTGTTGTTTGCCATAAAAGCCATGGCATCATCCAGGTTCATTGAGCTGTCTTTGGAAACTATTCCACCCTGGTCGTAATAAGGAACATAATCGCGATTATCGCCCACGTATTTATCGTGGGCCCAACTGATAGGAACGGGATCGCTTTTATTAATTTTTCTGCGCAATTGATCAATCATCCAGTCAGTGCCCAACAGAGTCGTAACAATCACGCGTACATCAGGCCTTATGTTTTCAACTTCCTGGGCATACCAAAGCGGATAAGTATCATTGTCGGCTGCCGTAAATAATATTGCATTAGGTGCACATGAATTCAGGTAATCGGCTGCTTCATCCCTTGCTAATGTTTTTTTGGAACGGTCGTGTGATTTCCATTCCTGGGAAGCCATAAGCAATGGAACAGCGATAAGACAGATGCCGCCGGCTACTACTGACGATTGGATTGGCTTTAGTTTTTTCTTCAAAAGTTCATACACGTATAATACACCCAGCCCAATCCAAATAGAAAATGCATAAAATGAACCTACATACGAGTAATCTCTTTCCCTCGGCTGGGGGCCGGCCTGGTTCAGGTAAAGAATGATAGCGATGCCTGTAAAAAAATACAGGATGAACACAACGACTGCATTTTTCCGGTCTCTTTTCCATTGAAAAGAAAGCCCTAATAAACCCAATATGAAAGGCAGCATGAATAAGGTAGTATGTGCTTTATTTTCTTTGAGAGAATCAGGCATCTTGCTTTGATCGCCCAAACGCCAATTATCGAGGGGAGCAATTCCTGATATCCAGTTCCCATCCCGCGGGTTGCCTGTGCCCTGGAGGTCATTCTGCCTGCCGGAAAAGTTCCACATAAAATAGCGCCAATACATCCAGTTAAACTGGTAGCCAAACAACCATTTGATATTATCTTGTGTACTGGGAGGTTCGGTTCCATCTATTCCTAACCATTGTTTGTAAAAGTCTACATGCCCCTGCGAATTATCGGTATCCCATATCCTGGGGAAATAATGAATATCAGCGGGATCGTATTGATAGCCTTCTTTCTTTCCTACTACTTCATATTTACCGGTTCGTTCATTTTTTTCATAAATATTGCCTTCATTTTTATTGCCGGTAGGTTGAGCTGTAAAATCAGCGCCCCTGAAAATAGGCCATGTACCATATTGAGATCTGTCAAGATAGGATACTAATGTCATAGGGTTAGTAACATTTTGCATATTGATCGAAGGGTCTGCATTCGCCCTGATCATAATTACCCCGTAGGTAGAATACCCGATCATAATAAATGTAAAACAGAGTATTCCTAATTCGGCAAGATGTTTCTTTTTCCTGGTAGCCCAGCGCAAACCCAATACGATGGCTACCACAAAAAGCGCCAGGCAGAAAAACATACCGGAATTGAAAGGAAGACCCATTCCATTCACAAATAAAATTTCGAACCACCCGATTAATTTAACCGTATCCTGGATAATCAGGATCTGTACCACCCCGGTTAATACGCAAGCCAGGATAAAAGCAAGTATGGCACCTTTTAGTGAATATTTGTACCTGCGGAAATAATAAGTCATTACAATAGCGGGAATGCTCAGCAAGCTTAACAGGTGCACGCCGATAGATAAACCTATCAGGTAAGCGATCAGGACAATCCATTTATCTGCATAAGGTTTATCCGCCTGCTCTTCCCATTTGAGCATTGCCCAAAAAGCTGAAGAAATAAAAAGCGGGGATACGCCAAACACAATGCCCTCCACAGCAGAGAACCAAAAAGAATCGGAAAAAGTAAATGCAAGGGCACCCACAGCACCCGCACCAATTATAAGAATGATTTTCTCAGGAGTAATCACTTCATCTTTTTTTACCATCATTTTTTTTGCAAAATGGGTAATGGTCCAAAACAGGAAAAGAATAGTGAATCCGCTACTTATAGAGGATAGCAGGTTAACATCCACAGCAGCATGAAGATTGGGTGTTGCCGCATCCAGGTTACCGCTGAAAAGAATGATGAACAAACGGCCAAGAAGAATAAAAAGAGGTGCACCAGGCGGATGCGATATTTGCAATTTATAGGCGCAGGAAATAAACTCCCCGCAATCCCAAAAGCTCACACTTGCTTCGCGGGTAATAGTAAATACAGTACAGGCAATGGCAAAAACAATCCATCCTGAGATATTATTGACCTTTTTAAAGTTCATTTTTGAAATTTGCAATAAATGTATTGATATTTTATATTACCCTCACAGCAAAGCAATGAGGCTCATAAAATTTATCATTTATTTATTGGCGTTGCAATAAAACCGGTGGTTGTGCCACATTATTTACGGGGTAGTAAGGCATACCGGGATAAAAACCTCTTTCTGCGCTGATGCTTCCGGAGATAGAAAATGTTTTGGCATCGTTAACATACATCAATCCCAAAGAAGCCGCAGGATACAATCCTAAGCTATTTTGCTGGAAGCGGTTGTTGGAAAAATTCTTATTAAAACCGCTTAGGTAAGAAGGGTTGATACTGATATAAGAAGGCGCTACCGATACGTTGGCAAAAGCATACCAATTATTATTTAACCTGCGGTTTAGCTGAAGCCCCATAGGCGCAGAGAAGATGGACGCATTGCCTCCTTTAAAAAAGGATACGCTGGTGCTAAGGCCGCTGTATTTACTGAAAAACCATTTGGGCGCGGAAAGACTGTCGTGAAGTTGGCCGTTATTAATTGCAGCCTGTTGCGGGTAAAAGCTAACACCCGGCGATACCACCGTTTGAGACTTTACGGTAACAAAAAAGAAAAGCATAACCACTACAAAAAA
>DAHXOZ010000058.1 GCA_027364635.1 bacterium | reverse complement strand
AATTTAAGATTGCAAATATATTGTTCTTCTTAAGACAACCAAAAAAATTGTTAATTAATATGTTAATTAATATAAGTTTTGCATTTTGCAAAACTCCGGTAATCTTAGTATGACACCTAATGTTTTCTTTTCGCTGCATTATTTAACAAAAAATTTAAAATAATTTGCCGTTCATATAAAAATCCCAAAAAATTTGATGACATTTTAGATGAAACTATAAAATATAGATGACCTGTAACTTAATCTCTGATTTTTTATTCCCTTTTATAAAATCAAGGCCACTTCCCATATCATTTTTATCTAAATAAACGGTTTGGGAAAATCTAGCCCAAAAGCTCAGTTTACGATTCATTTTATATTTAAAATTAATATAGTACCGGTACCCTTTATCAAAAAATACAGGTATAGAATAAGCATATAAAACATCATTTTCAAAAGCATAAATGCGGCTCTCATATCCGCCGGTTTCAAAATAAGATAACCTGATATTTCCGGAAAAAGGCCTTAATATTGGTTTATATATTAAATCCAGGTAGGTCAGGAATCCGTTTTGCGGTTCACTTCCCTTTTTATCAACCCATAACAATTCAAACCTTGACCTGATAGTAAAAGTATTATTGAATCTATAATTAAGTTGCGTTCTTAATGCCTGCTTTGGCCTGCTCACCACCGGGTTTAAATACAAATCGTATGGATTGTAATTGATCGGCTTGTTTTCATACCGGTATCGGCAGGTCAGTTCAATCTTTTTATTTCCATAAAAAAATTGAAGCATATAATCATTCCCTGATGTTGGCGCATCTGCCCGGTATTTTAGCCAGGGGAAATGGAAAAAATCGGCATAGGCATCAATTCTTATATATGTAGAGGGTGTTATAGTAATGCCCGAATAAAAACCACTTTCATTAGTAGGGCGTGTATTTTCAGTGAAGGCATTAGCGTAGAGCGATTGGTAACCTTTTGAAATATTCCGGTAAAGGAAGCTCATAGCCACTTTTGAATCGGTATTTACCAGCAGGCCAGATACGAAGGCTTTATTTAAATGTTCATCAATGGCAGTTTCACCAAAAAGATGCATATTATTATAGGTATAACTATAATCAATGCTATAATTACCTGCACGTTTCCCGGATAGAGCATATATATTATATAGGAAATCTACTTTAGAGATTGTATGTTCCAAATTATAATGCACCGCATTTGCGCCTATATGAAGTTTTTCGTTGGAATAAGAAAGGTTTCCTCCTGCAGAAAACATTCCCTCAGCATGCCGGCCTCCAATTTCGCTTTTAGTACGGTGGTAGCCGGAGGTTTGCAGTGAAGAAACAAATTCATCATTATTTAATTCTGTGGTATATATAGAAGCATCCACTTTTCGATAGCTGGTAAAAAGGGTAGTTTCCCAATGGTGTTTTTGTAAAGTAATTCCTATGCCGCGATTGAATTCAATTTCACCGGCGGAATTATAAGGACTCAAAATTTCGGATTGTCTTTTTATATTAGTTATTTCTGCCCCCTTATTGAAAGCAAGACTTTGCCACTGTGTTAAGCCCTGACCCATATTCACAGAAAAATCTCCAATTGCCAGTGTCTTAATCGCGCCTGAATTTCTTACAAAAAAATGCGCCGAATAAAAATCAAAACCTTGTTTTTGAGATCCTCTGAAAAATTGTTCCCCGGCATCTTTTTCAGCAGTAAACCCATATTGAAGCAGGTTTCCTGAGCGGTACTTATACCTGACCAGGACTTTTTGAGGGCTTCCGGGGTAATAATTCTTTGCCTCGCTGCTATCCAATAAATAGCCCTTCGATTTTTCAAGTACCCGGCTTGTCCTTATCAATAAAGAGCTTCCCCCGTTTTTAAGTCTCTTGCGCAATGATAGAAAAACCTCTGTTTTTTGTGATACAGTGATATAAGGACGAATTCTCCGGATCAAATCGAAATTCCATAACGGTATTGCCTGCAATTCATAAATATTTATAAAATTACCAAGTAGTTTCCGGTAAGAAAGTAAGTTGGCAATTTGCAATGGACTCAGTATATTCAGTTGTTCCAAAAGCCCGGCATCTGCATAATTAAGATTAATGGGTTCTTTCAAAAAATGATGCAATTGTTGCAGGTAACCATCATCTTCCGTTTCCACATCTTCATTGGCAGCCGTTACATCTTCCAGCTGTTGTTCCACATTGGCCGGTGGTTCACCCGTTATTTCCTGTGCATTCACCGCCACCGGTGATAAAAGACATAAAAATGCCAACGCCGATATGATCTCATTTATCTTCAATTTCTTTTGTTTTAAAATTGATGATCAGCATTAAGCCGGGAGTTAATCCTAATTGCGGATGATAAGAAGCAGACACATCCAATCTGAAATGGCTCCACGCAACACCAGCCCCCGCAAAAGGTGTTTCATTTTCTGTTGCTATACCAAAACGCGCAAAAAAGCTTTTGGCAAAATCATATTGAACTGCCGCGTTTACATTTACCGGCAAATCTTCCTGTTTAACCATTTCAACGGCTATTAAAAAATTGTCAGAGGCTTCATAACCCAAACCAAAGGAATACACAGAAGGTAATTTATCGTCTTCAGTTTTGGATAGCTTGCCACCCACAGGATTATAAAGATGAAAGCCTGCATTTATTTTTTCACTTACATGTACAATAGCCCCCATTTCAACATTTAGTGTTGAAGGATTTTCATAGCCGGGAATGCGGAAAGAATAATAATTGAATTTTATCCCAAGATCAAGTTGATTGCCGACCTTTCTTGCATAAGCAATTCCGAGTTGAGATTCATTGTAATTTTTATAACCAAAATAATCGGCCTGGAAAGCAAAATTTCCATCTTTGGTTGGTATAGCAACCATGCTTGAATACATATTCGTTTCTGCCAGCAAAAATCTCTTTTCACCATATACACCAACTACCGGATCTTTAATCTGAGCCAGTGAAGCCTGGTTGTAAGCAACGGAAAATACATCCACGTGATGCGTACTGTAAGCACCTAAACTTATATAAGAAGCAGCAAGCGGCCTGTGCAGCGACTGTGTGCGGCCATTAGTGAAACCTAAAAGAAAAAAATATAAAAGGATTTTTCTCAAAGCAGACGTTTTAACTCACATAAATATATAAATTAAACTTAAGATTTTCTGCGTCTGTATAAAAAATCAAAAAATCCCTTCATGTGGATTAATTTTGCGCACATGCAATTATTAGAAGGAAAAGTAGCTTCTGCGGCTATTAAAGAAGATTTAAAGAATAAAATTTCATCTTTACAAGCTGAAAATAAAAAGGTTCCCCATCTGGCAGCCATTCTTGTAGGCAATGATCCTGCAAGTGAAACTTATGTAGCATCAAAGGTGAAAAACTGCAAAGAGATTGGTATTGAATCATCTCTGTTCAGGTATGAAAGTTCAATTTCTGAGGAGATGCTTTTAGAAAAAATCAACGAGTTAAATAACGACCCGAAAATTGATGGAATTCTTGTACAGGTACCTTTGCCAAAGCATATTTCTGAAAAAAAAGTGATCAATACCATTCTTCCCACAAAAGACGTGGATGGGTTTCATCCTTTAAATATCGGGAATATGGTACTGGGTTTTCCAACCTTTATTTCTGCTACGCCTTATGGAATTTTATTGCTGCTTCAACATTATAAAATAGAAACTCAGGGTAAAAACGTAGTGGTTATCGGCAGAAGCAACAATGTAGGAACGCCGCTGAGTATTTTATTAAGCAGAAATAACAACGACTATGGAAATGCTACAGTAACGCTTTGTCATTCACGTACCAAAGACCTGAAAACTATCTGCCTGCAGGCAGATATTGTAATTGCCGCTATCGGAAAACCCAAATTTGTAACGGCCGATATGGTTAAAGAAAATGCAGTAGTAATTGACGTAGGTATTAACCGGGTTAAAGATGAAACCAAAAAGAGCGGATTCGCATTAAAAGGTGATGTGGATTTTGAAAAGGTAGCGCCAAAATGCAGTTACATTACTCCTGTGCCGGGAGGTGTTGGATTAATGACCATTGCTGCTTTGTTGATGAATACCTATAAGGCGGCGGCCTCCCTGCCCTCCAAAGGAGGGTTCGGGCAAAAGCCGCAATAAAAGAAATAAAAATCAAGATATTTGTTGGTTTACTGATTGAGCGACCATGGCCGACAACCGACAATTATTTCCGAAATTCAGCATTGACCATTCAAAATTCAAAATTCAAAATTCAAAATTGACAATTCACAATTCACCACTCACTACCTTACCCATAATGGAAGCCTTTTACACTTTGCAAGGCGAAGGTTTTCACCAGGGAAAAGCCGCCTATTTTATCCGGCTTGCCGGTTGCGATGTAGGTTGTGTTTGGTGCGATGTAAAAGAAAGCTGGGACGAAGCGCAATACCCTTTGCAAAGCATTGAAGAAATTGTGTCGAAAGCAAAAGAAAATCCTGCAAGGCTTGCAGTAATAACCGGAGGAGAACCCACAATGCACAATCTGGAAGAATTAACTTTACAATTAAAAAAAGAAGGCTTTTCTACCAATATTGAAACGTCGGGCTCGTCTCCTTTAACCGGCACATGGGATTGGATTTGCCTTTCACCCAAAAAATTTAAACCTCCATTACCCGAAATACTTAAAAAAGCGAATGAGCTTAAAATAATCGTATTTAATCAATCAGATTTTGAGTGGGCGGAAAAATACGCCGCAGAAGTATCAAGCGCTTGCAAATTGTATCTTCAGCCGGAGTGGGACAAAGCATCAAAAGTAACGCCGTGGATCATCGATTATATCAAGGAAAATCCTCAATGGCAATTGTCGTTGCAAATACATAAGTACATTAATGTGCCGTAGCAAATAATAACAAGCCATTAAATAAATTCGGTAGTAAATTCGTTTACCTCAAAAAAAACTCCGGATGCAAAAATTCCTACTTATCATTATTTTCTCTACGTTTTTTATTCAATCCCGATCACAAGGTTATGATCCCTTGAAAGTGAATCACAAAGCGATCACTATTTATATGCTTGCCATAAACAAAGCGCAAAACGGAGATTATGGTTCTGCGATAAAAATGATCAATGAATCGTTGAAAATTGAACCGAATTACCTGGATGCTTATTTATCGCTTGCAGGAATTTATGCGGATATGAATGACTATCAAAGCTCGGTTTCGAATTTTGAAAAAGCATTTGCCATTGATTCAGCTTTTGCACAGGATTATTACCTCCCCTATTCTATTTCACTGGCAGGCTGCGGACGATTTGAAGATGCGTTACGTGCGATAAATACTTTTTTATCGGCACCAAAACTCAACGAACGGAGCAAAAAAGCTGGTGAGTTCAGGAAAAAAACGTACCAGTTTGCCATTGATTATGCCCAATCCCATCCTGAAAAAAATTATGTTTTTGCACCAAAAAATTTAGGAGACAGCATTAATACTACCGATCTTGAATATTTCCCTTCCCTTACTATAGATGGTAAAAAATTAATTTTTACCAAAAGGATTAAAAACAAAGAAAGTTTTTATGAAAGCGACCGTATTAATGGAACCTGGGGCAAAGCTTACCCTTTATCCGGAAAAATAAATTCTGACCAATTTAATGTGGGCGCTCAAAATATATCTCAGGATGGCCAATGGCTGGTTTTTACCGGCTGCAATTTTCCGCAGGGAAACGGTAGCTGCGATCTTTACATTTCCTATCTTACCAAAAACGGGTGGAGCGAGCCTCAAAACCTCGGTTGGGATGTTAATACAGAATTTTGGGAATCGACGCCTTCTCTTTCGCCGGATAAAAGAGACCTGTATTTTAGCAGCGACAGGCCGGGCGGATATGGAGGACGGGATATTTGGGTAGCCCATCGTACCGAAAACGGTTGGAGCAAACCCGAAAATCTTGGTCCTGAAATAAACACTCCCGGTGATGAAAGCACGCCGTTCATCCATGCAGACAATCAAACATTATACTTCAATTCATCAGGGCTGCCCGGTTATAGTGAAAAACCCGATTTGTTTGTAACTAGAAAACAACCCGATGGAAAATGGAGTAAGCCGGAGAACCTTGGCTACCCAATCAATACCATTGGAGATGAAGGTTCGATGATCGTGGATGCGGATGGGAAAACAGCGTATTATTCCAGCGATAAAATTGATTCAAAAGGAGGTCTTGATATTTATACTTTTGAACTGCGTAAAGATCTGAGGCCTTTGAAAACCTTGTGGGCAAAAGGAAAAGTGTATGACAAAAAAACGGGTGCCGGCCTGCCTTCAACGCTGCTTCTTACAGACGTAAATTCGCAACAAACTGTAAGTAAATTGCAAACTGATGAAGATGGTAATTACCTCATCACACTTCCTGTAGGAAAAAATTATGCCTTTAATGTTCACCGCAAAGGCTACCTCTTTTACTCCCAAAATTTTGATATGAGTGCTGTATCCTCTGATTCAGTTTATAATATTGATATTCCTTTGGAACCAATTGAAGTAAATGCAAAAGTGATTTTAAAAAATGTTTTTTTCGACACGAAAAAAACCGAACTAAAACCTGAATCCATCAGTGAACTCGATAATGTGGTAAGATTGATGAATGAAAATCCCAATATGAAAGTCCTGATCAGTGGCTTTACAGATAATGTAGGAACACCGGCTGATAATTTAAAACTTTCTAATGGCCGCGCTCTTTCAGTTGTTAACTACCTTGTAGCTAAGGGAGTGAAGAAGGAGCGTTTGTCTTACAAAGGTTTTGGCGAAACCAATCCTGTAGCTACTAATGAAACAGACGAAGGCCGCGCCATGAACCGCAGAACTGAACTTAGAGTAGTAAGTAATTAAGAATTATTTATTAATTTTAGAAAGATTAAAAAATAAGTATGAAACTTACTATCGTAATAAGCAAAGGAGAAGAGTTTTTTATTGGAACAATAAAAGAAATTCCGGCTGTTTTGACGCAAGGAGAAACAGTTGAAGAAACCAAAGAAAATGTGTTGGATGCGCTTCAATTATATTTGGAGGACATGCAAAGTGAAGAGGATACGTCTACCAAAGTTTTTGAAGAGGACCTAATGATTTCCTGATGTCAGTAAAAAGAAATCAATTTCTTGCTCATCTGCAAAAAAACAATTGCTATTTACATAGAAATGGCGGTAAGCATGACATTTATCAAAATAATATAACAAAGAAAAAAACTTCGGTTCCTCGCCATCCACAACTTGATAGAAATCTTTGCAATTTAATTTGCAAGCAATTAGAAATTCAGAAATTATAAAAGAACTTTCCGTATTTTGGTCAGGTAAATTATTATGCAAAACGAACTGCTTCACCAAATTGCACTAACCCTTGTTCCGAATATAGGAGATGTAAGAGCCAAAGCATTGATCCATAATTTTGGAGATGCATCATCTGTTTTTCACGCGCCCAAAAAAGCGTTCGAAGCAATAGAAGGACTAGGTTCAAAAGCCATCGATTCTATTTTACAATTCAAAGATTTTAGTCGTGCCGAAGAAGAAATTGGATTTATTGAGAAATACAAAATCACTCCTCTTTTTTTAACCGATAAAAATTATCCGCAACGATTATTAAATTGTTATGATAGTCCGCCTTTACTTTACTTCAAGGGGAATACTGATTTAAATTGTTCCAAAATAGTTGCCATTGTCGGTACCAGGAATCACAACGATTACGGAAAAAAAATTTGTGAAAAGCTCGTTGAAGAACTCGTCAGTGAAGAGGTATTGGTAGTAAGTGGCCTCGCTTTCGGAATTGACAGTATTGCTCATAAATGTGCGGTAAAAAACAATATAAAGACAGTGGGCGTTTTGGCACATGGCTTAGACAGAGTTTATCCGGCACAAAACACTTCGCTGGCAAAACAGATGATTTCATGCGGGGGACTTCTCACAGAATTTAAAAGCAACACCATACCTGACAAGCAAAATTTTCCCGGAAGAAACCGGATTGTTGCAGGGATAAGTGATGCGATTATTGTGATTGAATCCGGGATAAAGGGCGGATCATTGATTACTGCCGAATTAGCCAACGGCTACAACAAAGATGTTTTCGCATTTCCGGGAAGAGCCGATGATACAAAAAGTGAAGGCTGTAATTATCTTATCAAAAATAATAAAGCGGCTTTGATCACTTCTGCCAATGACCTTTTGGAAAATATGGGCTGGAAGAAAAGCAAAAAGCCCTCACCCAAAAAACAAAGAGAATTATTTATCGAGCTAACTTCCGAAGAAAAAGTAATGGTGGATATTTTGCAAAGCGGGGAACCCATACACATTGATGAATTGTATTTTAAAAGTAAACTGAGCAGTAGCGCAGTTGCCCAGGCACTACTGATGCTGGAGATGCAGGGAATTGTTTCTTCTTTGCCGGGCAAAGTTTATAAGATGAATTGAAGGATGCTGTATGATGAATGCTGATTTTAAAGGATAGTTTATTCCGGCAAACGAATAAATTTTGCCAATTTATATTTTAATAAATACAAAAAAAACTTCAGGTAAATACAGATAAAACTTACAACTTATTACCTATAAATTATTCTTAAAGAATTTCCCTTTTGAAGGATTGTGAGTTTTATTACCTTTGCGCATGGCTACACTAAATAAAACTAATTTCCCCGCAAAAAAAATTTTTGGTGAAGGATTAACCTTCGATGATGTATTGTTGCTTCCGTCTTACAGCGAAGTTTTACCAAGAGATGTAAATACTTCTACCAGGCTTACCAAAAACATTACGCTCAATATTCCGATGCTAAGTGCAGCAATGGATACCGTTACAGAAGCAAACCTTGCGATTGCATTGGCAAGAGAAGGCGGACTGGGATTTCTGCATAAAAATATGAGTATTGAACAACAGGCAGCCCAGGTGCGTAAAGTAAAAAGAAGTGAAAGCGGATTGATTTTAGATCCAATCACTTTAAAACTGGATGCTACTATTGGAGATGCTTTACTTCTTATGAAAGAGAATAAGATCGGCGGTATTCCTATTGTTGATGCGGATGGAATGTTGGTTGGTATCTTAACCAACAGGGATCTCAGATTTGAGGATAACATGAAACGGCCCGTAAGTGAATTAATGACCAAGGAAGGATTGATCACAGCTCCCGAAGGTACCGATTTAAAAAAGGCTCAATCTATTTTAAGAAAATATAAAATTGAAAAATTACCTGTTGTAAATAGAAAAGGTATTTTAAAAGGACTTATTACCTATCGGGATATTCTGCAAGTACACAATCATCCGCTTGCTGCCAAAGATCAGTTTGGAAGGTTACTTGTTGGAGCCGGAGTGGGGATTACCAATGATATCGCCGACAGAGTTTATGCACTGCAACAGGTAGGCGTAGACGCAATTGTACTCGACAGCGCCCACGGCCATACAAAAGGAGTAATTGATGCGCTTAAGAAAATTAAAAAAGATTTTAAAAACCTGGAAGTGATTGCAGGCAATATAGCTACTGCATCAGGAGCGAAAGCATTGGCTGCAGCAGGCGCTGACGCAATAAAAGTAGGTATAGGTCCCGGCTCTATCTGTACTACAAGAATTGTTGCAGGGGCAGGCGTTCCGCAAATCACAGCTTTATTAGAAGTATCAGGGGCAATAAAAAATAAAAATATTGGTATCATAGCAGATGGAGGTATCAGGTATACCGGTGATATGGTAAAAGCCATAGCCGCCGGCGCTGATTGCGTAATGATGGGTGGCGTATTTGCCGGTACTGAAGAAAGCCCCGGCGAAACCATCATTTATGAAGGAAGAAAATTTAAGCAATACCGCGGCATGGGCTCATTAGGTGCAATGGCGCAAGGAAGCAGCGACCGGTATTTCCAGGATAAGGAAGTAAAAAAATTCGTGCCCGAGGGAATTGAAGGACGCATTGCTTACAAAGGTTTTTTATCAGAGGTTGCACACCAGTTTACCGGCGGTCTGCGGGCAGGAATGGGTTATTGCGGTGCAAAGGATATCCGTGCGTTACAACAGGCAACCTTTATACAAATAACGAATGCAGGGATGCGTGAAAGTCATGCACATGATGTGGAAATTACAAAAGAAGCGCCTAATTACAGCAGGTAGATTATAAAAAGCATTGATTACTAATTGGAATGTAAAAGAACAAATCGGATTATAGTAAACCAACATTTATTGCATTTTTTTATTTTGTAAACTAAAATAATTTATTTCACTTGCTATCTTCTATTTTAAAAAAACCCAGACAAATACACAAGATCCGTTTACTGCTTGTTACACTTCTTTTTTTAACTGTCACCAAGGGATTTGCCCAACAAGATTCCTGCAATCTCCAGGTAAGCCTTTTAACAGTAACGCCGGGTGAAGAACTTTACTCAACATTCGGACACAGCGCTATACGTATACACGATACCGTTACCAACCAGGATATTGTTTATAATTACGGCACTTTTAATTTTGACGATCCTGATTTTTATACCAAATTCGTCAGGGGGAAACTCTTATACTATTTATCCAGCGACGACTATCCCTCTTTTTTAGCAGAAACCCAGGAAGAAAAACGCGGTATTACCGAGCAGATTTTGAACTTAAACTGCCAGCAAAAACAAAATATCATCATGCTGCTTGAAGCAAATATGATGGCACAAAACAGGTTTTATAAATATGATTTTTTGTTTGATAATTGTACAACACGCCTGCGTGATTTGGTTGAAAAAGCATCAGATTCAACGGTTCATTTTGGAAAGGTTTTACAAACAAAGACCTCTTTCCGCGACCTGATACATGTATACCTGGATTACAACGATAAACAATGGAGTAAATTAGGAATTGATATTTTACTGGGAAGTAAAACCGATGCGGTAGCTTCTCCTTACCAGGTGATGTTTTTACCGGATTACCTGATGAAAACATTCGATAGTTCCTCTATCGGCTCTATGCCATTGGTGTCTGAGAAACACACTTTACTAAAGCCGGAATATAATCAACAGACCAAAGACAACTTAACTCATCCTCTTTTTCTTTTCAGTTGCCTGTTTGTGATAGTCGCCTTCCTTAGTTTTTCTAAAAGCAAACCCATCCAGGGAATACTTTCTTCTTTTGACGGTTTTTTATTTTTTATAACAGGAATACTGGGTATTCTTATACTTTTTATGTGGTTAGGAACCGATCACATTATGTGTCGGGATAATTATAATTTATTATGGGCGTGGCCGACCAATATTGTGGCAGCTTTTTACATCCACTCCAAAAAAAGCTGGGCAAAAAAATACTTTCTTTTCTATTCGCTTATTAATATCCTGCTTATTATTTTTTGGAAAGCAGTTCCACAACTTTTAAACGTCGCCATCATACCCATTGTTGCTATTTTGATTTTCAGAAGTTTAATTTTTATCTTCAGGAAAAAGTAAGGAATGCCCTATACAGAATTTCAAAATAAAAAAATCTATTACCGGCTTGTTGGTAAAGGAAACCCGGTTTTATTAGTACATGGTTTTGCAGAAGATGGAAATATCTGGAAACATCAGATAGATGCGCTGAAAAAAAACAACCTATTGATTATCCCGGATCTTCCCGGAAGCGGTTTATCAGAAATGCTTGATAACAAAGCTTCAATAGAAGATTATGCAGAAGTTATAAAAGGGCTTGCTGATGAAGTTATCGCAAAAAAAGGTGAGCAAAATGATTGCCGGTTTTCTCTTATAGGCCACAGTATGGGTGGTTATATTACACTTGCATTTGCTGAAAAATACCCTGAACTTTTGAATTCTTTCGGACTTTTCCATTCCTCCGCATATGCTGACAGTGAAGAAAAAATCGCAACCAGGAAAAAGGCAATTGATTTTATCAGCAAGAACGGAACAGAAGCTTTTGTAAAAACTTCGGTTCCCAATTTATTTTGTGAAGAAACAAAAAATGAAAAGCCGGAATTGATTACCCAATTATTGGATATTGCTAAAACAATTTCGCCTGAAGCATTAATACAATATTATGAGGCAATGATAGCACGTCCTGACAGGACTACCGTTTTAAAAACCTTTACTAAACCGGTTCTTTTGATAGCCGGGGAATTTGATACAGCCGTCCCTTTGCAGGCATCACTTGAGCAATTCAGTATGCCCACAATTTCAATGGTTCATATTCTCCGGCATTCCGGGCACATGGGCATGTGGGAAGAAGTAAAATTATCAAATTCATTTTTGAATGATTTCCTCAGCTCGTTACATTAGAATTTTCAAAATTTAAAATTTCCTTTTGTCAATTTCTATTGTCAATTCAAACTGAGAAAAAGTAATTTGCATATAACTTTCATGAAAAAATCATTTCTAACAATAGCTGCAATACTGCTGGCCGTATTAAACAGCCAGGCGCATCATGTTATTGGTGGTGAAATGATTTATCAATACCTCGGTAAAGGCGCTACTCCTAATACCAGCAGATATTTAATTACATTAAAAATTTTCCGTGATCAAAATGCTGTTAATGCTGCTCCCATGCCTTCTGCAGTTTATATCGGAATATTTAGCAAAGAAAACGGACCGCCAATATATAATATAGTTCCAAAAAAAAGTGAGTCAGCAGTTCCTGTAGGAACATTTCCCCCGTGCATTCAAAATGCGCCCAACTTAAATTATCATGTCGGAATTTTTGAGCTTACTGTAGATTTACCCGATAATACAAAAGGTTATACAGCATCTTACCAAACGTGCTGCAGGGTTGATAATTTAGCAAACGTGCAGAATTTCGGAGGCAATGAAACCGGATCCACTTTTACTACAGATATACCAGGATCACAATACATGGACAGTTCCCCGCAGTTTGCTACAAGTGTAGATGTGGTTTGTGCCGGAAGACCCTTTCAATTGAATTATTTTGCTATCGATAAGAATAATGATTCATTGGTATATAGTTTTACACAAGCATACGATGGGGGATCAATCAGGGGAGATTCACTCATTAAACCTAATGCCCCTCCATACTATTCTGTAACATACATCAATAATTATTCTGCCAATTCACCTCTCGGTATAAAAGCTATTATTGATTCAAAAACGGGTATTATCAGCGGTATTGCCCCGCCAGTAGGAAAGTATGTTTTAGGGGTGAAAGTTTCCTCTTACAGAAATGGTGTTCTTATTAATGAACATCTGAAAGATTTTATCATCAATGTTTCCAATTGTGATTTTGCCGGTGCACAATTAAATCCCAAACCGGTTATATGCGATAGTTTCAATGTAGCTTTCCAGGATGATAATACCTCTTCATTAAATCAGACTTTCTACTGGGATTTCGGTGATCCGAAATCAGGGGCACAAAACACTTCAGTTTTAAAAAGCCCCACCCATGTTTATACGGATACCGGAGTTTTTGTTTACAAACTGGTTGTTAACCGGGGACAAGATTGCTCTGACTCAGCCACACAAATTTTAAAAGTATATCCTGGCTTTTATCCTGCATTTAATGTAGATGGCCAATGCATTAATTCTTCCATAATTTTTACCGATAAAACAACGACCAATTTCGGATCTGTAAATAATTGGTCGTGGAATTTTGGTGATCCGGCCACTTATGGTGACACTTCGAAAATTAAAAACCCAACTTACATCTATACCCAGCCCGGAAATTATGATGTTCAGCTAACGGTAGGCAACAGTAAAGGTTGTTCAAAAACAATAGATAAAACGGTTCCCATAAAAACGCAACCTGATTTTTCAGTAACTAATGATACCCTTATATGTAGTATCGATACCTTACAATTAACGGCCATCGGAAATGGAAGTATTACCTGGACGCCGGCCTATAATATCAATAACCCCAACAGCTTTACTCCTTTAGTGAGCCCGAAAGTTCCTACAACCTATTATGCAACTTTAAACGAAAGTCGCGGCTGTATCGGCACAGACTCGGTTTTTGTAAACGTAGTAAATCAGGTCAGTTTAAGTTTAACTCCAGACACAACTGTCTGCCTGACAGATACGGTACAACTCAATCCAATAAGTGATGGCTTGCATTATGTATGGACTCCGTCGAATACTGTTCTAAATGATACGGCAAAGTACGCACAAGTAGTTCCGGTTCAAAATACCAATTACCATGTGGTTTCAAGCATAGGAAAATGTAGTGCTGCAGCTAACATCAACGTAAAACCTGTTCCCTATCCCCAGGCTTATGCGGGCAATGATACCACGGTTTGTTTTCCGGCTATTGTTCAATTACACGGCAGTGGTGGAAGCATTTATAACTGGTCTCCTCCAACTTTTTTAAATAACTCAAAAATAGCTGATCCTATTTCAAGGCCTGTACAATCAATTAGTTATCTATTGCAGGTAAACGATGTGCTGGGTTGCCCTAAACCTACTTACGCTGTTATTAATATAACTGTTGAAAAACCTGTGGCAGATGCCGGTCCTGCTGATACAGCGATAGTTGTAAATCAGCCGTTGCAATTAAACGGAACCGGGGCTCAGTTCTATCTTTGGACGCCTTCAACCGGTTTAAATAATCCGAACATTTCAAACCCTGTGGCTATTTTAACCGAAAGTCAGAAATATACGCTACAGGTAAAAACCCTGGCGGGCTGCACGGCAGAAGACACCATTCATGTTTACGTTTATAAGGTCTTACCTGATCTGTATGTTCCTGATGCATTTACGCCCAATGGTGATGGGAAAAATGATATTTTCAGGCCGATACCCATTGGTATAAAAAAGTTGAATTATTTTAAAGTTTATAACCGACTGGGGCAACTGATTTATTCCACTGATGTTCAAAAAGCAGGATGGGACGGCACTTTTAAAGGTCAGCCGCAGGATCCGGGAGTTTTTGTATGGATTGCCGAAGGCATAGATTATTTGGGGAAAACGGTTTTCAGAAAAGGCAGTGTTACTTTGATAAGATAAACACCTGGCTTATGACGCATTTGCAGTAAAGAAACTTTTTTTAAAGATTTTTATTTTGCAAACTGTTTCTATTTCTCATTCATTTCTACAATTCCTACTTTATTTTCATTAGAGCCGGAATCTAAAATCTGTTGCGAAAAATTATAGAAAAACCGCGCCGTCCTGTCACCCGGATCAATCTCTATTACTTTTTTAAAAGCCTCGTTTGCCTTTTCGAATGCCTTATCAAGGTAATGAGCAACGCCTTCATTAAAAATTGAAAGGGTGTTTAATTTATTGTCCAATTCTTGTTGTCTATCGCAACTAAAGCATTCATGTACATTGATAGAATGGTGCTTCCCTTTTAGCTGAACAAGGCCAAGATTACGCAGGTGAAAATCTCTTTTGTTCTCAATTTGATTAAGGCTTGCTTCACTCAATAAAATACTTGCATTGAAATGTTTGGTCAGGCTTTCTACCCTTGAAGCCGTGTTCACAGTATCTGAAATAGTACAGGCATCCATGCGATCAAAATCACCGGTAATGCCCATTATCAAGGGGCCGGTATGCATACCGATTCCTATTTGTATGGCCGGCTTGTTATTTTCTGTAAGTAATTTATTCAGCTCACCTACTTCTCTTTGCATGGCTACAGCAGCCTGCAATGCGTCACTTGCATTAAGAGGAAAAATGGCCATTATAGAATCGCCAAGGTATTGATTGATGAACCCATGATTCGCACGAATGATCGGCCCCATTCTTTCATTAAATAAACAGATAAAAGCAAAAGTTTCTTCAGGTGTCATTTGTTCAGACAAGCTGGTATAATTCCTAATATCTGTAAAGAGCACTGTTACAATTTTCTCTACCTGGTCGCCCAATTTCACTTCCGTTATCACTTCATGTCCCAAAGATTTTAAAAATTCATGAGGGACAAATTTTTCCGTAGCATCAAATATTTTACGCATGGCTTCTTCTCTCTCTCTCGCCTCCCTGATATTTTTTTCATAAAGAAGAGAGCTTTCGATAGCAGAAGAAGACTGCAAAGCAAGTGTGGTTAACAGTTTCAAAGAACCGGCTGTATATTTATCTACCTGGTTACTTGCCAAAATGATAGCACCCATAATTCTATGCTTTACCCTTAAAGCCGAAAAAATAACAGATTCAACTTCAGGTGAAATAATTCCGGTTTCCTTTAATAATGAAATATCACTAATAATTTCTGACTGGCCACTCAAAACAATTTTTCGCAATAAAGGCAATTCTTCATTAATTTTTTGTTGGCCAAAAAACAGATCTCCCTGCGAAGCTTCTACTTTCATCACCTTGTTTTCTTCATCCCAAAGCGCCACTATGCCGTAATCCGATTCAATTACGTGAATGGCTTCTTCTAAGGCAATTTGGGCAATTGCAGTGGCACCAATTGTTTGAGCCAGTTTATCAGAAAAATTAAAGATCAGGTTGATTTCCTGGTAAAGATTTAATACCTCGCTTCCCAATTTTTTTCTTTCCTGTTCTTTTTGCAGCAAAACCAACAAAATCCCGGCAATAAATCCGCCCCGATTTTTATCATCTTTTATAACACCTATCGTTTCACCTTCATAAACAACAGCAAATTTATATTCATAATCACCTTCCCCATTACTAAATAAAACTTTACCATTTTCATCTTCAATACAAACATTTACATCAAGGTGAGCAACCGTATCTTTCACCAATTCTGCCGTATTATTTTTCTTCGAAAAAATATTTTT
>DAHXOZ010000057.1 GCA_027364635.1 bacterium | reverse complement strand
AAGAAGCGCTTAAAGCAGGATTTACCTCTTTGACAAAAAATAACTGGGGTATAGAACCACCTGATATCTGGGGCACTATTAATACGGATGTAAACGGCCAGCACTTTGTTGGAAAAATTGAAAGTGAAAAAGGAGATTATGCCGCGTATTATCTTAATATCTACCATACTATTTTAGGTAAAGAAAATCTTATTGTTACACCTTTACAAGCAAGGAACACCATACGAATTATAGAATTAGCAATGCAAAGTGAGAAAGAAAAGCGAACCATTGATTTTTCTTTTTCGTAAATTAAATTTTCCAAAAATGAATTCTAAAGATTTTACACGCAGAAAGTTTCTCAAAACAACAAGCCTTTTAATGGCAGCGCCTTTCATTCCAGTTTCTTTTGAAAGAAAAAAGAACAAACCACTTTTATCATTTTCCACGCTCGGCTGTCCCGATTGGGATTTTAAAAAGATCACCGATTTTGCTGTGGAACATCATTATAAAGGCCTTGAATTGCGGGCTGCTGCGCGAAATGGATCTTACCAAATGCCCTGAATTCAACAGTCCGCAAAATATATCAGCAACGCTGGCTTTAATGAAACAAAAAAATCTTGCTTTTGTAGACCTTGGTTCATCAACCAATTTACATATTGCTGACCCGGCCAATAGAAAGAAAAACTTAGATGAAGCAAAAAGGTTTATTGACCTTGCGCAAAAAATAAACTGCCCGCATATAAGAGTATTTCCTAACCAACTTCCAAAAGACCAGGATAAAAATAAAACAATGGATCTTATTACAGATGGTTTGCTTGAATTAGGAGAGTATGCAAAAGGAAGTAACGTAAGCGTATTGATGGAAACACATGGCGACGTTGTGTGGAGCGATGACATTCAAAAAATAATGGAAAACGCATTTAATAAAAATACAGGTTTGGTTTGGGATGTAGCCAACATGTGGTCCATCACCAAAGAACCTCCGGCTCAGGTGTATCCAAAACTGAAAAAATACATTCGCCACACTCACATTAAAGACCTGAAGATGATTGATGGTAAAGAACATTATACTTTATTAGGCCAGGGCGAAGTGCCGATCTTTACGGCGGTTGATGCGTTGTACAAAGGTGGTTATAAAGGATTTTATAGTTTTGAGTGGGAAAAATTGTGGCATCCCGAAATTGCAGATCCCGAAATTGCAATAGCACAGTATTCGAAAGTGATGTTGGAGCATTTTGGGGAATGATAAACCTTTTTGCTTTTTTGAATACCGCATATTAGCGAGACTAAAGAAGTTAAGTGCCAAACCCGGTAACTAACTTTTCGTTTACACATCCCTGTTATGTAATAGATGTAAAACAGAAATCAGAAGAATTTGTTGCTTTACTGGAAATACAAAGCTTTCAGACGACAGTAAACCAACAAATACCAGCTTTTTGCATTTCCCTTCGGCTTCATATCTAAATCGGCTTAGATTTGGTCTTTAGTGGCTTAGCAGAAAATTCTTCATTAATTTTATCCGATGACCATAAAATTATCAAAGTTTACCCGGAGTAATTTTTTATTTATACTCAGCTTTTTACTCGTTCAAAATGTAAGTGCACAGGATAATGCCTATAAAGATTCCCTGATCGCTTACCAGCAGAAGTATATCAATAGCCACGAAGTTGTTGGTAAAGATGACAGGAAGTATATCAGTTTTTACCCCATTGATGAAAGTTATTGTGTGAAAGCTTCTTTTAAAAGAATTATTGACAAGGAAGGGTTTTATATGAATACGTCATCAGGAATGCAGAAGAGGTTTTTTAAATATGGCCTGCTGACTTTTAAACTCCACGGAAAAACGTTGCATTTGTACATTTATCAATCGGAAGCATTAATGCAACAGGAAAAATATAAAGATTATTTATTTGTTCCTTTTGGAGATGCCACTTCAGGATTTACAAGTTATGGTGGCGGACGTTATATGGATTTTAGGTTGCAGGATATAAAAAATAATCAACTTATTATTGATTTTAATAAAGCCTATAATCCTTATTGCGCTTATACTACGGGATATAATTGCCCCATTCCACCAAAGGAAAATTTACTAACGGTAGCCATACCCGCAGGGGAAAAGAATTACGGAAAGCCGGTTCATTGAAAAACAATTTCAATAAATTCTCAATTACATTTGCTGAAATTTCTTTTCTAAAAAAATTACAGATGAAACGTATTTTGTCAGCTCTTTCCATTTTTTTATTAATTCCTTTTTGCGGATCAGCACAGGATAATTTGTTGAGCCACCAGCTTGGCGCTTTTAAATCTTTACAAAAAACGGCTCATGGTGTGCAGATTAAAACTTCAGGAAATGAAGAGGTGCAACTGGAAGTGTATTCACCAACAATAGTAAGAGTAAGAATTGCTCCTTCAGATTTGGCTGAAAGCCCTTCTTACGCTGTGATACGCGAAGCTTCAAACACTTTTAATAAAATTGAAAATAATAAAAACGATATTACTTTAACAACTGATTCTTTAAAAATAGTTATTCAGAAAAATCCTTTGCGGATTGATTTTTATAATTCAAAAGGAGAATGGGTAGATGGAGATGCGCCCCAATTGGGCGTTTCATGGCAAGGAAAAGAAATTACCAGTTACCGTAAATTAACGGATGATGAAAAATTTATCGGCCTTGGTGAAAAAACCGGCCCGCTAAATCGCCGCGAACAATCTTATGTAAACTGGAATACAGATGCCTATGGTTATGGCCTTATGCAGGATCCCTTGTACTCAACGATGCCTTTTTTTATTGGCATTCATACTAATAGTTTGTTCGGTATTTTTTATGATAATACTTATAAATCCTTTTTCAACTTTGGTGGTTCAACCGATGGCAAAATGTATTTTTTTGGTGCCAACGGCGGCGCAATGAATTATTACTTTTTTTCTTCGTCTACTGTTCCAGGAATGCTCAAAGATTATACCTGGCTCACCGGAAGAATGAAGATGCCACCGATCTGGAGCCTGGGTTACCAGCAATCGCGGTATAGTTACATGACACAAAAACAATTGTTGGATGTTGCGCGAAAAATGCGTGAAGATTCAATCCCGTGCGATATGATGTATTGCGATATTGATTACATGCGTGGTTACCGCGTTTTTACCTGGAACCCGGAAACCTATTCCAATCCAAAAGCATTAACCGATTCTTTAAAAGCGATGGGAATGCACCTTGCCACTATTATAGATCCGGGAATTAAAATTGATTCCAACGGTTATGAACCTTACATCACAGGAATGGTGAATCATTATTTTGCCCACTACCCGGATGGAAAACCTTATATAGGAAGTGTGTGGGCCGGCAGAAGTCATTTTCCTGATTTTACAAGAGAGGAAGTAAGAAAATGGTGGGGACAAAACTTTAAAGTATTAGTGGACGCCGGGGTTACAGGCTTTTGGAACGACATGAACGAACCCTCCGCATGGGGACAAAACATTCCGCAATTGATCGAATTTGGTGAAGCACAAAATACCGCTTCTTTAAAAAAAGTCAGAAACATTTATGGATTGGAAATGGCGCGAGGTACCTATGAAGGAACGAAAGATTTGCTAAATGGCAACCGTCCTTTTGTTTTGACCCGCGCTGCTTATTCTGGCATTCAGCGTTATTCAGCCATGTGGACGGGCGATAACAATCCAACCGATGAACACATGTTGCTGGCTTACCGGCTTATCAACAGTATGGGAATTACCGGGCAAGCTTTTGACGGAGTAGATGTGGGAGGATTTACCGGCAATCCAACTCCTGAACTTATGGTGCGTTGGATGTCGCTCGGTGTATACACTCCAATGTTTCGCAGCCACACTGCAAAAGGAAATACTTCGCATGAGCCGTGGGCCTGGGGAGAAAATAACGAAGTACTGATACGGAATTCTATTGATACAAGATATCGTTTGCTGCCTTATTTATATTCCTGTTTTTATGCAACTCATCAAACGGGAATTCCTGTGAACCGTACGCTGGCAATTGATTATACCCACAATGATAAAGTATATGATACGCGTTTTGAAAATCAATTTTTATTCGGGCCTTCTATCCTGGTAGCGCCGGTAGCAAGTACGAGTAATGCAGAACAGGTTTATCTTCCGGAAGGTAATTGGTACAGGTTTGGAAGCGATAAAAAATATGAGGGCAATTCTATTATTTGGGCTGCCTCACCCATCAACAATTTACCGGTATTTATTAAAGCAGGTGCCATTATCCCGATGCAAAATGTGATTCAAAGTACAGCGGATAAAGGAGATGGCATTTTAAATTTAAATGTTTGGTATGGTGATGCGCCCAACAGCTTTACTTATTATGAAGATGACGGTAACACTTATCAATATGAGGATGGAAAATATTATGTGAGAGACATTCATTTCAATCCAAATGAAAAAGAAATAACAATGGATGATGTAAAAGGAAATTATGATTCTAAGTTCCATAATGTGCATTTAGTTCTTCACGGCTTTCCTCAAAACACAACATTTACCGTAAACGGTAAATCTGTAAAAACTGAAGGAAGTGAAGTGGAACCGTTTATTAATTTCAGCAATACAAAGGGAAAAATTTCTGTGAAATGGTGAGTTAATTAGAAAATGGGAAGATTTGAAAATTGGAAAATGTGAAGTATTAGCAGACAAACAAATACTGATAAATGTTATTTTAGTCTTAATTAATAGTACTAATTTTAATAAGAAAATTATCGGCGTTACTTCATCTTCAAATCAGCAGCAATGAAGGCAAAAGAATTTTTTACCATCAAAGGAGAACACCTTCTTCAAAAAATCAAGGAATTGATTGAAGAAGGAAATGTAAGGCGTATAACCATCACCGATAGATCAGGAAAAGAATTGATGACCTTTCCTTTAACAATAGGAGTGGTGGGTGCAGTATTAGCTCCGGTGCTTGCGGCAATAGGCGCTTTGGCTGCTATCATCGGAGAATGCACCATAGCGGTGGAAAGAGAAGAGGAAGAGCCGAAAGCAAACTGATTATATAAGTTGAATCAGAGTAAACCAACAAATAAACAGTTTTTTTATTTTATCTTCCGGATTTACAGGTCAGGTAATCATCTGTCAAATTTGAAATGATTTTGAAAAACGGGGAGCGGTAACAGGTTTTCAGAATGTATTCCGGATACAAAAAGAAACAGCCGGATAAAACAAAAAATAATAGAATTTTTTGTTCGGGTCAGTGATACTGAAGCCATCCATCTACTGTTTTCAAAACTAAATTTTCGTACTTCAAAGGAATTTCAATTATCAATTCACATCCATGTCCGGGTGTTGAATAAATTACAAAATTACCCTGGAATAATTCCGTCCTTCGTCTCATATTAGACATACCAATACCTCCTTTTACAGCATTTACATCAAAACCAACTCCATCATCTGCAACCCGCATTTTTAGCTTATTATTTGAAATAATAAGATCTACCTCGATCGTTTTGCATTGAGCATATTTTAGAATATTGCGCAATTGTTCCTGCAAAATCCTGTAGACATTGAGTTGCAAATCCCGGTTTATATCCAATTTTTCAATTGCGGGATCAAAGAAAAGGCACACCTTATACTTATTTTCAATGTTACAATTGCGAAGTAAAATATCAAAAGCTTCTTCAAGTGTTGAATCATTAAAAAATGCCGGTGCCAGCCTGTGAGAAAGATTGCGGATTTCCTGGGTGGCAAGATTGATATATTCACGGCACTGTTGAAATAATTGCATTCCACATTCATTTACCGATTTGCTTAATACGCCAAGGCTAATATGCGTACTTGCCAAAATCTGGCAAACATTATCATGAAGTTCTGCCCCTATTTCATAGCGTTCGTTTTCCTGCGTTTTTATTATCGCTTTGGTTATTTGTTGTTCTACACGGTTTTTTTCTGTCACATCGGTGATGATAACCATCCGGTATTTTTTATCGTTGATAACTATAAAAGTTGCCTGAATTTCAACATCCAATAACTGGCCTGATTTGGTAAAGTGTTTTGATTTCCTGTGAACAGTTTGATTATTTTCGGTATTCTCCTCCAGGGACTTCCTTAAACTCCGGTTGTCTTCTTCAAGCCTGAGATCAAAAACCGTCATTTGGAGAAACTCTTCAACACTATAGCCATACAATTCAACGGCAGCATGATTGACCTGGGTAAATTGGAATGTTTCAAGGTCGAAAATCCAAATCGGTTGAGGATTCAAACGAAAAAGCTCGCTGTATCTTTTTTCTGATTCTTTCAATTCATTTACTCTCTTTTTTCTTTCGAGGCAATAAAGAATACTCTTGTAAAGAGACGACGCGTTTAGATCATTCTTTAATAAATAGTCGGAAACACCCAAAGAAATAGATTGAATACTGAATTCCATATCAGAAAAACCGGTAAGAACAATAACAGGTGTTTCCCCGCAAATAGTAAGGATACTGGTTAGTAATTCACGTCCCGATTTATCTGGCAAACTCAAATCCAGTAAAATAATATCAAAATGATGATGGGTAGAGAAAAAATTAGCAGCCTCTTTAAAATTTTTTGCTGTTTGGATATGAGGTGCTTCTATTTGTTCAGTTAAATAATCTTTAATGAGGATAAGATCACCGATATTGTCTTCTATGACTAAAACCCGGTAATCCGTTTGGTCTTTGATAGGTGTCATGTGTTTTCATTAGGTTTTTAAGGACTTAGATTTTTATCGTAGGTAGCTTCACATCAGAAAGCCAAAAATTTTCAATTTTTGATATGATACTAAATAGGCTTTCAATATCAACCGGCTTTGTGATATAGCAGTTTGCATGATTTTCATAACATTTATTAATATCCCTTTCAGCTGAAGAAGTAGAAAGAATTATAACGGGAATATGCAATAATTTGTTATCCTGCTTTATAAATTGTAAAACCTCAAAACCATTTCTTTTTGGAAGATTTAGATCGAGCAATAAAAGATCAGGGTTTTTCGCGTTAGTATAATTCCCCTCTTTTTTTAAAAAATCAATAGCCGCTTTCCCATCACGAACCACACTCAATTCTGTATTGACTTTACTATTTTCAAGAGCCTCGGTTGAAAGGAAAATATCTCCCTCATTATCTTCCACTAACAAAATGTGAATGGGCTGCATAGGCATCGCCTTTTTTACTTTAGAAAAATAGGTATATCGGATATGGACAAAAATAATTGATTTTGATCAATAAAATTCGTTAAAGATCGATCTGCTTTGATATGGTAAAAATGAAAATACTTCCTTTTTTTTGATGGGGTTCTATCCAAATTTTACCACCCATTGCTTCTACTATCTTTTTTACGATAGCCAAACCAATACCGGTACCGGAAAATTCTTCCCTGTTATGTAGCCGTTGAAAAATGTTAAAAATCCGGTCATAGTAATCCGGTTCAATACCAATACCATTGTCTTTAACCAATAATTTCCAATGTTCAGGCAATTCCATAGCCTCCACATCTATAACCGGCTTTGCGCCCGGATCCTGGTATTTTAGTGCATTTCCTATCAGATTCTGCAACACCTGGCGAAGCGGGCTTTTAAAGCTTTTCACTACAGGCAAATTTTCAAAATGAATGATAGCTGATGTTTCTTCTATTTGGTTTTTATAAACAGAAACAACTTCTTGCATAACTTCATTTAAATCAACGTATTCCAATTTACCTTCAAATCTGCCCACTCTTGAAAACTCAAGAAGATCCAAAATAATCTGGCGCATTCTTTTGGCTCCATCTACTGCAAAATGAATATATTGTTTTCCTTTTTCATCCAGAATATCCTTATACCTTTTTTCTATTTGTGCAAGGAAACTGGTAACCATCCTAAGAGGTTCCTGCAAATCATGCGAAGCGATATAAGCAAATTGCTCCAGCTCAGCATTGGAAACAGCAAGATCCTGCGCAGCTTTTTGAAGATGGAGATTCATTTCATTTAGTTCCATTTGGGCCATGATACGGTCGGTAATATCTTTAAAATAAACGGACAAACCATTTTTAGACGGATAAGCGCTTATTTCAAACCATCGGTCGAGAATCGGATAATAATCTTCAAAAAAGATTCGCTGTTGGATCTCAACAGCTTCCTGATATTTTTTATAAGAATGAGGATTGAGCTCGGGTGAAAAAACTTGCCAAAGATTTTTTCCCAAAACTTTACCCTTGGGAGTTCCAAGCATTTTTTCTGCTTCATTGTTCCAATAGGTAACTATCCAGTTTTTATCCACTGTAAAAAAACCATCACCTATACTTTCAAGAATGGTATTTTTTTCTTCATAAAGTTTTAGTATTTCCAGTTCCGCTTTTTTTGATGCATCAATATCCTGAAAACTTCCATAAATCTTCATGCATTTTCCATCTTTTAATTCGGCTTTTCCGGTAGTTCTTATCCATTTAAGATTTCCTTTATGAGTATAAATCTGCAAATCTTCCTGCCAGGATGTACCAAACCGCATTGCTTCTTTAACCCTTGCATTAATCGTTTCACGGCTAAGGCCTTCTTTAAAATGGCCCATACCATCTTGTAAGGTTGGTTCATAGTCGGGCCCCGTTTCCCTGATTTCTTTGGTGATATCAGACCAGTAAACGGTTGAGGAAGGCACGTCTATTTCCCAACTGCCGATCTTTGCAAGCCTGTTTGCTTTGTCCAACAATTGTTGTAAAGTCTTCTTTTCGGAAATATCCTGCATGGCTCCTACCAACCTCACAGCCTTGCCGTTATTATTACGAATGATAATGCAACGGTCCATTACGTATAAATAATTGCCATCTGCATTTTGAAACCGATATTCAAAGCTCCAATTCGAAGAATCCTCTAGAATAGATTTTTGTATACCATTTACCACAGCATCAAAATCATCAGGATGTATATGATTGCTCCAAAATTCAGGATCAGCTCTTATAAAAGAAAGATTGAAACCGAAAGTACGTTCAAAGCCTTCACCCCAATATTTCTTATTGGTAACAAGATCCCAATCCCATATGGCATCAAAAGTAGCCTTCGTAACATAATCATATCGCTGATTGCTTTCCTGCAAAGACAATTTCAGCAGTTTCGATTCTGTAATATCCTGGATGGTTCCTTCGAAAGTGACAGGCTGCCCTGCCTGATTTTTTACTAATTTGCCTTTTTCGTGTACCCACTTAATTGTTCCATCTGCTTTTACCACACGGAACTCATAATCCAAAACCATAGCTCCCTTAATTGCAAGGTTTCTCTTTCTTGAAAAAGCTTCTTTATCTTCCGGATAAATGGTATTAAAAAATGAATCGTAATCTACTTTAAACTTTTCTTTATCCAAACCAAGTATTTTATATATTTCCTCTGACCAGAAAAGTTGATTGCTTTGAATATCGAGTTTCCAATAACCTATTTTGGCAATATGTTGCGAGGCAAGAAGTTTTTGCTGATTGTCTTCTAATTGTTTAAGAGCAATTTCCCTTGCGGTAACATCAATACAATCTACCATCATGCAATTATTTCCCAAGTAGGAAAGCCGGTTGCCCAACATTTCAATTTGTATTGCAGCCCCGTCTTTTTTTAAATGGGTAAAAACTCCAAAATTTATAAACCCATTCTTTATTTCTAAATCATGGTGCGATTGATAAATTTTTGGAATATCAGCTACTGCCCAAAGATCACTCAATTTCATTTTCAAAAACTCTTCTTTTGAATAACCATATTTTTGAATAGCAATTTCGTTTACCTCAAAAATTTGAAAATCTGCCAATCTATAAACCAATTTAGGCACAGGGCTTAGCCAAAACAGTTTTTTATATTTATCTTCTGAAGTTTTTATATCCTTTTTCTCCTCCAGACATTTTTTATCAATACAAAAAATTTTACTGGCTGTATCGTTAAGATAAGAATGGACTATATATTCAATTTCCCCATCATCGGAAAAAAAAGGAATCGTTTGAGTTATTTCGACATTTTCAATAACAAGCTTGTAGGGCAATCCTGTTTCAATCACTTTTTGAAGAGAAGACTTCAAACTAATCCCAGGATTACTTATTGTTTCCAAACCCGGAAAAATTTTAAAAATACCCTGCCCGATAATTTCGCCGGGGAGTTTTTTTGTTTCCTTTAAAAAAGAATCGTTCACTTCAACAACGGTAAATTCCGGGACATCCGGTAGTAAAATTATCGTGGGTAAGGGCGAAGCTTTAAAAATCTTTAGCAAAGAATGGGGTTCGATCATAATCCTGGCAGACGAATAATTACAAATCTAAACCTCTAAAGCGAAAAAAACAGGTAGAAATTGTTCTACAATAACTATTTCTTTGACAAAAATAAATGTTGAGACAGTAAACGAACAATTAAGAGGTTTTTCTGCAGGCAGATCAAACCAAAAAATGCAACCATTATGAAAAATGCTCATCTACCATTTCTCAATTCCTAATAGTTTTTTACCAAGAGGTGATAATTGTGCAGTTTCATATTTGGTTTGTTCCCATTTTCTTGGATCGCCGGGAAAAGCATAGCCTTCGGGAGCGCGTCTTTCTTTCCATGATGAAATTCGCCATTGGCACAGCTCTTCATTATCTTCTTCTGCAGGCATCATCGAAATGTATTGTGCGATGCGCACTTTATCTTTACTTTTATTAGGCCTGATACCATGTGGCTGAAGGCTATTAAAAATCAGCAGGTCGCCGGCATTCATTTTTACTTTTACGATATCAAATCCTGAAACATCAGGTTTAAAGTGATCGCGATCTTCCGGCTGAGTTAATTTCCATGTTTCATAGGTTTTGAATAATTCAGGGATACATTGAAAACCTCCCATATTCTCATCATCCTGGTCGGCAAGCGCCAAAACTCCCTGAACATTTTGAGGCTTTGTTTCAGGATCATAATCCCAATGAATAAAACCTTTTTGTTCAAATCCTTCCCGAACCGGGAAGTTTAAATTGGCCCTGTCAATAGTTACCCATAATTTCTCAGTTCCCCAGATATCTGAAAATGCCTGGTGCACTTTAGGATATTGCCTGTTGTCCCACAATAGCTGGTGATTGTATATTTCTACCATACCGGTATTTGTAAGTTCTTTCATTTGCATTTCAGCCCGTGGTGGCGTGTACCACGTTGAAGGATCATTTGGATCCTTTTCTTCAAATTCCCACAAGAAATCAGCGAGCCGTTTCACTTGTTCTTTTGGTACTGCATTTTTAATAACGATATACCCGTGGGTAATCCAAAACTGCCATTCTTCTTCAGTTAATAAATTAAGTGGTTTGCCATTGCTGCGGTCGTTGAGTTTTACTTTACTGCTTTTTGCAGTTGAGGGATTTCCGGGAATGTCCTTATGAGCATTGATATTTTTATTTGACGGAGCCATTGTAGGGTTCATTGTTTGTTCTTGCATAATATCAGTATTATTTTTTAATGATACAAAGTTGATAAATGCCTTATGCGCAATATTTATCCTCAGTGACCATTTTTTGCTCTGTATTGACACTTTTACGTACTTATCAAAGTAAATAGTAGTTTTATAGAAATAATTTCAATTGAAAATAAAGAAAGAAATAGTTGAGATACCGGATGGGCAATCATTCAAACTGTTTGAGCCAAGGTTGAGAAATTATTTCTTTTGGCATTATCATCCTGAATTTGAATTGGTATATGTAGAAGCTACAACCGGAATCCGGCATGTAGGTCAACATATCTCCAGTTTTATGGGAAGCGATCTTGTTTTTATCGGCTCAAATATTCCGCACCTAAACTTTGATTATGGAATAAAAACTTCCTATCATCAAACCGTAGTACAACTGAAAGAAAATTTTTTGGCAGATGCCTTATATCAAACACCTGAATTTTTGCTTATACAACAACTGTTTAATAAAGCCTCCCTGGGATTATCGTTTTATGGTGAAACCAAAAAAATCGTTTCAAATAAATTAGAAAAAATGCAGCACCATGGCAAGTTTGACCAATTGTTGTCCTTGCTCGAAGTTTTACAAATACTCGCCCAATCAGATGAAGTAATAAGATTGAATGAGCAGGATACCAGCGTTAAATTATTTCTGAATGACAAAATAAGGATGGGCGCTATATATAAATACATTCATGCAAACTATAATGAAACTACCAATGTAAATGAAGTAGCAGCAAGTGTTCATTTAAGTACTGCGGCTTTTTGCCGCTATTTTAAAAAGCAAACCAAAATGACCTTCACAGAATTTGTAAACCAATATAAAATAACACAAGCCAAAACCTTTCTACTGCAGGACAAAAGTGTTTCAGAAGTTTGCTTTCAATCCGGATTTGAAAGTCTCTCCTATTTCAATAAATTATTTAAAAAAATAACAGGAGAAAATCCTTCAGCATTTAAAAAAAGATACACCTGATCAAATTTCAAAAATGATTAATAGAATAAAAAAGAAAATAAACTTCGACAGGAATTGAACCACGCTGGGGAAATATTTTCCTGCCACAATTACGTTTATTGTCCCTTAAAATATAAAAAATATAATTACACAGAAATTTTTCGCTCATTCTGACATAAGATCATTTAAATCAATTAATTGGCACAGTATTAGGGATATCAAAAAAAATATCACAAAAAAACCATCCCTATATTAAAAAGATTATCTTTGTTCCCGTATCTTCTTAATGTAGCAATATCAATCCTTTGAAATACTGCAAATTTTAAATTATTAAATATGCAGAAGAATTGGTATGCAGTGTACACAAAACCACACTGCGAAAAAAAAGTCTCTCTCACACTTTCAAAGAAGAATATTGAAAATATTTGTCCTCTTAATCACAGGAAATCAAGACAATTTTTTCTCAGCACTACTTTAGCCGAGCCTGTTTTTGATTCTTATGTATTTGTTCGAAGCACAGAATCTGAAATCATACAACTCACTAAACAAATTAATGGGGTGATCAGCTTATTGTATTGGAAAGGCAAACCAGCAACCATTAAGGATGAGGAAATAGATGCCATTAAAGAATTTTCTAATAACCACCAGGAAATAAAACTGGAGAAAATGCATTCAAACGATCAAACAGGAGAAACCGATATCACCTATTTAATGGATGGTCAGATATTGTTAGTAAAAAACAGAACCATGAAGTTGAATATTCCTTCATTAGGACTAACTATGGTAGCTAAATTACCGGATGAAAAAATGGAGGAAGAAAGCATAATAAGAAACAAAATGTTATTTGGCAATAAAGAATTGATTTTTCCTTCGTAATAAACTAACGTTAAAGGCAGATGCTTTTTTATATCTCTCAACAAGATTATAACGATCACTTCCCGATACAAAACTTGCTAAAGATGTAATCAAGGCGATCTTCGTTTGTGATCTCTCCGGTTATTTCACCCAAATAATAAAGGCAACGGTTTATATCAATTGAAAGAAGATCCCCTGGAATATGATTTTCAATACCTGCCTTAATTTCTTTAAGGCTTTTCGAAACTTCTGCCAACGCAGCATAATGACGGACATTCGTGACAACAACATTTTCATTGTTGATGCCGGCACCTCCGGCCATGGTGAATAAATTATTTTTTAATTCTTCAATACCAGTTTGTTGCTGAGCTGAAATAAAAATTTCACCCGCAAGATGTGCATGGGATTCTTTGCTGAAAAGATCAGCCTTGTTGGCCACTAAAATAAGATTAGGATTTTGCTTTAAAAGTTCGTTTACTGTTTTTTTAAGCTCATCTTCGCTCATCTCATTTATATCATATAAATACAAAACAATATCAGCCTGCCTGATCTTTTCTTTACTTTTTACCACGCCCATATTTTCAATAATATCCTGGGAATGTTCACGAATGCCGGCAGTATCAATCAATCTAAAAAGTATACCGTTGATGTTAATAGTTTCCTCAATTGTATCTCTTGTAGTTCCGGCAATTTCACTCACTATCGCACGGTTTTCGTTGAGCAATGTATTTAGCAAAGTTGATTTTCCCGCATTGGGTTTACCAACAATTGCCACACTTACCCCGTTTTTTATCACATTTCCCAATTTGAAAGATTCAAGCAACTGATGAACTGTTCCGGAAATTTTATCAATCAATAAAGAGAATTGATGGCGGTCGGCAAATTCCACGTCTTCTTCGCTAAAATCAAGCTCCAATTCTATTAATGATGAAAACCTGATCAATTCTTCCCGCAATTCTTTCAACACATTTGAAAATCCCCCACGCATATTTTTCAACGCCGCATTCTGCGAAGCCTTAGTATTGCTCGCTATCAGATCACCTACTGCCTCTGCCTGGGCCAGGTCTAATTTTTTATTCAGAAAAGCCCTTTGGGTAAATTCGCCGGCCTTTGCCAACCGTGCACCATTTCTGATGAGCGCATCCAAAACCTGCTGCTGCACATAGGGAGAGCCGTGACAGCTTATCTCAATTACATCTTCGCCGGTATAAGACGCGGGCTTTTTAAATAAAGAAATGACTACTTCGTCCAGTACATTTTCGCCTTCTTTTAAAAAACCAACATGTAGCGTATTGGCGGGTTGATCTTTTAAATTTTTGGAAGGAAATAATTTTTGAACAATCTCAAAAGATTGATCTCCACTTAAGCGTAAAACACCAATCGCGCCTATCCCGGGCGGCGTAGCAATAGCCGCTATCGTATCATCCCAACCCGATAATTTATGGTACATTTTGTAAAGATAATATCCTTTTAGAGGATGCAAATACTAAAGGTCGCCGCAACAGCAAACGAAGAAAATCTATGAATTTTTATTTTCCAAACCTGCGCCGAGACAGTACATTCCGGCATTTTTTAGTTCTTTGAATCATATGGTTTAAAAAAATTGATTTTTTTAAACCATATTACCCTACCTTTGCAGTAGACTATTCAAAAATAATACAATGATCTCATCAATTTCTTTTTTGAAGATGTGCACTTCCTCCTACAGTATGCGTTGCTGTTGATTAATTATTTATGCAAAACACAACGCCTTTTATACCCTTTTCCAAGCTCAACTTTTAATTCAACATACTACTCAAAAATGCCAAAGTCAATAAAAAACTATACCACTCAAATAGCGGACATGGCCAATATTTTGCCTATCGAAAAAGTAATTCAAAACCTGGCAGAACAATTTCCCGGGCAGATTACTTTTTCTACCAGCTTTAGTTTTGAAGACCAGGTAATCTCGCATTTTATCTTAAGTAATCAAATTCCGGTCAGCATTTTTACATTAGACACAGGAAGACTTTTTGGCGAAACATATTCAGTATGGAGCGCCACCAACGAAAGATATCAAACAGAAATTAAAGGTTATTATCCCGATTATTCTTTACTGGAGCCTTTTGTGGAAGAAAAAGGTCCGAATTCATTTTATGAATCCGTAGAAAACCGAAAAGATTGTTGTTTTATCAGGAAAGTAGAACCTTTAAAAAGAGCGTTGAAAGGAAATGCTATTTGGATAACCGGACTTCGTGCTGAACATTCTGCAAACAGGCACGATATGCCACAGGTGGAATGGGATGAAAGTAACCAGGTAATAAAATATCATCCTATACTTCACTGGTCTACCAAAGAAGTGAAAGATTATATTAATGACAACAATGTTCCCTATAACATTTTGCACGACAGAGGATTTGTGAGTATCGGTTGTGCACCATGCACAAGAGCCATCAAGCCCGGCGAAGATTTCAGGGCTGGCCGCTGGTGGTGGGAAGATAACAGTAAAAAAGAATGCGGTTTGCATGTGCATCAACAAGCATCTTAATTGATTTTTAAAAACAAAAAAATGAGTAAATATCATTTAGATTATTTAGGCCAGCTCGAATCAGAAGCCATTCACATTATGCGTGAAGTGGCCGGCCAATTTGAGCATCCGGCTTTGCTATTTTCCGGAGGAAAAGATTCCATAACGCTGGTTCATCTGGCATTGAAAGCTTTTCGTCCGGGAAAATTTCCTTTTCCATTGGTTCATATTGATACCGGTCACAATTTTCCTGAAGCACTTGATTTTCGTGATCAATTAGTAGAAAAAATTGGAGAGCAACTGATTGTTGCGAAAGTTGAAGAAACCATCAAACAAAAAAATCTTACAGAACAAAAAGGAAAATTTGCCAGCAGAAATGCGCTGCAAACTTTTACGCTTCTTGATGTAATCGAAGAATACAAATTTGACGCACTTATCGGCGGAGCGAGAAGAGATGAAGAAAAAGCAAGAGCCAAAGAAAGAATTTTTTCCGTGAGAGATGAGTTTGGTCAGTGGAATCCAAAATTGCAAAGGCCCGAATTGTGGAACACCTACAATGGAAAAATTCATAAAGGCGAAAATGTGCGCGCCTTCCCGATTAGCAACTGGACTGAACTGGACATCTGGAATTATATCAAAAGAGAAAATATCGAATTGCCTTCTATCTACTTTGCTCATGAAAGAGAAGTAATAGAACACGAAGGACAATTGGTTTCTGTTTCAGCACACATAAAACTTGATTCAACAGATATCGTAATGAAAAAGAAGGTGCGTTATCGTACCGTTGGTGATATGACTTGTACTGCAGCCGTTGAATCGCATGCAGATGATTTAGATGGAATCATATCAGAAATTATTGCGACAAAAACAAGTGAAAGAGGCGAAACAAGAATTGATGATAAGGTTTCAGAAGCAGCAATGGAAGACCGAAAAAAAGGTGGATACTTTTAACCTATAACTTATTAC
>DAHXOZ010000056.1 GCA_027364635.1 bacterium | reverse complement strand
ATTTAAGCTTAGGCAAAATGTACGAAATTACTTTGTTTACTGACGCCTCAACACTTTCTTTTTCAGTATCAATTTCATACCTTTTTTAAAAGTACCCTTGCCGTTTTCTGTCTTCCATCGCTGTTTCCGAGCGTTTGTCATCTGCCCTGTTTCCTCTTTCTGTTACTCGCATGGCAGCAACTTCCTGAACAATTAATTCGATTGTATCTGCAACAGATTCAATACCCCCGGTAATAGTTATATCTCCCAAAGTTCTAAACCTGATTTTTTTTCGAACAATTTTATCTTCCGCTTGTTTTTTCAAAAACTCTGAATTAGGAATCCAGGAGCCGTTTCTCCAAATCACTTCTCTTTCATGAGCAAAATATAAAGATGGAATAGAAATGTTTTCCCTTTGAATATAATTCCAAACATCCATTTCTGTCCAATTGCTGATTGGAAAAGCCCTGAAGTGTTCCCCTTCAAAGTACTTTCCGTTGAGCAAATTCCATAATTCCGGCCTTTGATTTTTGGGATCCCATTGCCCGAATTCATCCCGGTGAGAAAAAAAACGTTCTTTCGCTCTTGCTTTTTCTTCGTCCCTTCTTGCACCGCCTATCGCGCAATCAATGTTATGTTCTTCAATTGCATCAAGCAATGTAATGGTCTGAAGAGCATTTCGGGTTGCATTTTTACCCTTTTCTTCAGTTACCCTTCCTGAATCAATTGAAGTTTGAACAGAAGCGACGATCAACCGGACTTGCATCCCTTTAACCAATTCATCTCTGAAATGGATCGTTTCCGGAAAATTATGGCCTGTATCTACATGCAATAAGGCAAAAGGAATCCTTGCCGGGAAGAAAGCCTTTTGGGCAAGGTGAGTTACTACAATTGAATCTTTTCCTCCTGAAAATAAAATGGCAGGATTCTGAAACTGAGCATGAACTTCCCGTAATATATAAATAGCCTCAGATTCCAATTCATCTAAATAATTCAAAAAGTACTTATCCATTTCTTAAAATTTAAGCTTAGGCAAAATGTACGAAATTACTTTGTTTACTGACGCCTCAACACTTTCTTTTTCAGTATCAATTTCAATATGAGCCTTTCGTGGTCTTTCATAAGGCGCACTTATGCCTGTGAAATTTTTGATTTCTCCTGCCCTTGCTTTTTTATACAACCCTTTAATATCGCGTCTTTCACATTCTTCTAAAGAAGTGTTTACAAATACTTCTACAATATTCTCCTGTCCCAATATGCCACGCAACATTTCCCTGTCTCTTTCCAAAGGGGTAATAAAGGCGGCAATAACAACAGTGCCTGCCTGGATGAAAAGTTTTGAAATTTCACCAATCCTCCTGATATTTTCATGCCTGTCTTCCTCGCTGAATCCAAGGTTTTTATTGATACCACTCCTGATATTATCGCCATCTAAGGAACAAGTATGAATGTTACGGTTAAAAAGGTCTTTCTCTACTAAATTGGCAATAGTTGATTTTCCTGACCCGGAAAGGCCTGTAAACCAGATAACCAACGATCGATGGCCATTAATTTCATGCCTTTTATCGCGGGTAATGTGGTAATCGTGGCAAAAAATATTTTCCACATCCCCGCCTGTTTTAGCTGAAGGTTGAGTTATCATAATATATAAATAATCATAGTAATATACAAAAAGAAAGTTACAAAGGCTTCCCCTGTACTACTTCATTTTCGATACTTTTTCTTTCATCTAATCCAACGCGATCTTATACCAGGCCCTTACATGAAGATAATAAAGAATCATTTTGGTTACTGTTTCTGCGGCACCGATCTTAATGCCTGCAAAAGGATTGCCGCTGATAGACCAGGCAAGAAATATGGTACTGACAGAACCCAATAGGATTTAATATAATGAACAAAACAAATTATTTACTTATTCTTGTTATTGATAAATTAACCTGGGCCGGGGTAACCGTATCACCATTATTATTACTTGTTGTTCTAAGGTCTATTGTATCTTTTGCTGCTAAAGTTACGAAGCCATTTAAAGAAATAGAAGCAACCTCTCCGTTTGTGCCTGCTTTTCTATCCTGGGTAATATTAGGCAGCCTGCTCCCGTTTTTAAATACAGCCCATTTAGTAATAGAATTATTGGTTGCCGTAAAAGAAATAGAAGCATTCACCAGGTAAACACCCGAACCCCTTGTACCAACAGTAATATTACCTGTTGCTGCGCTTCCTGAATTTAAAAGTTGTTTCCCCACGGTAACAGAAGACCATTGGTAGTAAGTACCTGCCGTTGTTACTGTAATAGCTGTATTTCCTCCATCCTCATACAATTCACCATAAGCAGCGGCGGCTAAACTATCAACATATTTCTTATCAGGAACAACAAGACTGTCTTCTGTGGAAATTGCAGGATGGGTGGAATAAGTTAATTTATAGGTGAAATTATTTTGTTGATCCAATTGATACCTTGTACTTCCTATGGTTCCATAGAAATGCGTTCCATTATATTCCAGTTTGCCATCAATAAAATTATTTGAAAGAGGGCGTGCTACGATTACAGGTCTACCTGAACTGTCTAATTTAAAAGTATTTACTCCATTTTTTCTTCCTAAAAATATCGGTGCGTTCATACCACCATTATCAGCGACTAACGCTGCACTTAGTGTATCAAGCATAGGGCGTACATCAACTGAACCTGGATAATAAAGTCCAAAATATCCACCAATCTGATTGCCTGTTATTGGTGCATAGTGTCCTGCATAACCAAATACACCAACATTCACTTTTGAAGAAGTAGTTCCGGAATCCTGCAAGGCTCTGAAATAACCTGCAATATTTCTTCCCTTTGCAAACCCTGCAATACTGTAAATACCTAAGTTATCACCAGTAGAAAATCCCTGGCTTTCAGCGGCAACACCTACTGTTCCGCTCATGTCCATGAGGTTTAAAGTACTGCCGCCCCCTACATAGTTTTGAGCATCTATTACCCGTACCGTACGGTTACCGGTATAGCCGGCAGCCAGGTTGATCATCAAACCACTTACATTAGAATTTGCCCCTTTGGTGTACCAATGTAAAAAACCACCTTCCACACCAGAGGTTGCTGTTGTTGCATCTAAGGTATCCTGAATTTGTATGGATTGATTTCCACCTGTTACTGTACTCCAGTTGGTACCCTGGTTAATAGTATGCCCTGAGAGATCTAAAACTGCTGTTGGATGTATTGTCCCTAATCCCTCATATCCCGAACTGTCATAAATACCACTATTGCCTAAAGTATTGGTTCCGGTAACTTTTTGAACATAGTTTAAGTTCCCTGTTACCTCTGTCTTTAAAGCGGTCCACAATGGGCTGCCGCTGCTACCGCTGTTATAATAAAAACCTGCTGTACTATCGGTTTGATAAATCAACAGGCCTGTTGCAGGATTAGGGATGGCATTGCGCTGCGCGGTAGTAAGCCTTGGAATAAGTATTCCTTTATTGGAAGAGCTGATATCAAGGGCAGCAGCGCTGTTGGGTGTATTGGTACCAATACCCACCTGCGCAAAGGTATTGCCCGTTATAAATATTAAAAAAACAGATAAAACCAGTTGGGTTCTTTTCATTTTCCGGGATTTTATAGTAGCTCAAATTTTTGGGTGTAGGAATCTGTCTTTACCAGGTAGGTGCCTTTTGCATACCTGCTTACATCAATATGTTGAATACCGGCATTTACCTTTTCAAGCCAAACCAATTTGCCATCGATAGAATATAATGCAAGGGTGGTTGAATTATTTACCTGGACAGTCAATAATCCATTGGTTACAGGGTTCCCTATTATTATAAAGGGAATATCCGCTTTCGTAAAAAGTACCATTTTTACCACGCTGCAACTGTAACGGTAATTTTTATCTGTTTGCAATATCCTGTAGTAGTTGATACCGGTTACAGGCGATGTATGCACATAACTATAGTTGTTGGCAGAACTTGGGCTGCCTGTGGCCGGCAGTGTGCCTATGTTTGTCCAGTTTATACCATCGCTGCTGTACTGCACAATAAAGTTCCGGGTATTTTGATCCTGCATGGTGGCCCATTGCAGCAATACACTGTTACCTTGTTTGGTGGCCGTAAACGACAGCCACACCAGCGGCAATGCATTGGAAGTATCAGCCAGGGTAAGTTCGTTTAGTGTAACAGCATTAAGGTCTGAGGTAAACACAAAATTATTTATCACATCACGGGTAGTTGCAGTATAGGCATTCCATGAAGTTCCATTGTATATATTGAGGGTAAGCAAATTTTCAGGAATACCATTCAGTTCTGCCCCATCGGTATAATTAATTTGTACCGAACCACTGTATGGATTGGTTATGCCGCTGAATTGATACACACGGGATATACAAGTGTTGACAGGTGTATGAATGGCAGTATCAGATTTACTTAGCGTTGTATTGCTAAGGGAGTAGTCGGCTGAAGGGATAAGTGTAAGGCTGTCTACGCTAAAAATAGTTCCTCCAAGAATGGTTAAACTAGAGCCGTAGGAAACTTTTAAAAGCTGCGCCTGTGCCATGCCTGTCCCCAACAGGCCGCTAAAAAGAAATAAAAGTTTTTTCATCAAAACAATAAAACAGCCTTAACCCAATCGCTTAAATATCAATTCTTGCGCTTAATTATCTTTAATTGTTGTCATGAAAATCAAGGTCGATATAACAGTTAGTATTTGATTTATTCATTATTTAATTGTTCAATCACTCTTTCCCAATCTTTTACCCTAACCTTCCAATCATAAGATTCTGCTAACCGGATAGCTTCCAGTGAGACTGCCTGTAGTTTTTGAGGATTATTTTTAAGATCATTAATTATAGAAATTATGTCATCAACAGTTTTAACCACCCAGCCATTTACCCCGCTTGTTATCCACTCCTCAGCACCATAATCATCATAAACAATAGAAGGAACTCCTGCAGCAGCGGTTTCCAAAGTTACTTTTGGGAACCCTTCAGAGCGTGATGGTAAAATATGCAGATCTGTTTCTTTTAAATAAGTTGACAATGTTGCATGATTGACGACACCCATTAATTTTATGTGATCTGATTTATTTTCGGCGATGTACCTTTCAACAGCAGTCTTTTCCTCTCCCTCGCCAAAGATGTAAAATGTCAGCTCAGGAAAATGTTGGGCAATGTTTAAAAAGTCATAAATACCTTTTCTCTTTTTTAGCCTGCCTATATAAACAACCTTCTTTAATTCGCCAGATTTCAACGTATTATTCATAAAACTACCCGTCTCACAACCTAAATATAAAGCCTGGGGTTCCACTCTGATTTTATGATGTTCATAATTATATTGACCAAGAAAATGTGTAATGGCATAAGTTTTAGTAACAAAAGTTTTTGATGCAATTACATTTTCATAATTATCTAATACTTCAATAGCTGCATCTAAATTACTCTCGTCCAATATCCCTTCTATAGTAGAAAAGCTTTTTTTACCTAATATTTTTAATAAAAAACGATTAAAGCGCCATAACTCGCCTTTGGGTAAATAGGCAATATCGCAATGCCTGATACCCCATAAAAAACCCAGGTACACCGAAATCCGGGCAGGTTTAAAACAATTGAAAACGTTGACCTCTGCATCATTTTTAACACTCAATAATTGGCCGCTTGCTAACTCAAGGGTGTAAATATCAAATTTGCTTTTATCTAAGTATATAGACAAAGCCCTGCAATTTAAATTCTGGGCGTTGGTATAATTGGTAAAACCGCCTAGAAAAATTTTTATTTTTGTCACTTCATACTTTATGTTAAATGGCCCTTGTTATCTAAAGGTTTAATTAATTCTAAAAGTACCTGTTTATCAAATGGTTTAAAAAATGTATTACTCCATTCCTTCACTTTATTGCTATCTGCCTGCCATTTATTAGTATCAAGGCAATAATCCAACCATCGTTCATGAAGGGGTTGTAATTGCGAAATAGGGTATTCATATTCTTCCAAAAAAATATCTATCCCCTGCCTTACATTCGCTGTACTCAAAAAATAGGATGGAATTCCTTCAATTGCCATTTCAAATGCAGTTGTTGAAAAAAAAGTTGCATGAAGAGCATAGTCTGATGGTTTGAGTTCTTCATTTTCAGGCATCAGCTTTACAAAATTAAAGTTCGCAATGAGCTCATCAATATTTATTGTGTTTTGATGCCGGGGGTGGTTTCTTAAAACAACCTGTGGCCTGTTTTCCGGGGGTAAACTTTCTAAACTCTTTAAAACTGATAATATATGATCTAACATCTCATGATTAAGCTTCGGGCCAAATTCTGGCAAAAACTGTAATGAAAATAATATCTTATCAGTTTGTAAAATGTTTGATTTAAAATTCTGAATTGATTTATAATAACCCAATACATGTACCTTTCCGCAATAATATCCTCCCGCATTATCTAAGCTCCTTTTGAACCCTTCACCCCAAACAGCAACTTCTTTTTTATTTCGGGTGATATGTTCAGGCGCTTTCTTATTTTCAAAGAAACCTGGTTGATTATAATTAATAATACCATGCTGATAATCTATAATTCTGGCATTGGGATTGTAACCTCTCCAAAAGCCCCCCATGGAATTACTTAAAGTCATTACCACATCGGCCCTGAATGAACTAAAGGTAAGCCGCTTCAATAATTTACCAATCCACTGTTCTCTTGATTCAAAATTGTCGAAAAAAGTTAACGGAAGTAATTTACGGATTGTCAAAATAATTATGAGCCAAAAATCAAAATGAACAGTCTTATTGCTTCTGGGATATTTTGTTTTCAGGTCAGGTTCCTCAATAATTTTATAGGGCTCACCTGCTGAATTCAGCACTTCTATAAAGGGCCTGATATATTCATTGAGTTGATTATCGCCTCCTCTGTTAAAATGTGCAGGATAATAAAAAACCACCATTTTTATATTGTTTGGGGGGAGAAGAAATCCATCTCTTTGGTTGTAATTAATTATTATTCAGACAACCTTTACACATAAACATTCCAATAATGGATATCGAAAGTTTAAGCAGATGGTTACAATGTAGTATCATGTATTCGTTTTATAAAACGTGCAGGATTTCCAGCAGCCACAACACCTTTTGGAAATGACTTAGTTACAATTGATCCTGCACCGATAACCGTATTTTCGCCAATCTCAACACCAGGTAAAATAATCGAATTGGCTCCAATCCAGCATCCTTTACGTAAGATTACAGATTTGTCCGGGTAATACCCCTGATCTATTAAGGGTGTATCAGTCCTGTCAAATTTATGATTGTGAATGTAAATGTGAATACCACTTCCCATCATTACATCATCTTCAATTACAATGGAAGTATCGAGAGAATCTGATTCACCAAAAAACATACAACCGGGTCGAACTACAACCCTGTTTCCTATTTCAATTTTTGAACAACCAACAGCATAAGCCCCCGGGCGGAATTGTGAAGTATTAGAAAATTTCTTAAACTTTTTTTTACATAAGGCAAGCATTCCCTTTTGAAAGTAAAGTTTCCAATGTGTAAAGGGCATATCCGGACCAATTCTATCAGCACCAAAATCGAACTTATATTTTTTAATTAATTGTGATAACATTGTTTATTATTAAATATTAAATACAAGTCCACCCGCCATCAACAATGAGGTTTTGGCCTGTTATATATTTTGCTTCATTAGAAAGCAAAAAGGAAACAGCAGGAGCAATATCATCCGGGTTCCCCAATCTACCCATCGGTACTTTCGCTTCGTATCGGGAAATAAAAGAGGGATGCTGACGATCAAATATACCTCCCGGCGATACACAATTCAACCTGACACCTTTACGGCCATAATAAGATGCCAGGTAGCGGGTAAGATTTACTAACCCTCCTTTTATGGCAGAATAAGCTGCGGGAGAGGTGCCTCCATATTCTTCATATAATGTAAAGTCGTTACCAACTACTCCATAAATGGAAGCAATATTTACGATTGATCCACTATTTTGAATGGCCATAAATCTCAGTACTTTCTGGCAGCAAACAAAATAGCTGTTTAATTGCATATCTACATTTGACCGCCATGATTCAGGAACAATATCTTCGAATTTATTTCCCCAATCCTTAGTTCGCGGGTAGGCATTGTTTACTAATCCATCAATCCGGCCAAATCTTGCTACAATTTGATTTATACCGGTTTCAACTGAATGATCATTAGTAATGTCCATTTCAATAGTTCCGTTTTGCAAATTAGTCTCTGCTCCAATATCAGCATTAATTGCTGTTCCTCCCTTACGATTGATGTCGGCAACGAGTTCTTTTCCGATTAAACCGGAACCACCGGTAACGATAATAATTTTATCATTTAATATCATTGATCCAGACAAATTTTTAGTACATTATATGCATCTGAAATAGTATTAAAAGTATTAGTTTTTTTTTTGAGACAATTAATGAAATATTCCATTTGTATTCGATAAGTTTCGGCTATCCGTTGTTCTGAAGAAAAGATCGTTTGGTTGTTGCAGGTGACTTGATTTTTTATTAAATCTATGTTCCATGTTTCATCATCAAAAACCAGTTCTAAACTACGTTTAAGATCTCTTCTGTAATAATTTAATATTACACTTGCGCAGAAATTATCATAATCCAACAAATAATTAGCATAATCGAAAGATGAGATTGATAACGATGATTGACTTTTGAAATTCCTTTTTACTTCTTTAGGTGTGCCAAATAACCAATAGAGATAATCCAGTTCATGAATAAGATCAATGTGGACACCACCACCTAATTCGGCAATAGCTGAATACGTTTTTCTGAAATCATCGTTGGGTCTCCAATCCGGCAAATAGGAACCACAATAAACATTTACCTCATTCAAAATTTTATTTGGAAACAATGGTAACTCATCTTTAATGAATTTGATGCAGTTAAGAAAGCGTAAATTACAGGCCACATAAGTGATAACTTCCTTCTTGTTAGCTGAAACAACCAGGTCTTCAATATCTAAAGAAGAATATATTGGTTTTTCGATGAACAATGGAAATCTGAATGGTATAAGTTCTGCAATGATCTTTTTATGTTCTGAGGTAGGTGTTGCGATAATTGCAAAATCAATAGCAATTGATTCGATTTCATCAAGGCTGTGAATGTTGATAACACCATCTTGATAGTTAGCATTTTTTGCTGATCGTAGTGCAAATATTTCTGCATCAGGTTGAATTGATTTGATAGCAATCACATGTTTCTTCCCTATGGAACCTAGCCCGACAATGAATACTTTCATAATACAAAATCCAGTTTATTGTTTGCCATCAGAAAAGACATAATCTCGAAGTCGATTGGGTGATCCAAATCAAAGCATGTATGAGGAACCACATAAATGATTGATCTATCGGTAATAGCCCCTTTGTATTCCAATTCAAAGAATAGTCTCTTATAGAAATAGAATGAAGCATTCATATCATACACTTTGGGTGCAGACTGACGTGTAAATATTAAGCTTTCAGATTGTTTTACCTGGGCAAAAAAACCATTCTCTTTTTGCTCAACCATGTTAAAATATGGACTCCTGCTGGCCGGACTTACTGAGAAAAGATTAATTGCCATTGCATTCTTTTGTATCATTTCAAACGCTTCAATTAAATCCTGAAGATTTCTTAATGGAGAAGTTACATCAAGATCCAAAATATAATTGTATTTACAATTGTCGGTTTCTTCCTGCCACAATAGTACATCCTTTATGGTATCAACCTTTCCTACAGTATCACCTGCAAGATGATCAGGACGCCTATAACCTGATAATAATCCACGATCATTAGCAACCTGCACTATTTCTTCAGAATCAGTAGATAAAACAATTGTTACATCTTTATACTTTTTTTTAAATGCCTGTGCAACACTGATAGTGTAACCTATAAGTGGCTTGCCACACAACTCTTTAATATTTTTCCCCGGAATTCCTTTAGAACCACCCCTTGCACAAATTGTAATAAGCACTTTCAATTTAAAAAAGATTAAGCTTTTACATGTTTTACAAATTCCTGTACTTTTTTAAAATCTTCAGGTTTTCCAATATCTATCCAATACCCAATTAAAGGGAACCGGACTACTTTATATCCCTGCGCAATAAGCAATTCAATAAAATCGGTTGCATCAAAAAAGGTTTCACCGGGAATGAGATCCAGTAGCTTTCTTTTGATAAGGTAAATGCCTCCGTTTGCATAGTAGTTGTAAACAGGTTTTTCACTTAACTTCTTAATGGAATTGTCTTCCAATTCAAAGATCCCATAAGGTACCGAAACTGAATAAGGAATTGCAGCAATTGCCATATCTGCATCGCTTTTTAAAAAATCAGCATAAAACTCTTCTAAATCAATATTGGTAAAAAGATCAGCATTCATCAGCAATATAATATCATGATGAAATTCAGGGATGAATTTTACAGACCCAATTGTTCCTAAATATTCAGGCTCCTTAACACAGTTGATTTTGGTTCCATCAATATCTTTCGAAAAATGAGCTTCTATTTGTTCTGCCAGGTAATTTACAGTAACATGAATATGCTCTACCCCAAAATGAAGCAGCCGGTCTATATTGTAGTCAATGATAGCTTTATCGCCTACTTTTAATAAAGGCTTTGGAATTTTTTCTGTCAATGGTCTTAACCTGACCCCTTTCCCACCTGCCATTAATACGGCATCAACAGGTAGGATAGATTGTGTCCTTATGAGATTATATACTTTACAAATTTTTCCATCCCCGTCAATGCAGGGAAGCAGTTTGATTCCTTTTTCCCGGTAACTTTTGATTTCATTCGGTATAACTTCATCTTTCAGCAAATGAACAAAATCTTTCTTCATTGCAGCATCAATCGTATCCGTTAATTGTATCCCTGAAATCAAAGCTCTGCGGATATCGCCATCAGTAAGTGTTCCTACTAAGCGTTCATTTTCATTTAATACAAACAGGCATAGAATTTCATCAGTGAGTTGATTGATTGCTACTAATCCATCTTTAAAAGAAGCAGAAGAGCTGATAAGATGACTTTTATAGTCTTTCATTTTAAATATTATAGAATCTTTTTTGAATTAGCTCATCTAAACTAAAATGTTTGATTACAGAAAGAATTTCTGTTGCTGTATCCTTTTTATAATATGGGTTAAAACTATTTAAACAACTGTCTTTGAACCTTGAGGAAAGTACTAAAAGAAGTTTCTCTTTAATGTCCTTAATTGTTGGTTTACAGTCAACAACTGTATTAGATTTTAATCTTCCCGATTGCCGGTTTCCAATATTTAAAGTCGGGATATTAAATGAAGGAACTTCAATCAGGCCACTTGACGAATTCCCTACGACAGCACTAACATATTGCAAAGCTGATAAATACCTTAGTTGCCCAAGTGAAGCAAAGACGGTGGTTCTATTCTTGTTTTCTTCCACAAACTGATTGATCATTTCTATAATAATCCGGCTATCTGTATCTGAATTGGGTAAGGTAAACAGTATCCGCAAATCATCAATGGTTTGCAGTGCCTGCAGTAAATTTTGCACCTGATTTTTTGCAGTATCATTTTCCAAGGTGACAGGGTGAAAGGTAACCAATATGCACTTTTCGCCTAATTCAAAATTTAGATTTTCTTCCAACTGCTGTCTCGACAGAAGTTTCATATGCATAATATTATCAATTCCAATAGCACCAACATTAAATACTCTGTTTGGCTTTTCCCCTAATTGGATAACCCTGTTTCGATACTCTTCAGCAGATGTAAAATGAAGATGGCTCATTTTACTTATAGCATGTCGAATCGCATCATCATAAACTCCTTCCGTTATTTCGCCTCCATGCAAATGGGCAATGGGTATTTTATAAAACAAAGCTGCCGTGACAGCAGCTAATATTTCATAACGATCACCAAGGACAAGGAGCAGGTCCGGTTTTAAATCTTCATAAGCATCTGCAAAACCTATTGTAGCTAAACCTACAGATTTTGTGGTAGCATTTGGTGTGTCTGAAGATAAAAGCATTTGAACTTTTTTATCAATCTTAAAACCATCTGCTTCTATTTCTTTATAGGTAAGTCCAAATTCAGGAGAAAGATGCATGTTAGTAGCAATGACCTGCAAGGTCAGTTCGGGATCCTCTTGTATTAAGCGCATTAAGCGACTGAGTAAACCATATTCAGCCCTGCTACCGGTAACGATACAAATTTTTCTCATTGTTCTATTAATTCATCAGGTTGAAAATCTCTTTTCGCCTTAACACCCACTATTTGATTCCAAAGCATAGGTGAAATACCATTCCCGGGACGCTTTATCGTAAGGTTCTCTATCGTGAATAAATCGCCTGCATGAATCATTTTTGCAGCTACAATACTTTTGCGGGCTGCTATTTTATTTTTTATCTCGCTTTGGCTTGGCTCTTTTATTCCGTTACCCAATGCCCTTTCAATGTTACGAATGCCTTCAACCATCTTCTTTAACTCATCAGGTTCAAGGGATGCCTTATGATCAGGACCTTCCATGTTTTTATCGAGTGTAAAGTGTTTTTCGATTATAGAAGCACCCATAGCAACTGCAGCTAAGGGAATTTCAATACCCTCAGTGTGGTCGCTGTATCCGACCTTAACTTTAAATGCTTCAGCAATTGTTGTCATTGCTTTTAAATTTACTTCATTAACAGGTGCCGGATATTCAGTAGTGCAATGCAGCACAGTTATTTGATCTCTTAGTGTACCTGACTTCTCCAATACTTCAATGGCTGCTTCTATTTCGCCTAATTTAGCCATTCCGGTAGATAAAATAATTGGCTTATTAAATGAGCCAATCTTTTGCAAATAAGGGAGATTAGTAATTTCTCCGGAAGGTATTTTCCATATTGGAAGATTGAGTTCTGAAAGCAAATCAATACTGTCCAAATCAAAAGCCGTAGAGAAAAACGCTATTTTAAGCTGAGTACAATATTCAATTAATTCATAATGATCGCTGAGGCTCAATTCCAGTCCTTTCAGCATTTCAAACTGACTGCTCTCATTTTTTAAATTATTTTTTTGATAATCAGCCTGTTTAGCTTCTTTTGAGACTAATCTTTCAGTTACAAATGTCTGGAATTTTATATAATCTGCTCCTGCTTTAGCCGCTTCTTCAATTAACCTTTTGGCAATAGTCAATGAACCATTGTGGTTTACTCCGGCTTCAGCAATAATGATTGTTTTCATTTTCTATTCATTTTTACAGCGGGATTTCCGAAATAAGTTCCGGTTTCTTGCGGTGCCTTTAAAACGCAAGCCCCGGCAGCCACAATTATATTATCTGGTAAAGAAATATTATTGGCTATCATAGAATTACTACCCAAAAATGAATTCTTCCCAATTGTAACCTGTCCGTTTACAACCGCCTGTGTAGAAATGTGGCAAAAATCTTCAATGATTGATTCGTGTTCAATTAATGCCCCTGTATTGATAATACAGTTTTTACCAATCCGGGCTTTTGCATTGATTAAAGCATTATGCATGATTATGGTTCCTTCATCAATGAATGCTAAGGGGCTTACATATGCTCTTTTACTTATTACAACGGGTAATTTACCATTATTTTTTTTAACGAGATCATAAATAGCGTATCGCTTAACTGATGATTTTATTTGCCCCACACTGATTAAGAAATTCCTGCATTTCCTTATTAAATTTGGAATGTCACTGTCAGTACCTATTACCGGAATACCCAGTATTGTAATGCCAATTTTATCAGGAATATCCAGGATCCCTATGATCTCAAATTTATTTTCTGATCTAATAACATCAATACAAGAGATACAATGTCCGCCGCCGCCAATAAGTATGATAGGCTCCATTGTTATAATTTAACACTGCTGGGAATATTTACTATCCGTTTTTCCAACCACTCTGCATTTGACAAATCACCATGTTGACAATTTGCAAACATTGGTAATTTATTCATCAATCGCCAGGCAGGACGGGTCATAACCCCCTGGCTGTTCGATTCGGTTAAGAAAAGGTCCCGTTCCGCTTCCGAATCTAAAAGTATAACGTTTAACCAATAATTAGAAATGCATTGAGCAGGTTCAGTAAAAAAAGCAACTGTATTCCCTTGAAAAAAAGTCATATAGGCAGTAGCGAGTGTCCTTTTTTTTTCGATGAATAATTTCACACTTTCCAATTGAGCTACGCCCAGCGCTGCATTGATATTGGGCATTCGATAATTGTAACCTATTTCATCATGCACAAATTCCCAGGGATGAGGAACTTTAGCCTGCGTGGTTATATGTTTGGCTTTCTGAGCTAACTTTTCGTCATTGAACAACAACCCCCCCCCCTCCTCCGGCAGTAATGATTTTATTGCCGTTGAAGCTAAGTATGCCGATTTTGCCAAATGTTCCGGTATGCTGTCCTTTGTAGTAACTTCCAATGCTCTCGGCAGCATCTTCAACGAGTTCTATCTTATATTTATTACAAATATCTGCAATTTCATCTATCCGGCAGGGGTGGCCGAAAGTATGCATGGGAACACATGCTTTTATTCGTTTTCCCGTAGATTTATTATAACATCCATCGGCTTTCATCTCAGTTTCTTTGGTAAGAAAAGCTTCGAGTGATTGCGGGCTTAATCCCATCGTGTCTTTATCAACATCTACGAATACTGGTATCGCTCCACAATAGCTGATGGCGTTGGCTGTAGCAATAAAAGTGAGTGGTTGGGTTATTACTTCATCCTGCTGTTCAACCCCGACAAGCTTCAACGCAATATGCAGGGCATTGGTGCCACTTACACAAACAACTGCTTTTCTTGCACCTGTATATTCCGCAATTTTTTCCTCGAAAAGATCAACAAATTTCCCTACGCTTGAAACGAAAGTTGAGTCAATACATTCTTCAAGGTATTTTTTCTCGTTGCCAATAAATAAGGGTTTGTGTAAGTAAATTTGTCCTTCAGGCTGGTGAAAAATTTCCCTGATCTTATCTATTATAAATTGATATTTGGCCATAGTTAAACATTATAAATATCGGCTTTGTATTTATGTAAGTTACCGGATTTAGTAAACCAGTCACAGGTAATTTCCAATCCTCTCCGAATGTTGAATTGTGGTTCGAATCCGGTTAACTCTCTGATCAATTTATTGTCGCCCCACAGCCTGAATACTTCAGAGTTCACGGGTCGGATGCGTTGTTCATCGGTAATAAACTTTACATCACTTTGCATAATCTCCCTGATCATACTTAAGGTGTCCAGCATGGATATTTCGTAGTTGGAGCAGATATTTATTTCTTTCCCAATTGTCAGGTTTGATTCTGCCAGTGCAACAAAGCCATTGCAGGTGTCTTTTACAAAATTAAAATCACGGGTAGGGGTAAGGTCACCCAGTTTTATCTCTTTTATTCCGTTTGCAATTTGTGAAATGATTGTAGGAATAATAGCTCTGGCTGATTGTCTTGGACCGTATGTATTAAAAGGCCGTGCGATAGTTACAGCAAGATCAAAGGAATTATAAAAACTCATTGCTATGGCATCTGCCCCGATTTTTGAAGCGGAATAAGGAGATTGGGCTTGTTTGGGATGCTTCTCGTCAATAGGTACATACTGTGCAGTGCCATATACTTCCGAAGTTGAGGTAACTATTACCCGTATTCCACCCAGTTCTCTCGCTGCCTGGCATACATTGAGGGTGCCTTTTATATTGGTATCTACATATGTGTCAGGAGAATGGTAAGAGTAAGGTATCGCTATCAAAGCAGCCAGATGAAAAACAATGTCTATATTTTTCATAATATGTTTAGCAAAATGAGGATCACGAATATCGCCTGTAACTAGTTCCAGATCAGGATTTGTGGGTAAATCTTCGAGCCAACCCCAGTAATTAAAAGAATTATAATTGGCCAATGCCCTTACTTTATAGCCTTTTTCTAAGAGTAACTCTGTTAAGTGAGATCCAATAAATCCATCAGCTCCGGTAACTAATGCTCTTTTGTGGTTTGAAATTTCCATAAATTTCTTGAAAAATACCTTCTGGTAATCCAATTTTCCAATCGTAATATAACTTAGAAAAGGTCTATCACATTCGAAGTTATTTTTTTGCCTTTATTGAATATAAAGTTAGAATATAAAATCTCTTAGTACCTCAAATGATGTACAAAGTTTCACTGTTCAACAGCCCCAGTTATGTATGAAGAAATATTTTATTGTGCTACCATTCATTATCAACTTATCTTTTAAAAAAATTTCTCCAGCCTTTTTTATGGTCCCTTTTATCTTCAGTATACCCATACCCATACCCATAACCATACCCATATTTATTGATACCTTTACCCCTGATACCATTGTAAATAATTGAAGGGTTTTTAAGGCTATTCATTTTATGCTGCTCTTCCAGTTTTTTTAAAAAGATTTTTGGCGTATAATCGTGCCTTATAACAAATAAGGTTACATCAGTAATGGGTGATATTATATAAGCATCTGTAACCGGGTTTACGGGGGCAGTATCTACAATAATGTAATCGAAAGTTTTCTCAAGGTAGCTGAGTAATTCCTTTAACCTGCCATTAGAAATTAATTCAGAAGGGTTGGGTGGAATAGGGCCGGAAGGTATCAGCGAAAGATTTTCAAAGCCGGTACTTTTTATTAATTCATCAGCCTGCATTTTACCTATTAAATAATTGGAAATACCTGTAGTACGGGATATATTGAAATTATCACTCAATTTCGGTTTACGCAGGTCCAGTTCAATCAGCACTACTTTTTTGCCCATCAGTGAAAGGCTGATACCGAGGTTCATAGTAATAAAGCTTTTTCCTTCACCGGAGATACTGGAGGTAACTAAAATTCTTTTATGCGTTTCATCAATACCCAAA
>DAHXOZ010000055.1 GCA_027364635.1 bacterium | reverse complement strand
TGGTTGGTTGCTTTGTGACAATCATTACAGGTTGCCGTTAAAAGCGTAAAACTGCTGTCAAATTTATTTTGATCTTTGTCTTTTATTGCAGCAGAAACACTATCTATTGCAGGATCAATCATGCCTATCGATTTCACTTCGGGCCTGTCTGAACAATATTTCGGAATATCATCCAACGCTTCCTGAATTTCACCTACTTCAAAATTGGCCAAATCCCAGTTACCGTATTTACCGGCAAACCAAAGTTTTGCATGATGAACCTGGATATCAGACATAAACTCACCAAGGCCAGGTTTATACGACTTATTGACCAAAGTTTGTAAACTATCAATTTTTTTTTGCAAAACAGCGGTGTCAGTTGAAGATCGGTTGCAGGAAAACAAAAGAACAGTTGCGGTTAAAAGAAAATTTTTCATAAGAAAAAATTAAGGAATAAATGTAGTAATATTTCTTAACAGGAAAATTACAAACTCATCATTTCTTTAAACTTCACCGCTTGCCTGCGGCTCACCTCAATTTTTTCACCACCGTTAAGGTCTAGTAAAAGGCCTCCATTAAAATAAGGTTCTATTTTTTCTATCATCCTAAGATTGATGATATGTTTCCTGTTGGCCCTGAAAAAAACTTTTTCATCCAGCCTTTCTTCGAGGGCATTCAACGACTTTAAGATAAGAGGTTTATTGTTTCCAAAAAACACTTTGGCATAATTACCCACGCTTTCAAAAAGCCTTACTTCTGAAAGCCGCACAAACCAGCAACGTTCACCATCTTTTACAAAAACCTGGTCAGTCTCGCTCAAAATGCCGCGATTATTGTAGGAAAGAATTTCTTCTTCATTTTTTTGCCTGACCTTTAAAAGGGCTTCCGCAAGACGCTGAGGCTCTACCGGCTTCATCAGATAATCCAACGCATTTACATCAAAAGCTTTTAAAGCATATTCATCATAGGCCGTTACAAAAATCACATGAGGGGCTTTATCCAGTTGGCTCAGCATTTCAAAACCGCTTTTATCCGGCATTTGAATATCAAGAAAGATAAGATCAGGATTTAACGATTCAACTTTTTCTATTCCTTCAGCAGAATTCGCAGCTTCTCCTAATATTTCTACATCAGAAAATTCTTCCAACATTCTCCTAAGCTCACTTCTGGCAAGCCGCTCATCGTCTATAAGAACCACTTTCAGCATATTTTTTATAATTTATTTTTTTATGAAAATTAATATTTAACAGGCATTACAATTTTAGACTGAACTTTGGTTCCGGCAATTTCTTCCACCTTAAAATATGCGTGGCCATTACACAAAAACTTTAGCCTGTCGCGCGTGCTTTTAAATCCAAAGCCCTCATCAGTTTTGTTTTCAAGATTGCCCGAATTCTGAACAATCAATTCAAAATCTTTATCTGTAAATCTTGAAATTATTCTTATTGTTCCGCCGTTAATTCTCTTACTTATACCGTGTTTGATAGCATTTTCAACCAGGGTTTGTAACATCATCGGAGGCACCCGCTGCTCCAGCGTATCTTCATCAATATCCATTTCTACTTTTAATCTTTCTTCAAAACGCATTTGTTCCAAAGCCAGGTAATCTTTTACAATGTCGAGTTCTTTATGCAATGGAACAGTTTCCATTTTTTCCACCTGCAGGCTGCTTCTTAAAATATTTGAAAGCTCAGTAATGGCTGTCCTTGCACGTTTTGGATTTTCATCTACCAAAGCCCTTATGCTGTTCAAAGAATTAAATATAAAATGAGGGTTGATGTGCGATTTAATGGTTTTTAGTTCCAGTTCTTTAACCGTTTTTTCAAGGTTTAACCTGTCCACTTCATCTTTACGGTTTCTTTCAAGGTAATGCCATATCATATAAAGCAACAACCAAAGTGCTATTAAAATAAAAGTAAAAATAATATCCCACCAAAAACGTCCACGGTGTTGTTCTTCATATTTCCATACTCCGTCACTATTTCTATACCAACCCGTGGATTTTTTTATGTTTTGTACCGTTTGATAATTGGTGGAATCTTTCGGATTATTCTTTTGAGCCAAATAATAATTAGTGCCTGAAAGTCCGAGGTCTTTTTCCTTAGATATAGCCTCTTTAAGATTCTGATTTTTTTCATATTGCACTAAAGAGTTTCCCGTTACAAGTGCGGTGGATTTTGCACCATAATAGGCCAACAAACCGGTAAGCATTACACTTATGATGAACAAGCCGATTACTCTATCTGTTGAAAATTGAATCCACCCGATTTTTTTTAAAAAAAACCTTAGTAAATGAGTGGCGATTATATACCAACAAAATTCTATTAAAAGAATAGCTAACAGAAGATGCCTTCTTTCTGCAGATTTCCAATAAGTATCCTGTAATAAAAAATAAAAAAAAGCAAGATTCAGAAATGTCCATCCGCCCCAACCTAAGATCTGACATACCCAATATCGATAAATTCTCTTTTGCATAATACAAATTTATAAGTAATAACAAGTATTGATAGGGAGGACTTGATTAGTGGTGAAAAGCAACGTTTAAAAGGTGCAAAAGTTTATCTAAAAGTAGCTAAAACCATTTTAACTTTAAAAAACTTTAGTTTTACAAGGTAGAAAAAAATTTAAATGCAAAACCAAAATTTAAATAAAGAAAAAGAAGTATTAACTCCTGCTGATAAGGAGTTTGAAAATAATATCCGGCCCGCCATAATTGAAGAATTTAGCGGGCAGGCACAAATCATTGAAAACCTGCGCATTTTTATAAAAGCTGCACGACAACGCGAAGAAGCGCTCGATCATATTTTATTTCATGGGCCGCCGGGATTAGGAAAAACAACCCTGAGCCGCATTGTTTCCAACGAACTGGGGGTTAATATTAAAGAAACCAGCGGGCCCGTTATTGAAAAACCCGGAGATCTTGCGGGTTTGCTAACCAATCTTGAACCCAATGACGTTTTATTTATTGATGAAATTCACCGGCTAAGCAATGTGGTCGAAGAATATTTATATGCAGCAATGGAAGATTATCGTATTGATATCATGATCGACACCGGCCCGAATGCAAGAAGTGTACAAATAAACCTCAATCCTTTTACTTTGATCGGGGCTACCACACGAAGCGGTTTGCTTACAGCACCTTTGCTCTCAAGGTTTGGTATCAAATCCAGATTAGAATATTATGATACGCCCACTTTACAAAAAATTATTTTGCGTTCGGCTGCAATTTTAAAAACAAAGATCACTTCAGATGCGGCAAAAGAAATTGCAGGAAGAAGCCGGGGAACACCAAGAATTGCCAACGGTTTATTAAGAAGAGTTCGGGATTTTGCACAAGTACTTTCTAATGGAGTTATTGATTTAAAAATTACTGAACACGCACTTAAGGCTTTAAATGTTGATGAATATGGGTTGGATGAAATGGATAACCGGATTTTAAGTATGATCATCGATAAATTCAAAGGCGGCCCTGTTGGCATTACCACCATCGCAACCGCAGTTGGCGAAGAAGCGGGAACTTTAGAAGAAGTATACGAGCCTTTTCTGATACAGGAAGGTTTCATCATGCGTACCCCACGTGGAAGAGAGGTTACCGAGAAAGCTTACAAACATTTAGGAAAAATTCCTCACAGAAATAGTAAAGGGCCCGAGTTATTTTCTTAAGGAAAAGGGCTTCCAGCAAACAAACAAATAACCTCGATTTCTATTCGGAATAATCTGTGAAAATCCGTGAAATCCGTGGCAAAAAAATTATCTTCGTTTTATGTCTACTTATAGAGAAATCTTAGAGAAAAAGTTTCGTGAGGAATACCAAAAACTTAACGAAGAGCAGAAAAAAGCGGTTGATACGATTGAAGGTCCGGTAATGGTTATAGCCGGACCGGGAACGGGAAAAACTCAAATTTTAGCTGCCAGGATCGGGAGAATTTTATTGGATACAGATGCACTTCCCCAAAATATTTTATGCCTCACTTATACCGATGCAGGTGCCATTGCCATGCGTAAAAGATTGTTGCAATTTATAGGCCCTGATGCTTATAAAGTAAACATTTATACGTTCCATGGTTTTTGCAATGAAGTGATTCAACAAAATTTATCATTGTTTGAAAAATCAGCGCTCAACCCCGTTTCCGACCTCGAAAAAATTCAGCTTTATAAAACACTAATTGATAATCTTCCGAAAAACAATCCTCTAAAAAGATACAGGGGCGATGTTTATTACGAAATAAATAATCTTCAAAAGTTATTTTCTGCAATGAAAAGAGAAGGGTGGACGCCGGAATTTATTGAGGAACGTATCCACCTTTATCTTGATAAAATTAAAGACGACGAAAATTTTAAATATAAAAGGGCTTCAAAAAAATCAGGGAAAGAAGTTGGTGATTACAAACCAGCTTATTTCAATGAGGTGGAGCGAATGAAAAAGTTGTCTGCGGCAGTAAATGAGTTTGATAAATTTCAAAACCTGATGAAGCAACAGAACCTGTATGATTTTGATGATATGATCAATTGGGTGATTGCGGTTTTTAAAGAAAACAAAAATGTGTTGGCCGATTACCAGGAAAGATTTCAATACATATTGGTTGATGAATACCAGGATACCAGCGGCACACAGAATGAAATTGTACAATTATTAATTGACTTTTGGGACGAACCAAATGTTTTTGTTGTGGGCGATGATGACCAAAGTATCTACCGTTTCCAGGGAGCGAATGTTGAAAACATGGAAAACTTTTCCAAAAATTATGAAAGCCTTTTAAAGATCGTTCTTACCAATAATTACCGTTCCACCAAACCCATTCTTGATGTTTCGAAATCTTTGATCGACAGAAATGCAGAACGACTCATTCATAAATTTCCGGGCCTTACGAAAGAACTGAAGTGTTCAAAAGAAGAACTACAAAAATTAATTGACCTTCCTGCAGTTATTGAATACAACACGATAAAAGATGAGATGGCTGATGTTACCAATAAGATCGAAAAGCTTATTAGTAAAGGTGTAGAGCCTGGTAAGATCGCAGTTATTTATAAAGAAAATAATTATGGTGAGCAATTGATGAGATATTTCAGGCTAAAAAACATTCCTTATTACTCTAAAAAAAGTATCAATATCCTTGATGACCCTTTTGCTAAAAAAATAATCCAGATACTAAGATATCTTGTTGCAGAGCATGATATTCCTTATGGTGGTGATGAACTTCTTTTTGAAATTCTACATTTCGATTTTTATAAAATTCCACCGATAGAAATTGCCAAACTTACTGTGGAAGTAAACAGCAAAAATTATAATGAGCGTACTTCCATCAGAAAATTATTGTCTGAAAAAGCAAATGCCATTGCCAAAGACCTTTTTGACAGCGGCATTAATCCTGCTTTAAAAAATTTCAGCAAAATGCTGGAACAACTGATTGCAGAAGTATCTAACGTACCGTTACAAACGCTTTTTGAAAAAGTTATATCAGATGGAGGAGTGCTCTCCTACATCATGAAAAATAAAGATAAAATCAGGCTGTTACAAATTCTAACCGGATTTTTTGATTTTATAAAAGACGCAACCGCACGCAATCCTTCCCTGGATTTAAAAGGATTAATTGATGTGATTGACCTGATGAAGAAAGAAAAACTGGCTTTACCACTGATACAATTCTCGGGTAACAGTGCCGGCGTAAATTTATTAACCGCGCATGGTTCAAAAGGGTTAGAATTTGAACACGTTTTTATAACAGGGATGAACGCGCACTTGTGGGAGAAAAAATCATCACCAAATGATGGATATAAACTCCCTGACACTTTATTTTCTTCCCTTCCTTCAGGAAATGCAGAAGAAGAATTACGCAGGTTATTTTATGTAGCACTTACCAGGGCCGAAAAATATTTGAATGTATCTTTTATCAAAATAAAGCCGGATGGGAAAGACGCAGAGCATTCTATGTTTGTTGCTGAAATAGTTGAAGGCAATAATTTAAAGATTGACTCTGTAAAAATTCCGGAAGAACAATTGATGGAATTTGAAATTCTGAATTACATTACGCAAGCGCCGGAAATTGATAAAAGTGAAGATGATTTTATTACATCTGTACTCGAAAAATATGTAATGAATGTAACCTCTTTAAATAATTACCTTGATTGTCCACTCGGATTTTATTATAAAAATCTAATCAGGATTCCTGCGGGAAAATCAGAAACGCTGGAATTTGGGAGCGCTGTGCATTACGCTTTGCAAAAGATTTTTGAAGAAATGCAAAAAAATGAAAAGCAGGAATTTCCTCCTAAAGAAAAAATGATTGAACATTTTAAATGGTTCATGAAAAGGCATCGTGAAAATTTTACCCCTGAATCTTTTGCAAGAAGAATGGAACAAGGTGAAATTGTTTTAGACGATTATTACGATCACTACATTCCGCATGCGAATAAAATAGTAGCGGTAGAAAGAAATATAAAAAATGTTGTGAACGGAATTCCTATAAAAGGAAAAATAGATAAAATGGAATTCAATGGCAAGGAAGTAAATGTAGTTGATTATAAAACCGGCGATGTAAACAGTGAGTATACAAAGAAAAAATTATTGGCGCCCAATGCCGATAATCCGATTGGTGGCGATTATTGGCGGCAAGCCGTGTTTTACAAAATTCTGATTGATAATATGGACGGGAAAGATTGGAAAGTGGTAAGTTCCGAATTTGATTTTGTTGAACCTGATAAATCGAAAGGATTTCAGAAAAGAAAAATTTTTATTGAGCCTTCGGATATTACGACAGTAAAGCAACAATTAACAGAGGTTTGGAATAAAATACAGGCGCGAGATTTTTATACCGGCTGCGGAAAAGAAGATTGCACGTGGTGCAACTTTGTAAAAGAAAATGAAATTCATATCGCTCTCCACGATATTATTGAAGAAGATCAGGAGATTTAATTTTAATTTAGGATGTAGAAAAAATCAATATCGGGTCAAAGCGTTTAAGTTTGCTTTTCTGAAATGAAAATTTATAATTCCATAATAGTTTTAGCTGCTGCGGCTTTTTGTTATTTTCTTTCTGTAATCGGAAGCGGGTGTGCACAAATAGGGATGCCCACCGGTGGACCAAGAGATACCACGCCCCCGGTTTTATTAAATGCAACTCCACCAAACAGAACCATACATTTTAAAGGAAACAGGATCGTTTTAACTTTTGATGAATACGTGCATTTACAAGACTTGCAGAAAGATTTGTTGGTGGCACCGGAGCCAAAAATAATCCCGAATATCAATTCGAAATTAAAAACAGTTACCATCAAAATCCGCGACACGCTACAACCCAATACAACCTATAGTTTTCAATTTGGCAATGCGATACAAGACATTAACGAGAATAATCCCTTACATGATTTTACTTATGTTTTCTCAACAGGTTCTTACATTGATTCACTAACCTTTAACGGAAGTGTGATACTAGCTGAAACGGGCAAACCAGATAGCACTTTAATTGCAGAACTCTACAAAAACCTGGACGACTCTGCCGTTTATAAAGAGAAGCCGCGGTATGTGGCTAGATTAGATTCTTCAGGAAATTTTCATTTTAAAAATCTTGCCGGAGGCACTTATCATTTGTATGCTTTGAAAGATGTGAGCGGGCAAAAAATGTACAACAATCCTTCACAACTATTTGCTTTTGCTGATAGTGCCATTCATATTTCAACAGAAGTAAGCCCTGTAAAAATATATGCATATTCTCAACAAGAATATGTAAAACCCCCTCCTAAACCTGCAGCTCCCGTGAAAAAAGGAGCTGAAAAAATATTGAAATACAGCACAGCAGCAACAGGCGGTACGCAAGATTTGCTTTCTCCGCTCACCCTGACTTTCCCTGTTCCTTTAAAGAATTTTGATTCTTCGAAGATTAAACTAACAGATACTTTATTTAACCAGTTTCAATCGGTTGAAATTTATTTAGATACGACACAAACAATAATTGCCGTTAGAAATAACTGGGCACCCGACACAAAATATAAGTTGGTAATAGATAAAAATTTTGCCGCAGATACTTTAGGGGATGAATTATTAAAATCGGACACCATTAGTTTTAAAACAAAGCGGGAAAATGAATATGGAAGTATCAAACTCAACTTCTCTAATCTCGATAAAATTGCTCATCCGGTTTTGCAATTTGTAAAAGATAATAAAGTAGTCGATTCCTTCAAATTAACTTCGCCTACATTCAGCAGGAAATTATTTGAACCTGGTGAATACGAGTTGCGAATATTGAATGATGAAAATGATAACGGAACTTGGGATCCGGGAAATTATCAGCTTAAAAAACAACCCGAAATAGTAACGCCAATTCGTAAAAAGATCAGTATACGTGCAGATTGGGATAATGAGGCAGATTTGATATTGTAAGTTTTTTAGTGCTGCCCTAAGCTGGTTTATGAAAATAAAAATTCAGATTATTTGTTGGTTTACCAAAGACTTAATCACTTCAAAAATCAAAATTGTAATTCTTAATTTTGCATAATGATCTTTTCCTCCTCCCTTTTAGAAAATGCGGTTAACGAATTTGCAAAATTGCCCGGCATTGGTAAAAAAACGGCTTTACGCCTTGTTCTTCATCTCTTAAAAAAAGAAGTAAGTGATGTAAAAGGGTTCAGTGATGTTATTTTAAAAATGAGAGAAGAAATTCATTTTTGTTCGCGCTGTAAAAACATTGCTGATAAAGAGTTATGCAATATTTGTGCTAACCGCAGCCGGCAACAGCATATCATTTGCGTAGTAGAAAGCATTCGCGATGTAATTGCCATTGAAAGTACACAACAATATAACGGTATTTATCATGTGCTTGGTGGAATCATTTCTCCCCTGGATGGAATTGGTCCTGATCAATTGGAAATCGATTCGTTATTAAAAAGAGTAAACGAAGAAAAAACGGAAGAATTGGTTTTTGCTTTAAGCCCAAATATCCAGGGTGATACCACCATTTATTATATCAGCAAAAAATTGAAAAACACCCCTGTAAAAATTACTACCATTGCGCGGGGTATTTCTTTTGGTGGCGAACTTGAATATGCCGATGAAATGACACTTGCAAGAAGTATTTCGAATAGAATGCCTATTGAAAATTATGTAGGTAATAACAAATGGTAAACATTTTATCCACCACATTTTTATTAAGTTATTGAATCAACTATAATTTATTATCTTGCAATTCCATGCAAACTGAAAGATTTTGAGCAACCTTATTCATACAGAATATAAACCTGTTATAGGATTTTCGTCCGGCGATATTAATGGAATCGGTCCTGAATTGATAATAAAAACGCTTTCTGATAGTCGTATTCTTGAATTTTTTACACCCGTAATTTTTGCCAGCAATAAAGTGATTAATTTTTACAGAAAAATTATTACGGATTACAATTTCAGTTTTACTTCTTTAAAAGATTTTAATAAAATAAATACCAAACAGGTAAATATTTATAACTGTTGGGAAGAAGAAGTGGTAATTAATCCCGGAGAATTAAATGAAACAGGTGGAATATACGCTGTAAAAAGCCTCAAGGCAGCAACAGATGCCCTGAAGAAAGGGCAAATAAATGGTTTGGTAACGGCCCCTATCCATAAAAAAAATGTGCACAACAGCGATTTCCCTTATACCGGCCACACCCCTTTTTTTAAAGATTATTTTGAGCAAAAAGATGTGGTGATGTTATTGACAGCTGGAGATTTCAGGGTAGGTTTGGTTACAGAGCATGTTGCATTGAAAGAGGTAGCTCAATACATTACCAAAGAAAATATCTTAAGCAAGATTAATATTTTACATGCTTCTCTTAAAAGGGATTTCAATATCGAAAAACCCAAAATTGCTGTACTGGGATTAAATCCGCATGCAGGGGACGAAGGCTTGATTGGATCGGAAGAAATAGAAATAATACGCCCGGCAGTGGTGGAAGCAAAACATCATAATATGATCGTATCAGGCCCCTTTAGTGCAGATGCCTTTTTTGCGCGTAATTATCAAAACAGGTATGATGCGGTTTTAGCCATGTATCATGATCAGGGTTTAATTCCGTTAAAATCATTGGCATATGGAGAAGGAATAAATTATACTGCCGGATTGCCGGTGGTAAGAACCAGTCCTGACCATGGAACAGCTTTAGATATTGCCGGTAAAAATAAAGCAGATGCTGCTTCATTTACCGCTGCAATATTCGGAGCCCTTGAAATCCTAAAAAACCAGGCATTTTTCGATGAAAATCATAAAAATCCTTTGAAAAAAATGAGCGGTACCATAGTAGCAGGGGGGCCGGATGAGTAATAAAAGACCAAAAATAAAATAACTGCAGCTCTTTTTTCGTTATTTAATTCAACGGTATTTTATTATTAATTTTTAACAAAGGTATACATTTGTAAAAGGATTTCTTTAACACCATTGCATGGAAAATATCATTTTTAGCAGCGGATTAGCATTCTTAATTACATTTTTTTCTATCCCGGTAATCATTGAAGTTGCGAAAGACAAAAAGCTTTTTGATGTACCTGGCGAAAGAAAAGTACATAACGTTGTTATTCCAACGTTAGGCGGTTTAGGCATTTTTGCAGGCTTTATTTTTGCTACACTTATTGGTGTTCCACCTTCTGCTGTTTCTGTTCTTCAATATTTTATGGCTGCAATAATGATCATCTTTTTTATGGGAATAAAAGATGACATCTTAATTCTTACTGCCACTAAAAAGTTTGTCGGACAATTAATTGCTGCAGGTATCATCATAAAATTTGGAGGTATTGAAATTAATAATCTTCACGGGATATTTGGCATCCATTCACTTCCTTCTACTGCAGCATTTTTAATAAGCTTGTTTACAATCGTTGTCATCACTAATTCATTTAATCTGATAGATGGGGTTGACGGCCTGGCAGGAAGCCTGGGCTTGCTTACTTCCCTTATATTTGGAATTTATTTTTATTACTCGGGGCAAACTCTTTATGCGATAATGGCATTATCCCTTGCCGGTAGCCTAGCCGGTTTTTTAATCTACAATTTTAGCCCGGCAAGAATATTTATGGGTGATACAGGTTCGTTACTAATTGGCCTTATCACTTCAATATTGGTAATTAAATTTATTAATGTTGCATCTGATCCATCTTCTTTGATTCCAATAGCTTCCTCTCCTGCTTTAGGTTTTGCAATTTTGATTGTCCCCCTTTTTGATACATTAAGGGTGGTTAGTTTTCGAATTGTCAATCGTCGATCACCTTTTTGGCCAGACAGAAATCACATTCATCATCTTTTGTTAGACATTGGTTTCAGCCACAAATCCATCGCGTTGACTTGTGTATTTACTAACATCGTTTTCATATTTATTGCATATATTTTACGGTTTGCTGGTGCTTCTTTAGTGATACTCGTCCTTACAGCAACTTCTATTCTACTGGTAAGTATAGTTTATTACTTCAGGCAAAAAAGAAAAATGGTGGTTACCAAAGGGCAACTTAATGAAAAGCCTATTCTTCATTCTCACAAGATTTTTACTTTCTCCGAAGAAACCATTGCACAGGATTAATCATTCACTAATTCCCTTTTTATCATTTCGTTTTCATAAATTTGTGGACTTTTATAAAGCCAATTTTGGCCTTAATCAGCATTTATAAATTTTGAGAAATGTTAGAAGAGACTACAGAAATAATAGATGAAGCCAACGTTTCAATGAAAAAAGCAAACGAGCATTTTGAAACTGAATTAGTAAAAATAAGAGCCGGGAAAGCAAATCCTACCATGCTGGATGGTATTACAGTTGATTATTATGGAACTCCCACTCCTATTAACCAGGTTGGTAATTTAAGCGCAATCGACGCCCGCACACTTACCATTCAACCCTGGGAAAAAAATATGCTTCAGCCAATTGAAAGAGCAATCATCGCTGCTAATATTGGCATTAACCCTCAGAATGATGGAAACATAATTCGTTTATTTTTACCACCTTTAACTGAAGAAAGAAGAAGGGAATTGGTGAAAAGAAGTAATGCCGAAGGCGAGCAGGCAAAAATTGCAATACGCAATATTCGTCGCGATGCAATAGAGCAAATAAAAAAAGCACAAAAAGAAGGATTAAGTGAAGATGAGGCCAAAGAGGCTGAAGATGAAATTCAATCTATTACGGATACACATATTGTACTTATTGAAAAGCATCTTGCTACCAAAGAAAAAGAAATTATGTCAGTTTAAATTGAACCTTTCATGTTAAATGAACAACTACTGATATTAATAACTACGCCAATCTATATTGTTGTAATCTTAGCGGAAATAATATTAAGTAATCTTCATTTAAAAAAATACTATACGCTTAAGGGTACATTAATGAATGTCTATCTCTGTGTATTGAATGGAGGGATTGATCTTTTATTTCGCGCCGTTTATTTGGTAATTCTTATTACAGTTTTTCAATTTCATTTTATCAGTTTTTCGTTTAATCCTTTTCTTTATTGGTTTCTACTTTTCATTGCAGAAGACCTTGCTTTTTATTTCGAACATCGCGTTGATCATTTTTGCAGAATATTTTGGGCAGTTCATGTAACACACCATTCTTCAGAAGAATTTAATTTAACAATAGGTTTCCGCTCTTCTGTTTTACAACCGCTTTACCGTTTCATTTATTTTATTCCATTGGTTTTACTAGGCTTTAAACCCATCGATATCGTGTTTATGTATTCCCTCACGCAGATCTACGGAATTCTGGTACATACACAGTACATCAATAAAATGCCTTCATGGTTTGAATCGGTGTTTGTAAGTCCGGCCCATCACAGAGTTCATCACGCAAGTAACGTAAGGTATCTCGATAAAAATTTAGGAATGGTACTCATCATCTGGGATAAAATTTTTGGCACTTTCCAGGAAGAAGTAAAAGAAGATCCGATTCAATATGGATTGACAAAAAAGTTATCCCAGCCTTATCACCTGACTCATATTATTTTTCATGAATGGAAGGATATTTCCAGGGATATGAGTAAGAAAATACCCTTTTCACTTAAGATAAAATATTTAATTATGCCGCCCGGCTGGAGCCATGATGGTAGTACAAAAACAGCTAAACAATTAAGAAGAGAATTACTACAAATAGAAAAATAATCATTTTGCTGGTAAAAGTTTTGTTCACAGGACTTAAAAGTTTAAATAAATAAAGTACATTTATTTATTAGATTTTCAGGCATTCAGGTATCGAAATTTAACTAAAACTTCATTTACTCATTTTTAAATTCTAAACCATGAGCTTTATTAAGGATTTTAAAGCATTTGCCTTGAAAGGCAATGTGATGGATCTTGCTGTTGCTGTAATTATTGGTGCTGCATTCAGCGCTATTGTTTCCTCATTAGTGAAAGATATTATTACTCCGCTGCTTCTTACACCTGCACTTAATGCAGTGGGTGCCAAAAATATATCGGAGCTAAAATGGGGTGAAGTAACGTATGGAAACTTTTTAAACGCGGTTATTAGCTTTATTGTTATAGCCCTTGTAATTTTCATGTTAATCAGAACCATTGCTAAGTTTCAGAAAAAAGAAGCTGAGAAACCCACTCCTCCGCCTCCGGCAATATCTACCACAGATAAATTGTTACAAGAGATCAGGGACGAGTTAAAAAAGCAGTGATTTTATTTCAATAAATTTGCAATCCCGATGATCTTTTCATTGGGATTTTTTTTACCTTGACGAGATGAAACAAAAATTTGTTTCAAAATATTTTTTAAATGAATACAGAAACTTACCAAATAAAGTTACCCCAGTTTGAAGGGCCGTTCGACCTGCTTTTATTTTTTATTGAACGTGATGAACTGGATATTTATAATATACCTATTTCGAAAATTACCAATGATTTTTTGGACTACATTCACCAAAGCGAAACTTTGAATATTGAACTTAGCAGTGAGTTTATACTATTCATAAGCACATTAATGCGCATCAAGGCAAAAATGCTGATTCCAAGAAAGGAAATAGATGCCGAAGGAAATGAAATTGATCCACGACAGGAATTGGTAGATAAGATTCTTGAATACAAAAAGTTTAAGGAAGCTTCTCAAAAAATGAGCGAAATGGAAGCACTTAGAATGCTCATGTCAAGGCGTGGAAATATCAGGGAAGAACTGGCTCTTATTGGCGAAGAAGCCGGTGAGGGAACTGAAATACAAACGGTGACTTTATTTAAACTAATGAAGGCTTTTGAAAAAGTTGCACAACGCTTACTCGATAAAAGAAACCGGCCGGTTCACACGGTTATCAGCTACAATTATACGATGGAGGGAACGCGAAAATATATGCTGGACATGATTAAAACCGAAAAAACCGTTTCGTTCGAAAAAATATTTGATGTGTGTGATGATCGCATTCACGCAATATTTTTTTTCCTGAATATCCTGGAACTGGTTCAGTTAAATTATATGAATATTATCACGGGAAGCGGTACCAATAATTTTATAATTGAATACAACGAAAATCGACCCGAAGATCAACCGGAAGAAGAGAATATCAATTCATAGATAAAGAAAACTCAACAAGAGGAAATAAAAATCTTTATTATTTCTTTGTTTACTGGCTACAGCATTTTTCACTTATCACTTTTCTATCCTTGCAGCCCATCCGCCACCAGGCGCTAAATGAATCTTAAGTTTATCAGTGTTTGTGATGGTGGTTTCAACTTTTTTATAATCAGTTCCATTCCTATCCGCATTTACCCCATCCTCAAAATAGGTAATATGAAAAGTTCCTTCGGGAAGAAAAGAGAAATTAAGCGTAAGATCACGAGGCGACCAATTGGTCATGGCTCCTACAAAATATTTGTCGCCTTTCCTTCTCGCAGTTACCACATACTCTCCTACTTTTCCATCTAAAGGAATTGTTTCATCCCAGGTTGTTGGAACACTGGTTATAAAATCCAAAGATTCTTTTTCCTTTTCATATGTCGTCGGATTATCAGAAAGCATTTGCAAAGGCGCGTCATAAACCACATACATAGCCAATTGCTGGCAGCGAGTGCCCAGGCTCATCGGATTGCTGTTTATAGGTGCAAAATCTCTCTTTTGCGCATTCCGCATCGCACCCGGAGTATAATCCATTGGTCCCGCAAACATCCTTATATAAGGCAATGTCACCGCCATTTTTGGAGTAGTTAAAGAATCGGTCCACTTATCCTGTTCAAGCCCCGGAACGCCTTCAAAATTTACTACGTTAGGGTAAGTTCTCATTAATCCGGCTGGCTTATGCGCTCCATGATAATCAACCATCAAATGGTGCTCTGCAGCGGCCTTTGCACAGCGCCAATAAAAATTAACCACAGCCTGGTCATCCCGATCCATAAAATCAACCTTAATTCCCTTCACGCCCCATTGCTCAAAAAGATCCATTGCTTCTTTCATTTGATTATCCAATGTGCGCCAAACACACCAAAGAATGACACCCACATTTTTTTCTTTCCCATAGTCGGCAATCGCTTTTACATCTACGCCGGGCACACGTTCGGTCATATTGCCTAATTTATACCAACCTTCATCCATTATGATATAAGGAATATGATGTCGCGAAGCAAAATCAATATAATATTTATAAGTTTCGGTATTTACGCCTGCCTTAAAATCAACGCCGGTAATGTTCCAGTCGTTCCACCAATCCCACGCTACTTGTCCTGGTTTTATCCAATCTGTATTTTCAAGTACGGTTGGTTTTGCCAGTTTGTAAACGATCTGGTTATTCAACAATTGGTCATCTTTATCTGCCACAGCAAAAATGCGCCAGGGAAATGTACGAGCTCCATTTGTATGCGAGATATAATCATAAACAGTTGCCGGTGGAAAAGTGCGGTCAGATTTTGTTTTTTGTTCTGTTTTTACTACCGGTGGAAAAACTGATTGCAATTGGTGATCGCTGTTGCCGGTAAAATATAATCCCGGATAATCATGAAGGTCACTTTCTGTGATTAATAATTTACCTTCTTCATTAAGATCCAAAAGCAAAGGTAGTTGTGCTGTTTTACTGCTATCCACTTTTTCGATCGGCTCTTTTTGATAAATATGTTCATAACTGTTCATCCAGCGGTTAGCAAAAGCAAACCATCCGCTTGTATTGCCCGGAAGAGAAATATCACATTTTTCTTTGTTTACTGTAATACTATCATGAAAATCAGTTTCAAAACGATAGGCAAAAGCGTCATTATATAAACGGAAGACAACATTAAAATGATTTTTGTATTTCAGTGTCAACTGGTTATAGTCATCCTGGATAGTAGCGCTTTTAATCGCAACTACAGGATGAATTAATTCATTCACCTTTTGTTTTTCTGTTTTAGAAATTTTAGCATTTGCAGCAGGAAGTGTTTCATCCTTAAGTATTAAAGCCGCTTCTATCGATGTAATAAGGGGTTTACCATCTTTCATCAACGAAAAATGCAGCGATTTGTCAGTATTGATTTGAACTTTTAAATGTCCATCCGGAGAAGCAAGCTGGTATTGCTGGGCATTAGAGGTTGCAGAATACAATATGAAAACCAGGCAATAAAAAAATACTTTTTGCATACAATATAGTTTGGAATAATTGAGGCAAAAGATACAATGATATTTGCAATTTATCTCAGGTAATCTAATAATCAGTTCATATTTTTTGTCGATTTTCCTGATTAGAAAAGTAACAGCATTACCATTCAAATTGAAATTTGAACCACTCATACCAGAAATATGCATATTAATGTACTATGTTTTGCATAGTACCTACTTTTAACCATATCTTTGTTATGTAATTAAATAAAAAACAATTAAAACAAAATAAAATGAAAACAATAATCAGCAATAAATCAGGAGAAGCTCTTGACCTTGCAAAACGCATCATGTATTCCTTACAGGTATTATTGGTAGGATTATTCATCCCTTTTTCTTTTATCTTCGGAATAAGCTATAACCGGCATATAGAAAGCCCTGAAAATGGAATTAATATCAGCAAACCCAACCCGGTGATAGCTGATAATACAACAGTTGATCTTGGAAAAGTTTTATCTGATCAAAACAGTTGAACCCTTCATAAAAACATGTTTGCCGGTATCGTGGAGCACATATTTTAAAGTCCACACGTATATGCCGGCATCCTGTGGTTCACCCTTGATCGTTCCATCCCATTTTTGAGTCCAGTCTGTGGATTCAAAAACCAATTGGCCTAAACGGTTGTAAACTTTAAATTCGAGATTATCAGCTTTAAAAGCATTTAACGGATATAAAAAATCGTTTAGGCCGTCACCATTAGGAGTAAAGGCACTGGGCACAGCAATATAGCAACTCTTAAGCACCCGGATATTATTAACAGCCGTATCAAAACAACCCAAATCATTTTGAACAACTAAAGTAACAGGGTAATTATGCTCTGTTAATAAAAGCGGATATTTTTGAGGATATGGGTTTTTAATTTCACTTGTGTTGCCGTTTTGGAAGTTCCAGTAATAGGAAGTAATATTTCC
>DAHXOZ010000054.1 GCA_027364635.1 bacterium | reverse complement strand
CTATAAAATGGTCAACAAGTACAATAAACCATAGTGCATCTTATTCACTAAAAGCAAGCGATCCGGCAACCGCAGTTGAACAAACGCTGACCAGTCAACAATCTTATACTATAACAGGAAATACACAACTAAGTTTTTGGCAAAACTATAATACAGAAGCTTCACATGATGGAGGTGTGGTGGAATTGTCGACAGATAATGGAACTACCTGGTTTGATGCCGGGCCTTACATGAGCCAGAATGGCTATAATTCTACTATTAATACCAACAGCAGTCTTACCAATAAAAGAGCCTTCAGCGGAAGCAGTAACGGATTTATTCAAACGATCATTAATCTTTCTTCTTTTGAAAACAGGTCAGTAAAATTCCGTTTCCGGTTTGTTTCAGATAATACAATCAGTGCTACCGGCTGGTATATTGATGACATTCTTATCAATACTTCACCGGCTGCTTATAATCTTGGACAATTAATGGACAACTCAGGAGTTTTAAAAAGTATTTCAGATACAGTCACTTCTATCACTACACAGGTGCTGTCCCTGGCGTGGGGAGGTTTTACAGCAGAAAAGTCCGGTAGAACAGCGTTACTGAAATGGTCAACCTTGCAAGAAGTAAATACCGATCAATTTAGTATTGAACGAAGTAAAGATGGAATTCATTTCTACCCGATCGGTACATTAAAAGCTTCCGGAAATACAAGCGGAATCACTTTTTATACTACAAGTGATGGCGCTCCTTTAGCAGGCGTAAATTATTACCGGATCAGCCAAACTGACCGGGATGGAAAAATTCTTTATTCTGAAGTCAGATCGGTTTCATTTGATTTTGCACCGGCTACTATTATTATTTCTCCAAATCCTGCAAAAGATCATATCAATATTTCTGTAGCAGGAAATAAACAAACCTTGCATGTGTATCTTTTAAATTCTGTAGGGCAAATAATTTCCAGTGTGATTATGAAAGATGAATATAACAGCATACCTATACACGCAATTCCATCAGGCGTTTATTACCTTAAAATCTCAGGCGGAGATATTTCAACTGTGCAAAAAGTAGTGATTGAAAAATAAAAATATTTTCACAGTAAACGAATAAAAAATAAAGATTTCTTTTTCTAAAGCAGCGCGAAGATTTTAGGCAAGAAAATGATGCAACCGATAATAAAAGAAATGATTGCTGAAAGTAAAACCGCTGATGCAGACATGTCTTTTACTTTTTTTATGGTGAGGTTGAAATCAGGAGAAACCAGGTCGCAAAGTTTTTCAATAGCAGAGTTAATGATCTCGAAACTTAATACCACAGCGAAAGACAGAAGAATTATCATCCATTCGGTTGCGGAGAGCGAAAAGAATATTCCTGCAATTACTACCAGCAAAGCAAGTATATATTGAATCCTGAAATTTTTTTCATGAAGGATACAATCTTTTAAACCATTGAATGCCCAACCAAAGGATTTTATAACTCGCATGATATTATTTTGATTTTTTGTAAGTATTACAAATTAGAAACCACTTTTTTAATAAATTATTTGTACTTAATGAACCTTCAAGCGAAGGCATTGGGCCTGCTATTGATGCAGGTGAATTAATATTTAAATTTTTGGACTGATCAGGTGACCATAAAAACATTTGCATTCTTGGATTAGAACCATCTGCAGGAGTAGAAAAATTGGCATTATTGGTGCCGCTGCCGTCCTGTGCATCTGCATACACAAAATCATTTCCCAAGCCACCTCTTCCCTGGTTATTATTTTGAAAATTACCGGAAACCTCATCAAAACCATATTGGTAGCTTACGTCATGCATCACATTATTCCAATAAAATAATTGTGTTATGGCAAAATTCATATCACTTCCGGTATCAGGCTGTTGATCAGCATAAAAAGGAAAATCAAAAGTGAGATAAGGTGCGGCAGATATAGAGGTAGCAGGTGCTCCTGTATTACTATTATTACCCGCATGATCTTCTTTGGCCCATACATTATTACCGCGGGTATAAGAATAATCGGTAGTTCCATCATTATGCCAACCTAAAGAAATTGCAGGATTTGAAGAACCTGATGAAAGCCACGGATTACTTACAGGAATAGGGGTACCCCCGGGAAAACTCATTGCCTCGTCTGGAAAAGGAATAACCTCGTATTCAGAAGATTGAATGGTTTTAGGTGAAAATTTTAGTTTCTGTTGAGGTTTTTTATTTGTAAATAAATTATTTTTCAACGAGATTTTTTTTGCCCTATTAACGGGATGATCCCAATTGTCGCTTAATGTAAGGTTATCTTTTCCTAAAATGGTTTCATCATTCGCATTTAAACGTACCAGCCAATAGGCGTTTGAATTATGCGGAACAATTTTTACCTGCCATCCAAGCCTTACCTTTCCATCATTACCTGCAACCCACATAAGATTTGAAGTGACATTTTCTTTTGAAATAGCAGAAGAAAATTCTACGTTTTGATTTTTATTATCGGTTCTTAAAACAACCAAAGAAACTGGTTGTTGAATTTTTAATTCCCTCGCCGCCACTGATACCGCCTGACTTGCAGAAACAACTGGAGTCTCCTCTTTTGAACCAATAATTTTTTCCTCAATCTTAGCAATCCGTTTTCCTTCAACTGAAACGGCATGGTTATTTTTTAAAGCAATTACCTGTATGGCGTTATAAACAGGAATTCCACGGTAGGATTGCTGCAGGTAAATTAATTGTGTATTAGAACTGTGGTCAATATAAGCATCTGAAACAATTGAATTTTCAATATCATCAGAAGATAAATTTAGAAAGGAAGAATTCTGTTTAACAAGAAAAAGCGCCTGCTTCGTGGGTATTTGTTGAGCATATAATTGTTGGCAAATTATTAAAAGTATAAAAGCTTGAAATAAAAAAAACCTGCGCACAAACTTTTTCATTACGGGTTAGTTAATTGTTATTAAAATTAATACATCAGAATAACAATTCGAAGAATAAATTGGTTCACTGTAAAAAATAAAACACCCGAAGAAATCTGTTTCTCCGGGCGCCTTTTATACGATTAAATCATTTCTAAAAATCCAGCCCCATACTAAAGTAATATATTGGTTTTCCGCGGAAGAAACCATTCATTGGCCAACCTGCGTCAAACTTTAAAAAATATCCCAATAAAGTACTACGCACGCCAAAACCGTACCCACCCAGGAAAGGTCCGATACCGGGCGCTTTGAGATTAACGGAAACGGTAGGGTTTAAAGGATCCTGGTAAGTAATAGAAGGTCTTCCGATTTTATTGTAAGCCCCATTCCATGCAGTTCCCAGGTCAATAAATTGTATTAGCTGAAAATTTCTTACAAATGCATTATTAATAGGCTTATTAAAGAAAGTGGTAAATACAGGCAACCTGAATTCACTATTAATGACTGTTGCATTATTGCCGTTTGCAGCATTTTGAATAAAACCCCGAAGATTAACTGCCAGCGATTGAAAAGCATAATTCTGATCAGGAGCAGGTTGATTGGCAGGATTAAAATACCGGTAAGAAGTAGCCCCATTCTTATCTGTCTTTTGATTGCTTCCAAACATAAACCAGTTATCAATACCCCCGAGATAATAAATTAATTTCTGATTACCCCAACTGAAATCTCCTGCTACTCTTCCCGCCCAAATAAAATTTCTGTAAATCGGATAATAAGCTCTTGCATCAAATCCAAAGTTGAAAGTACTGCGCCCCAACTGCCCGATTGGTAATTTATTAATTTGTGAATTTATATCGATATAAGCCTTGTACCGGATACCATCCCATATATTTTGGGCAGGGTTCAAAGTATTGTCGTAAACATACTCCAGATGCATAAGGCCATAAGTTTTTGACTGTCCGCCAGTAAAAAGTGATGATTGGTCAACTCCGCTTATTACCACGTTATCCCTTCTTACTCCAAGATTAAGGCGAAGACTACGTATTTCATCAAACGGGTATGAAATACTTCCCTGGTAAAGATTTGAAACTATTTTTCCCGGATAATATCCGGTACTATCTCCAAAAGATACGGACTGAACATTTCGATAATACATCAATCCCCAATCCACTCTTTTTCTAAGATTAGTAAACTGGAACAACCAATCGTTATCTTTTAAATTAGTTGATAAACGAAATCCGCCAGTGATTTTAATATCTTCCATAATATCTGCAGTTCCCAGATTTATAATTCCATTCAATCCATTATTACTGGAGAGCGTTATAGGCCCGGATCCACCCGTGTAAACCTGGTATTTTGTTCCTAATACATTATTATTAAACCCCGCCACTACATAATCCGCAGCAAACTTTAATGGTTTATATGGGTAAAGCCTTGCAGTTGCCAATACAAGTGATTGATCCGGTTGCGCCTGGTTATTCAATTCTGCTATTCTGGCGCTGTCCTTTTTCTCGGGTTTAAATTCATGCTGAAAAATATCATCCTGCTGAGAAACAGGCTGGGGCGCTTGAATTTCCTCTCCGGAGCCAAGCCTGCTTTTTGCCATTACTTCTTTCATATAGGTCGTAGCCCTGGCAGTTACATTTCTTCGTCTTAGCGCATTTTCATCAATCCTTAATTTATAAAGAATTTTATCATCACTTTGGCGTGTCACTTCACTTACCTGGTGATCTTCGCCTGCTTCTTTTGTTTCCAAAATACTGCTGGCATAATTACTTAAAGGGAAAACATAGGCCGAATCTTTTGAGATGGCCACCACTGCTATCGAATCAACATCTTGCTTATGATATACTTTTAAGGTAGAATCAATTTCAGGGATATCGGGATTTCTTAGAATTTCATCTCCAATTATTACCAAGGTATCCACACCGGTGGTTCGGGTGGTAAAAAATCCGGCGTAACGGTTTTGAATTCCACTCATATCACTCAAAAAGGTGAAATAAGCATCACTGTAGGGGCTTGGATAACGTGCATTTCCAAATTTCAATTTTGTCAATTGCGTAATCTGGTTAAGTCCCGGTTTTCCGGCTTCAAAATTGGTAACCAGGAAAATATTAAAGCGGTTATTCATTAACGAAGTATCACCACCTTTTGCTTCTGCAGACGGCCTGTTACTGGAAAAAATAATTCCACTTTTGTTAGGCAGGTTGATATAAGAAGGATCCAAATCATCATATACATCATCCGTTACCTGCTTTACGGTTCCATGGGCAACATCATAGGTATATATATCTGAATGACCGTTTTTTACTGCACTGAAAAGTAAGGTCTGGCTGGTGACCATATATTTCATATCCTGCACCTGGTCAAAAACATTGGTGATATCCCTGTTAATAGTCTTTCCTTTGGTAATTACATCATAAACAAAAAGCATAAGCCTTCCATCCTTTTCATATAGCACCGAAAGTCTCTGCCCTTTTGGATCCCATGCCATCATCGGGTAATTAGGATTTATCGAATGTTGTTGAGTTTTTACGCCAAACTTCAACAACGTTTTATCTTCACCATCTTCATTCAATATTAAACTGTATTTTCCCTTTTTATATTGAACCACTGCAAAAGAGCCATTGCGTTTATTTGGATTTACATTGAAGTGAAAATAATTAACCCTTTTGCCTACTGTATAATCGATGATCTCGTTTCCCTTAGGATAATTTTTTCGATGAGAAATATCATTATCATATTTCTCTTCCTCGTATTGCATAAAATCGGACAATACATCTCTGAATTTTCGTTTTTTGGTAACCTGTTGTGAGGCGCGTTTTAAACTTTTATAAACCCTTGCGAGATACAATAAATAAGAAGTGTTTTCTTTCTTATATTTTTCCTCGATATAATACCAAAAAGCATGGCCGGCAAGTAAAGGCCTGTCAAAAGCAAGCTGGTAAAAATTAGTGTATTTACCGCTAAGGATTTCATTTTTAAGATCGTCATCAAGTTGAGGGCTCCAGTTCTCACCAACGTATGCGATATAGCCATCGATAAGCCACTGCGGAAGATCAAGTAAAGCCGCGTTTCCGGCAACTTCTCCCAAATCTTCACCAAATAATATATTTTGAACTAAAATTGAAGCAATCCCCTCACGTATCTGCCGCCGCAGATCGGCATGGTTTCCATTATAATAAACAACCATTTTATTATTAACCAATTTGGTAACGCCACCCGCATTTTGCCAATCCTGTCCAAGACCAATATTACTTTGCTTCATCTCATCAAAGGTGTTGTAGATGATAATATTGGCACGGCGTTGTAAATTATATTCAACAAATTTCTCTATACCCGGAAGTTCTTCTTCAGCTACCTGCGCCACATATTTCGCCAGTTCCTGGCCATTTTGATGGAAATAAGAATTAAAATTTAGTGTCTGGTAATATTGCCATTTGAATTTTTTAAACTGCAACCGGTTTTTACCAAATTGAACTGTACTCACCTGCGCATTTGCAAAACCTACCGCAAATAAAAAAAGGGAAAACAGAATTATTTTTTTGTACTTTAGTTTCTTGTGATCTTGCATGTGCTTTACATTATAATCGCCCTAAAATTAAACGTTTCGTGTTAATCAATGAAATGAATTTATTGCTCAATCAATTATTACATTTATGTTTCAAATAAAAGCTTTTACTTTCAACCCTGTGCAGGAAAATACTTATTTGCTGTACAATGAACACAACGAATGTATCATAATTGATCCCGGTTGTTATTTTGATGCTGAAAAAGAAGAGCTGAAATCTTTCATAGCCGACCGCAAATTACAGCCCAAAATTTTATTAAATACCCATTGCCACCTTGATCATGTATTTGGCAATAAATTTATTGCAGAAGAATTTAAATTAACGTTAAATACGCATCAAAGGGAAAAAGAGATACTTGAAATGGCTCCTGCATCAGGTTTAATGTTCAATCTTCCTTTTGATAATTACCAGGGCGATGTAGTTTATTTAGAGGAAGGAGATTTTGTTACATTGAGGGAGGATAAGCTTGAGGTGATCCATGCACCGGGACATTCGCCCGGAAGTATCTGTTTTTATTGTGAAAAACAACATTTTATTATTGGTGGCGACGTGCTTTTTAAAAACAGCATCGGTCGAACCGACCTTCCTTATGGCAGCCACGAAACCCTTTTAAAAAATATCAAAGAAAAACTTTTCAAACTTCCGGAAGACGTAAAAGTTTATCCGGGTCATGGACCTGCAACTACCATTGGACAGGAGATGAAAGAAAATCCTTTTCTGCAATAAATCTTACGGTTGCAAAATTTTAAATTACAGTAAACAAACAAATAAAGCAGATTCTTATTTTATTTATCACCTGACAATTCAGCAAAATATTTATGAAAATAAGGAATGGTTTCTATGCCTTTATTAAAGTTTGCAATTCCGTATTTCTCGTTTGGCGAATGAAGATTATCACTGTCAAGCCCGAAACCCATAAAAATTATCTTTACCCCTAATTCTTTTTCAAGTATAGTACAAATAGGAATACTTCCTCCGCCACGAACAGGAACCGGAGTTTTACCAAAAGTAGTTTCTATCGCTTTTGTTGCAGCCTGGTAACCTTTGCTGTCAATCGGCGTAAGATATGGCTCACCGCCGTGATGTCGAAAGGCTTTTACCGAAACAGAAGAAGGTGCAATTGAAGTAAAATAATCAATGAGTTTCTGAGTGATCTTATCGGAAGTCTGATTGGGAACCAGTCTTGCTGAAATTTTAGCAGTAGCCTTTGAAGGCAAAACAGTTTTTGCTCCTTCTCCCTGGTATCCGCCCCAAATGCCATTTACTTCCAGCGTAGGCCGGATGCCGGTGCGTTCAATGGTTGTAAATCCTTTTTCTCCCCATAATTCTTTTGAGCCGGTTTCTTTTTTATATTCTTCTTCACTAGAAGGCGCTTCATTCATTAACGCTCTTTCTACTGCAGGAACTTCCAACACATCATCGTAAAAACCGGGAATCGTTATATGATTATTTTCGTCGTGGCAACTTGCTATCATTTTTGCCAAAACCGTGATCGGATTCGCAACGGCTCCACCATATGTTCCACTGTGCAAATCCCTGCCCGGACCGGTAACTTCAACTTCTATATATGACAAACCACGCACACCCACATCCAGTGAAGGCGTTTCCAAACTGAGCATGGAACTATCGCTTATTAATATCACATCCGCCTTCAAAAGCTCTTTGTTTTGTTCTACAAACTTGCCAAGATTCGGCGAGCCCACTTCTTCTTCTCCTTCAATAATAAATTTTATATTAGTAGTCAAAGAATTTGTTTTAGTCATTATCTCCATTGCTTTTACATGCATAAAAAACTGGCCCTTGTCGTCGGCTGATCCGCGGGCAAAAACTTTACCGTCTTTTATCACCGGTTCAAAAGGCTGGCTGTGCCATAGTTCCAGCGGTTCTGCAGGCTGAACATCATAATGCCCGTACACTAAAACAGTTGGTTTATTTTTATCAATTATTTTTTCTGCATACACTACAGGGAATCCATCTGTTGGTATCACCTCGGCTTTATCGGCACCTGCTTCCAGTAAACTTTTCTTTACTTCCTCAGCACATTTTACCATATCATCTCTGTGTTCTTTTTTAGCACTTACAGAGGGAATACGAAGCAATTCCATCATCTCATTTAAAAACCGGTCTTTATTTTTTTCGTGAAATTCTTTCCATTCTTTCATAATGATTAATAGATATTTTTAACTTGAAACAGAGCGAATATAAATCTTTTTAAAAGGATATGTTACAACAAACACAATTGACAGAAATGAAAAAAAATCTTCATGAAATATTTGGATTTGAATGTCAGGTTTCTTTACATTTGCAGCAGATTGCTTTTCAATTTATCAGCCTTTGTTTTAGTTGCTTCTTATTTAGTAGCTTCTTGAGCAAAGGCTGAGACAATTAAAGGAAGACCTGTTGAAATTTCAGACAATTTTTATCAAACTCTTCTGGTTCCTTTTAAAACTCCTGCAGCACGATTTATTGCCCATCTTATCTTTTTAAAGAACCGGTAATAGTATTCCTTATTAAATAATTGAGAATCATGCATGGCTTTATAAGTAAGAAAAAATCCTACCGGTGAAAGAATAATCACCGGCAACCACATGCCAACAATAGGAATAAGAACATGATCTTTTGTAAACTTTTCGCCAAAAATGTTCAATAAATAAAAAATCATAAAAAAAAGCAACGCCATCACCAAAGGCATTCCCAGCCCTCCTTTCCTAATGATAGAACCCAAAGGAGCGCCTATAAAAAACAAGACGAGACATGCGATAGAGACCGATAGTTTTTTATGCCATTCTATTTGATGAGCTGTAATATCATCATTTTGAGCTTTATAATCTGCTACAAGTACCTGTAAAAGATTACGTGCATTGTCTACCTGGGTTAATGTCTGGTCGAATACGGTTGTTTTCAGACTATCAGGAATCAAAGCATCAAAAGAGTCCGGTTTTTTTGCCAGGATTTTTTCTTTTACCGCTGCTATTTCTTTTTTGCTGGCGATAGTGTCTTTGAATTTTGAATACCTTATATAAGAAGCAAGTTCGCTGTGATTTTTACTGTAAAGTGAATCCGGGGCATGTTTCAAAGAATCCAGATCAACATTCAATTGTCGCATCGTTTTCATCCGTATGTTGTTCATAAAAAGGCTATCGGATGTTTTTTGAAGATTAAGCTGGCTCAGGTCAAAAAGTTTATTGTATTCTTTAAATTGAAGATCAATAAACTCATTGTTTTTATAATTAAAATTTCCATTTTCCTGGTACCTGTTCCCGTTTTCCAGTTTAAACTGAAGAAACTTTTTATCATCACTCATCGTCATTTTCCCGCTTTCAGAAATAATAGTATTGTCCTGAACGCTATTTGTTTGCTCATAGATTAATACTTTATGCAACGTACTTCGGTCTTTATCTTTTTTATCTACCTTAATAGAGAACCCACGGAAACCATTGTAAAAAACACCGTCTTTTAAATCAAAAGCAGGGCTTTTTGTATAAATATCGTGATAGATAACTGCGAATTTTAAATTCGCTTTTGGTGCAATATAATTGGCAAATAAAAAAGCAACCCCTGAAAGAAGAATGGTTACAAATAATAAAGGACGCATAAAACGCAATAAAGAAATTCCTGAAGATTTAATAGCAACCAACTCAAAATTTTCACCCAATTTCCCAAATGTCATAATAGAAGAAATAAGGATTGCGATAGGCATTGCCAGCGTTACAAGCGTAGCGCTCGCGTAAACTAAAAACTTTAAAAGCGTCCACATATCCAGCCCTTTTCCTACAAGATCATCAATATATTTCCACAATATTTGCATCATAAATACAAACAGTGTAATAAAAAAGGTGGCGATAAACGGCCACGCAAAAGCTTTTAATATTAATTTGTCAAGTTTTTTGAACATCTAAAATACCGGAGCATTAGCTCTTTTGTTGTAAATTTCAAATATGAATCAAGAAGCAAAAATACAGCTTTCGGGCCGCGAAATGGAATTGGTGAATAATACCGAATGGATTTTTACAAAACAATTAATAATAGAAAAAGTTTACCGGCTTTTAGGGCAATTGCATAATGATTATAAAAAAATCGTTGAAAAGGAAAAGCATTTTCTTCCAACAGAATTACTGAAACCCGGAGGGAAAATTTCAAAAGGCGAAAATTATAAAGGGCTTCCCTATGCCATACTTGATTACCCGGCGATATTTAGGAAAGAAAAAATCTTTGCCATCAGAACGATGTTTTGGTGGGGAAATTTTTTTAGCATTTCCCTTCATCTCTCGGGAGAAAATTTTAAACCCAACCCAAATTTTGCTAAAGCAATACCATTTCTTAAAGAAAAGGGATTTTCAGTTTCAGTTAATGAAAATGAATGGCAACATCATTCTCATCCGTCTAATTTTGTAAATATTAATGAACTGAACGAAGATAAAATTAACAGTCTGGCTTATAAAAACTTTTTAAAGATTGCAAAAAAAACAGGTTTAACTGAATGGAATTCAGCTGAAAAATTTTTAGAGGAAGCTTTTGAGGAAATTATTGAATTTATAAAAATTAGCTTCCGAGGCGGTGAAAAAGATCTTTGACCTGAGTTTCCCAGAGTTGGCTCTGGTCTTTAATATCTTTCTTTTCGGCAAAATCATGAATCACCAAAATCGTTTGATTGGTTACTTCAGATCTTTCGATACTAAACTCAAAAAATTCATCTTCCGGTGAATCAAGCCAGTGAAATTTAATTGATTTATTTTCTTCCATTTCTACCACCTTGGCTTCTTCTGCAGAACCAGACCAGGAAAAACTGAAAACTCCGCCTTCATCTTCTACCTTATCGGCAAACCATTCCTGCAAGCCTGAAGAAGTGGAAAGAAATTCAAACAAAATGGCAGGAGAACATCTTACCGGGTACTCAACAGTATATTGTATTTTTTTACTCATCTTAATATTGATAAAGTCATTATCTGCAATAATAGAAAATAAATTAACTAACAAACCACATTTATCATTTTTTTTAGTAATTTATTTCAAAAAATAATTATTTTATACTGAAAATGAAATAATATTCCTTAATAACATACTTAACCCCGCTTAATTTACGTTTACTACACATGAAACATTAAGAAGAAAGAATTAATTCTTCAAACCACTTAAATTTATCTCTGTATGAGTATGCGTCAATTAAGAATTTCTAAATCCATTACCAACCGGGAGAGTGAAAGTTTAGAAAAATATCTTCAGGAAATCGGAAGGGTTGAAATGATTACCCCCGAAGAAGAAGTACGATTAGCAAGGCTGATACGACAAGGAGATCAAAAAGCATTGGATAAACTTACCAAAGCCAACTTACGTTTTGTGGTTTCGGTAGCCAAGCAATATCAAAACCAGGGACTCACGCTTCCCGATCTTATCAACGAAGGAAACCTTGGGCTTATAAAAGCAGCACAACGTTTTGATGAAACACGTGGATTCAAATTTATTTCCTATGGAGTATGGTGGATTCGCCAAAGCATCATGCAGGCTTTGGCAGAACAAGCCCGGATTGTAAGATTGCCTTTGAATAAAGTTGGTTTAACCAAAAGAATCAGCCATGCATATTCTCACCTCGAACAGGAATTTGAACGCCCGCCAAGTGTTGAAGAATTAGCAAGCTATCTTAATGTAGAAAGCGAAGAAGTGGCAGCAACCATGAATGTTGCAGCAAGACATGTAAGTATGGATTCACCATTAAGCGACGGAGAAGAAAATACTTTGATGGATGTACTTGAAAACAGTAACGCTGACAGTGCGGATAAACAAATTATGTTCGATGATTCTTTGCGACAGGAAATTCAACGTTCATTATCGTTACTCACGCCGCGTCAAAAAGAAGTAATCTGTTCTTTTTATGGAATAGGCATTGATGAACCGGTAAGCCTCGAAGATTTAGGGTCAAGATATGGCCTCACAAGGGAAAGAGTTAGACAAATAAAAGATAAAGCCTTAAAAAAATTACAAACTTATTCAGGATCAAACCTGTTAAGGGATTACATGGGTGTGTAAAAAAAGTTTTCTCATAATTGAAAGTTTAAGTTGGAGTGAACGTCTTAATTGGCGTTCACTTTTTTTATGGCAAAATAAAAATCAGTAGAATTTGTTGCTTTACTGTTGTGAAAGGCTTATGCTTCTTTCTTTATTTTACTTTTGCAGCATATGAATGAATATTTCAAAATCGGAAAATTAGCCGCCACTTTTGGAGTTCAGGGCCAAATGGTTCTTCAACACAATTTGGGCAAAAAAACTTCTTTAAAAGGATTGGAAGCCATTTTTATTGAAGAAACCGGCAATTCGTTTCTTCCCTATTTTATCACATCCACCAAAATAAAAAACGACAAGGAAATCTTTATTTCACTCGAAGGAATTGAATCAAAAGAAGAGGCAAGGCCACTTATCAGGAAAGAGGTTTGGTTAACAGAAACCGATTTTAAAAAATTTGCCGCCGCTGCAGCGCCCATTTCTTTCCTGGGATTTATGGTAATTGACCATGAAGAAGAATTGGGCGAAGTGTTGGAAGTGATTGAACAACCGCACCAGGTACTTTGCAGAATTATGGTTGGCGGAAAAGAAGTACTGATTCCTCTTCATGAGGATTCACTTGAAAAAATTGATAAAAAAAACCGGCGGTTGTACGTAAATCTGCCAGACGGATTATTGGATATTTACAGAGATGCCTGATGAAATGGAATTTGTAAATTTACATTCCTTATGTCTGCTCCATCAAATATTATCGCTCATTTCGATCTCGATTCTTTCTTCGTTTCGGTAGAGATTTTAAAAGACCCATCCTTAAAAGGGAAGCCGGTAATTGTGGGCGGACAAAACGAAAGGGGAATTGTAACCACCTGCACTTATGAAGCGAGGAAATTTGGTGTTCATTCTGCCATGCCCATGAAAACAGCCATGCGGCTTTGTCCAAATGCCATTGTTATTTCAGGAACTTACAGCGAATATGCGAGATTCTCGCAATGGGTAACGGATATAATCGCATCCAAAGCGCCTTTATTTGAAAAAGCTTCTGTTGATGAATTTTATATTGATTTGCAGGGGATGGATAAATTTTTTGATCCGTTGAAATGGACAATTGATCTGAGAAAATTGATTATGAGTGAAACCGGGCTACCTATTTCCTTCGGAATTGCCAAAAACAAAATGGTGGCAAAAATGGCTACCAATGAAGCAAAACCAAATGGGTTTTTACACGTTCCGTTAGGAAAAGAAAAAGAATTTTTAGCACCGTTAGAAGTCAATAAAATTCCGGGAGTTGGTGAACAGTCGAACAAAATTTTAGAATACCATGGAATAAAATACATCAGGGATATACATAACAGTACACCAGAAAAAATTGAAAAGCTATTAGGAAAGTGGGGATACGATTTATGGCATAAAGCGCAGGGAACACATACTTCCGTTATTGCTCAATACAGGGAAGCGAAATCTATTTCTAAAGAAAATACATTCATGGAAAATGTGAGTGATGTGGAATTTTTGATGAGCGAAATAGTTAGAATGTCAGAAACAATTTGTTTTAAATTAAGAAAAGAAGCCAAATCTGCAGCGTGTGTTACCATCAAAATAAGATACCCTGATTTTGAAACTACTTCACAACAAACTACCATTCCATATACTTCTGCAGATGATGAAATCATTCCTGTTGCAAAGGCACTTTTTAATAAATTGTATAAAAAAGGGAAACCAATACGCTTACTGGGTGTTCGTCTCAGCGATTTCAGCAATCAATCGATTCAGGCAGATTTGTTTAATGATACAGAAAGGAAAAATACTTTGTACAAGGCTTTAGATGAAGTGAAAAACCGTTTTGGAAAAAGCAGTGTTGTGCGGGCATCTGGAAAATAAAAATCGTGCTTATTTGTTCTTTCACTCCATCATCACATTTTCAAATGTTTTCCCATTAGCATATTGGCTAATTGGCTAATCATCTCATTATTCATCCATCATATCCTGCAGCGTTTTTGTTTCCAGTACTTTCAAAGTAGCATCCCTTGCTATCAGCATCATCTTTCTCATACCACAGGTTTTTTCATCACAATCAATACACTTTTCGTAAAAATTTAAACTTACGCAAGGAAGTAAAGCGATCGGGCCGTTAATAATTCTGATGACAGTTGCCAGGTTTAGTTTTTTAGGCGAAACCTTTAAAGTATAGCCTCCCCCTTTGCCTTTTTTGCTTTCAAGCATTTCAGCTTTTTTTAAATCATTAAGAATATGTTCCAAAAATTTCAATGGAATTTTTTGCTGAATGGAGATTGTGGAAATTTTTACCGGCTCCTTACCATAATTTTCTGCAAGATGAACCAGAGCCCTGAAAGCATATTGAGTTTTTTTTGAAAGCATTGTTGGCAACTATTTTGATAGAAGTAAAAATAAACTGAACCTACGACAAATTTATAAAATAAAGCCTACTAATTTTGTAGGATAATTTATATTTGCAAAAAATTTTAAATAAAAAATAAAATATCATGAGTTTACAATTAGGCGACACCGCTCCCGATTTTACAGCGGAAACAACAGAAGGGAAAATTAATTTTTACGATTATCTTGGCGACAGTTGGGGTATACTCTTTTCTCATCCTGCAGATTACACACCCGTTTGTACCACAGAATTAGGAAGAACAGCAGCATTAAAAAAAGAGTTTGAAAAAAGGAATACCAAAGTACTTGCAGTAAGTGTAGATCCATTAAATCAACACATGGGATGGAAAAAAGACATCAATGAAACACAGAATGTAAATGTTGATTTTCCTATTATTGCGGATGAAGATAAAACGGTAGCTAACCTTTACGGAATGCTTCACCCGAACGCGTCAGCAACTACCACAGTACGTTCATTATTCATCATCGGGCCTGATAAAAAAGTTAAGTTGATGATCGTTTACCCGGCATCTACCGGAAGAAACTTTAATGAAGTTATAAGAGTGCTTGATTCATTACAACTTACTTCAAATTACAGTGTTTCTACTCCTGCAGACTGGAAGGAAGGCGAAGATGTAATTGTTTCAACTGCTATCAGCACCGAAGACGCGAAAAAGAAATTTCCAAAAGGTGTAAAAGAAGTGAAGCCGTATTTGCGGTATACACCACAACCAAATTTATAAGCGAATTTGCTGTAATATTTTTTAAAGGATGCAGTTTTACAAAAAACTGTGTCCTTTTTTATTTTTATGCTGCTTGTTTTCTGTTCTTCTTCAGTTGCTGTAAAAGAGCTCTCATATCTTTTGGCAAAGGGGCTTCAATAAAAAAATCCTTCTGGTTAATATCTTTAAAATGCAAACTAAATGAATGCAATGCCAGCCTGCTTACAATAGGTCGTTCTTCCAGTTCGTTCTGGCTTAGTTTATACTTTTTTTTGAATGAAGAAAGAAGAACCGGTTTACCATCTCCATACACCTCATCACAAATAATCGGATGGCCGAGTGATTTTGTGTGAACCCTTATCTGGTGGGTTCTTCCGCTTTGTATTTCAAACTGAACCAGAGAATAAATTCCATAATCTTCAAGCACTTCATAATTGGTTAAAGAAGCTTTACCCTTTTTATTAATAGCCATCATACCTTTTTTTACAGGATGTTCTGCTATCGGTTCATTTATCGAACCTTTTTTATCAGGCATGCTTCCCCTAACAATTCCCAGATAGCGTTTTTGAATATTTCTTTGTTCAAATAGCTGGGAAAGATATTTGTGCGTTGCTTCGTTTTTTGCAAAAAGAATTAAACCGCTGGTGTCACGATCGAGCCGGTGAACAATAAAGATTTTCCCGTATTTCTGATTTAAAATTTTATACAATGATAACTGCGCGTCATCATGCCTGTCCGGAATAGTAAGCATACCCGGTTCCTTATTTAACGCAATAAAATCGTCATTTTCAAATAAGATAGTAAATCCTTTCACTATTAATTTATTTTTTCTCCTGATTATCCGAATCTGCTTTTACCTTCTTTTGATTATTTCCTGCACCGCTGATATTTTTCTGCTTGTTCATGTATTTTAATAAGCGGATCTCTTTTTCGCCCAGGTATCGCCATTTACCTCGTTCTACATTTTTTTTGGTAAGATTGGCATACATCACCCGGTCAAGGCCTTTCACATCGTACCCCAAATGTTCAAATATTCTGCGAACAATCCTGTTACGGCCGCTGTGCAATTCAATGCCAATAACCGACTTATCTTTTGAATCTGCATATGCTAAAGAATCTGCAAAAATTTCACCGTCTTCTAATTTTATTCCGTTCAATATCTTTTCAAAATCCGCTTTTGTTAAAGGTTTATCCAATTTTACTTCATACACTTTTTTTACATTAAAACTCGGATGGGTTAATTCCTGGGTAAGTGCGCCGTCATTGGTTAAAAGCAAAACACCGGAAGTATTTCTGTCGAGCCTTCCTATAGGATAAATTCGCTGGTCGGTAGCGTTTTTGGTAAGTTGCAAAACGGTTTTCCTGTTTTGCGGATCGTCTGTAGTGGTTATATAATCTTTGGGTTTGTTCAATAAAATGTAAACAAGGTTTTTAGTAACAAACAATTTTTTTCCATTGTAAACCACATCGTCTTTTTCATTGACTTTGAAAGCAGGCTGGGTTACAATTTTTTTATTTACGGTAACTTTCCCATCAATAATTAACTGAACCGCATCGCGCCTTGAAGTAACACCACAATGAGCCAAAAATTTATTCAAAGGCATTTCCGTAAAACCTGAACTCTTTTTAGCTTCAGCAGTAACCGAACTTTTTTGAGGGATTTCTGTTTTATGCTGAGGATATTTTTGCCTTTTATTAAATTTCTTTTCCGGTTCAGGCTTATTTTCAAAACCCCTGGTGCGCGCTGCGCGTTTTTCCTGGAAATGCTTTTCGATATCCGCAGCTCTTTGTTTCTTAGCTTTTTTCTTATCCTGCTTATGCTTTTCTTTTATTGCTGCTTGTTTTCTGTTCTTCTTCAGTTGCTGTAAAAGAGCTCTCATATCTTTTGGCAAAGGGGCTTCAATAAAAA
>DAHXOZ010000053.1 GCA_027364635.1 bacterium | reverse complement strand
GAACCGAAGAGTTGAAAACGGAAGTGTAAAACTGGAAGGTGAGGTAGATTGGGATTATCAGCGCAGGCAGGCATTAAAAGCTGTCCAGGATTTAATTGGCGTGCGTTCCGTTACTAACCTGGTAAAAGTAAAAGACAGGGTAACCTCAACTGATATTCAAAAATCAATTACCTCTGCTTTTCAAAGAAGTGCAAGCATTGATGCAGATAAAATAAAAGCAGAAGTTTTGGGAAGCAAGGTAACGCTCATCGGAACTGTTCGTTCATTAGTCGAAAAAGAAGATGCTGAAAGTGCTGCCTGGTTTGCCAAAGGAGTTACCAGTGTTGATAATAAACTTACTGTCGAAGAACCGGAATATTCTTTTGAAGAATAAAATTAAATAAGGTAGGTAAGCAAAACCACAAGGGATGATAAATTCCTTGTGGTTTACTTTCCGTGAAAAGGATGCAACACATTGAACCGGAAAAAAATACACACTTTGGTGCGCCATACAATCAAAACTCTATTTAAAGAGTTGAAATTGAAATTATAATTTCCTTACGGAATGAAGGCATGCTTTTTGTCCTTATGATTCTATCAATATCAGCATTTTTGCTGACGAGAATCAGTGAAATTGTATTAATGAATAGTATACCTTTAATAAAAAAATAAACCCGCCATGAAACAGTTATCACCCAGAGAACCCGACTGTTCCATTTACCCCGGGGAATATGTACCTTTTCTAAATGAAAAAGAAGTAAAAGAAGCAATCAACCGTACCGATAAAAGAGACATTATTCAGCCTGCGGTGAATATTACAGAACAAACAGATTCTTATAAAATAGAAGTAGTAATGCCAGGCGTAAAAAGAGATGAATTATTGATTTGCGCCAATGGAAACATTTTATCGATTTGTGCGGTAAATAATGAAAAAGTCAATTCTACTCTCAGGAATTTGCAGGTGCAGGAGTTTAGCTATAAATGGTTCGACAGGCATATTTTAATACCTGAAAATGCTGACACCACCTTTATAAGCGCGGAATATAAATCCGGCATACTTACGTTGCACCTTCCCAAAGCAAGCAGGCCCATTCATAATCCCCATACACGAATCATCGTTTATTAAACCTGCCATAAATAAATCTTTTTACCCATTCAGCAGTAAACAAATAAATAATTACGATTCCTATTATATACAGTAAAACATGCCCCGGTAATTTTTCAAAACCAGCCAGTTTTGAAAACGGCAAATAAGGCAATGCCCATCCGGCGACAAGGCAAAGTGATACACTGATAACCAGATTTTTTGAAGGCTTACTTTCTTTAAAAGGAACGTGCCAGGTACGTATAATAAATACTACCAGTATTTGTGTAGCCAACGATTCTAAAAACCATCCGGTGCGAAATTGCGCCTGGCTGACATTAAAAAATTGATACAACACAAAAAAAGTAAGTAAGTCAAATACCGAACTGGTAATACCGAAAATAAACATGTACCCATAAATCATCTTAAGGTTCCAGCGTTGAGGCTTCTGGATATATGATTTATCTACATTATCTCCCGGAATGGTAATCTGCGAGGTATCATACAAAAAATTATTAATCAGAATCTGAACCGGTAACATAGGCAGAAATGGAAGAAATATAGTGGCAGCCGCTACAGAAAACATATTACCAAAATTCGAACTTAGTCCCATCAAAATATATTTCATAGTATTGCCAAAAGTTTTACGGCCTTCAAGAATTCCTTCTTTCAATACCATCAAATCTTTTTGTGTAAGAATAATATCAGCAGCATCTTTGGTAACATCTGTCGCACTATTTACAGAGATACCCACGTCAGCGGTTTTTAAAGAAGGTGCATCATTAATGCCATCGCCCATATAACCCACCACACCATGATACGCTTTAAGCGCGAGGATCACACGGTTTTTTTGATCCGGTGAAAACCGGGTAAAAATAGTTGTACCCTTCACTCTTTGCCTTAATGCATCATCTGAAAGCCCGGGCATTTCATGTCCGTGCAGAATACCTTTTACAGGCAACCCGATTTCTTTACAAACTTTTTGCGTTACCAAATGGTTATCCCCGGTAATGATCTTTACAGCCACACCAATCTTTTTCAACGCTGCTATCACTTCCCCTGCATCTGCCTTCGGTGGATCAAGAAAAGCGATGAAGCCTTGCAAGATCATTTCCTTTTCATCTTCTTTTGTAAAAACTTCGTCTACGCCTGTCTGTTTGGTAGCCACTGCCAATACACGAAAACCGTCCATGCTAAGGCGCTCATAATTTTTAGTGGCCATGTTTTTATCCTCTTCATTCATTGAGCAGGCTCTAAATATTTCCTCGGGAGCTCCTTTACAAATAAGAATATTTTTGTCGTGATAAGTTACTACAACGCTCATCCTTTTTCGTGAAAAGTCAAAAGGAATCTCATCCTTCTTTTTATAGCCGGTGATATCTACTTTTCGAAAAGACACTACCGCATCATCGAGCGGGTTTTTTATACCGGTTTGATAAAAACTATTTAAATAAGCCAACAGCAATACCTGTTCAGAATCATTACCCACTTTATCAACATATTTAATCAAGTGAATAACATCTTCTGTGATGGTGCCTGTTTTATCGGTGCACAAAACTTCCATGCTTCCAAAATCAGGAATTGTTGAGAGTTTCTTTACAATAACTCCTTTCTTTGCCATGTGGGTTGAACCACGGGCCATAGTAACGGCCATAATCATGGGCAACAGTTCGGGGGTTAACCCAACTGCTACTGCGAGCGAAAACATAAATGATTCAAGCAGATCGCGTTTTAGCACGGCATTGATCAGAAAAATAAAAAGCACCAAAACAACGGTTACTTTCATAATAAGGTAACCAAAACCTTTGATGCCTTTACTGAACTCGTTTTCAATATCAGGTGCTGCCAGCTTTTGAGCAATCTTTCCAAATTCAGTAACAGCACCGGTTCTAACCACAATTGCTTTGCCGGTGCCACTAATCACACTGGAGCCCATAAACACTGTATTGGTAAAATCAACGAGGTTTTGGCTTTCGCCTGTAACAGCTTCATTGTTTTTTTCAGATGGAAATGATTCGCCTGTTAGTGAAGACTGGTTAACAAAAAAGTCTTTGGCAAAAAGTATTCGCGCATCAGCCGGAACAATTTTGCCGGCACTCAATAAGATAATATCCCCGACCACTAAGTCTTCGTGAAAGATTTCTTTTTCCCGGTTGTTCCTGATAACTATTGCACTGCTTTTTACACTTTCTTTTAGTCGTTCGGCGGCATTTCGTGCGTCTCTTTCCTGGTAGAAATCAATAGCAACACTGGCAAGAATAATAAAAAGGATAATTGAAGCATTGATCGTTTCGCCCAAAGAAAAAGAAATGAGGGTAGCCGTAATAAGTATTAATATCAGGGGGCTTTTGAATTGACGCAATAATTCAAACAATGGATACCTCCCCTTTCCGTTGGAAATAAGATTTTCTCCAAATTGTTTTATTCGTATTCCAGCTTCCTCATCTGTAAGTCCTGAAGTTTCATTGCTCTCCAATTTCTCAACTACTTCTTTTGTGCTTAATGCAGAAATATAACCGGGTAAAAAATCGGTATCAATCATTGGATGAAGAATGAGATTACATGCTTAGAACAAAGGTACTACAAGTCTTTTACGATTTATTAAACCGCTGCACTTCTTCAAGTTCGTTGTTTTCTAATCTTGTGGTTACAAAACTGTTGATGCTTTCAAGATTTACCACCCAAATATCCCTGCCTCCTTCCACTACACGGAATGTTCGTATGATCTTAAATTCCGGATAGGCATCTTCTACCATCTGGCGATGTTGGTCAGGCAAATTTTCAGCATAGCCAAAGCTAACATCATATTTCATCCAGCCATTTTTCTTAAAGAGTGAATTATGCTCCATATCGTTTTGAATAAACTTTACCAGGTAATCTTTATCAAATTTGTACCAATTGACATTGATTGCATCCGGAAAAGCTTTAAAAAAAGCATCATTCAGTTCATTGCTGACCTGGGTTGTAGCTGTCACCGTAATTATGGGTAATGAAACAACCGAATCCTTTTGTGCCATTAGCCAACTGTTACTAAATAATAAAACAGCCATTATAAACACGAATTTCTTTTTCATAATAAAAAATTTAATAGTTAAAAAAATATCCCTTCTTTAAAAAGATTTAACCAAGTTAAGCCAAGGAAGATGTCCTTATCTATGACCATAGTCAACCATTCTATTGATTGTAGTTAATGAAAAGCGGTTTTATTAGGCTAATCACAATCAATGATTTCACTTATAACGGTCATCGAAAACATGCAATCGTGCTGGCTATATTTGCTTTAGGTTTTTCATAGGATATTGGATTAGAAACAGAGCTGGATTTTCATCTGGCTCTCTTGTTTTAAATAAGAAAAATTAGTAACAGGCTGTGCATAACAAAAATGATTTTTGTGTAAAATGATTTTCATGGATACAGAAATGACGCTATATTTGCGGCAGGTTTTTCATAGGATATTGGATTAAAACGAGCTGGATTTCTATCCGGCTCTCATTTTTTACCAGGCAATCATCTTTCTTCTTACCCCTTTTAAACTTTCATTTCTATATAATAACTATCATTTTTAAAACTGACCAAGGTCATTGTATGGTGCTATTTCCTGCCTATACCTTTACATAGGATCGTAATAAAATATTGAACTAAAATCAGAGCTGGATTCTTTCCGGCTCTATATTTTTTGGATTCATTATTTGTGCAGGAAATCCCTAATATTTTTTTAAAATGAAACGGCTGTTAAGATTTACTTTCATTTTTTTAGCAATAATTATTCACAATTATGCGAATGCCCAATTTAATGGTAATGGGGGAAAATGGAGCATCAACGATTGCCTCAGGTATGCAATAGAACATAATATACAGGTAAATACGCTGCGCCTGAATGAACAATCAACCTTGCAGGATTTGATGGCATCAAGGGCTGAAAAAATACCCAATCTATCAGCGACCGTAGGCAATACATTTAATAATGCAAACAATAATGCGGATGGAAATGGCAAGCTATTGAATCAATTAACGAACAGTGGAAATTATACCCTTAATTCATCTATACTATTATGGAATAGCAATTTTATTAATAATTCGATCCGCCAAAGAGAATTGCTCTCCCAATCAGCTAACCTTTCTATCCGGCAATCAATGAACAATATCACTTTATTGATCACGCAGGCTTTTCTTGATATATTGTTGGCGAAAGAAAACCTCACGTATATTAACGACCTGGTAAACACGTCAACAGCAAGAGTAACGCAAGGCCAGATGTTTTATGATGCAGGCAGTATTGCCAAAAAAGATCTGTTGCAATTGCAGGCTCAACTGGCAAGTGATAAATATTTACTCGTACAAACGCAAAACGCCATCCGGCAAAACATACTGACACTAAAACAGATTCTGCAATTACCTACAAGCGTTGAATTTGATATTTCCACACCTGATTCTGTTTCTGTTGCTCCGGAATTAATTCCTTTAAGTGAGGTTCAACAAGCGGCGCTAAATGATTTTCCGGAAATTAAAATCAGCCAACTGGATGTGAATATTGCTTCGCTTGATATTGCGAGGGCCAGAGCCGGGTTTAAACCGGTTTTAACTGCCAACGCTGCATTAGGATCAGGATATAGTGATGTTTTTACCAATTCAGTTTTACCAAAAACTAATTTATTTACTCAAACAGGTAATAATTTTTATCAAAGACTGGGATGGACTTTATCTATCCCCATTTTTTCAAACCGGATCAATAAAACCAATCTTGAGAAAGCCAACATTGGTCTTCGGGTGGCGAATCTAAATCTTCAAAACAGTGAATTGGTGCTGTCACAGGCGGTAGAGCAGGCTTATCTAAATACTGAAAATGCCATGCAATCTTATGAGGCCGCCAAACAGCAATTGGAATCAGCAACAGAAAGTTACCGGATTGTAAATGAGCAGTTCAAACTCGGAAGCGCAAATACTTTTGATCTGTTACAACAACGAAATCAATACGTACAGGCAGTACAGGCTTTTACACAGGCAAAGTACAGCGCGGTACTTCAACAAAAAATATATGAATTCTACATGGGTAAGCCGGTAACCTTATAAAAATAGTAAAATGAAAACGAAGACGATTATTATACTTTCTGTTTTAATACTTGTGGCCGCTGCAGCGATATTTTATTTCACTTCCGGAAAAAAAGAAAAAGAGGTAACTTTTATTACAGCTAAAGCACAGTACGGATACATTGCAAAAAGTATAACCGCAACAGGAACCGTTCAGCCGGTTGATACAGTGTCAGTTGGGGCGCAGGTTTCGGGCGTCGTAAAAAATGTGTATGTTGATTTTAACAGTATCGTTAAACAAGGAGAACTGCTGGCAAAAGTTGATCCTTCAATCATCCAGGCACAAACAGAACAATCAAAAGCAAACCTTGCCAATACAAAAAGTAATCTCGATTACCAGCAAAGTAATTTTGACCGTCAAAATAAATTATACAATCTTGGTGCGATAAGTAAAGCTGATTACCAGGTAGCCCTAAACCAATACAACAGCGCCAAAGCAGCCATAGCCAATGCTGCAGCCCAGGTAAGACTTGCAGAAAGAAATCTTTCTTACACCAATATTTATTCACCCATAAACGGGGTGGTGCTTAACAGGAACGTAAGTGCGGGGCAAACCATTGCTTCCAGTTTTAATGCCCCTACTCTATTCGTAATTGCAAAAGATCTTACCAAAATGCAGGTGCGCGCTGCTGTTGATGAAGCGGATATCGGGGGAGTGCGTTCGGCACAACCTGTTTCATTTACTGTTGATGCTTTTCCCGATGATATTTTTGAAGGAACAGTGCAACAAATTTTACTTCATCCTGCCGTTTCTGCCAATGTTGTTACCTATACCACCTTAATAAATGTTGACAATAAAGCAATGAAGCTTAAACCCGGCATGACCGCCACTATCAATATTTATTTAGAAGAAGATACCAATGCATTACTTATTCCTTCACGGGCTTTAAACTTTAAGCCTGATTCAACTTTATTGAAAAAATACACGCTCATAAAAGCAGAGAGAAATACCAACGACCAAAACAATTCCGGTAAAGGGAAAAAAGCAAATCGCCCTGACTCATCGAATAACGGAAAAATGGAAAAGGCCGAAATCAGAAAATCATTTGTGTGGACAAGAAAAGGCGACACGCTGATGGAAAGAAGAATCATAACCGGCTTAAACGATGATTCTTACGTGAGGGTGATAAAGGGATTACTGCCGGGTGAAGAAGTGATAACAGGTGTGGTAATCGGAGAGAATAAAAATAATACCGACAATACAGAAAGAAGTCCGTTTATGCCGCAAATGCGCAGCAGACCAACAAGACAAAGTAATAGCCAATGATATTTAAAAAAAATTACAGTGAACGAAGTTATTGTTGATATTTTAAATCTGAAACGTGAATTCAAAATGGGAGGTGAAATCGTTATGGCGCTTAATGATGTCAGCTTTACCATCAGTTCAGGAGAATTTATCACCATTATGGGAAGCAGCGGATCCGGCAAAACAACTTTGTTGAACATTTTAGGTTGTCTTGATAAACCTACTTCAGGGGAATATATTCTTAACGGTACACACGTCAGCCAACTTTCGCGAAATGAATTAGCGAGGTTGCGCAACAGGAAACTCGGCTTTGTTTTTCAATCTTATAATTTACTTCCAAGAACTTCCGCCATTGAAAACGTAGAATTGCCTTTGTTGTATAACAATGAATTTTCTGCCAAACAAAGAAAAGAAAAAGCCTTGCAGGCTTTGGAAGCAGTTGGACTTTCAGACAGGATACATTATTTCCCCAGCCAGCTTTCCGGCGGGCAGCAACAGAGAGTGGCCATTGCAAGAGCATTGATCAATGATCCCATCATTATACTGGCCGATGAAGCCACCGGAAATCTTGACTCCCGCACTTCTTATAGCATCATGAGTTTAATGCAGGAATTGAATACCAAACATGGTAAAACCATTGTGTTCATTACCCATGAACCGGATATTGCCTCATTCAGCAAACGCACCATTACTTTAAGAGATGGAAAGATTATAAAAGACGCAATTAATGAGCAAATACGCAGTGCAAAAGATGTATTGAATAGTCTTCAAACTATTAATGAACTATCAACACCTGGGATATGAAATTACTTAACCTGTTAACGATCGCCTGGAAGGCCATTAAGCGCAATAAGATGAGAACCTTTCTCACCATGTTGGGCATCATCATTGGCGTAGGCGCAGTTATCGCTATGATTGCCATCGGGCAAGGTTCCAGGCAAAGTATTCAAAGCCAGATAACAGGAATGGGAAGTAACATGATCAACATAAGACCGGTCAGTAACCTCACGGGTGGCGTAAGATTGGACAACACAAATATACAGGCGCTTACAGAACCGGATGTAATCGCTTTACAAAAAAAAGCAGCATATATCAGTGCCGTTTCTCCTTCTGTAAGCTTAAGAGGACAAGCGATCAATGGGCCTAACAACTGGTCAACCAGTATGCAGGGGGTTTACCCGGAATATTTATCCATACGTGGCTGGCCCTTGCAGGAAGGCGTTTCATTTACCAGCCAGGATGTAAAAACCGCCGCAAAAGTTTGTTTACTGGGACAAACAGTTATGAACAATCTTTTTCCTGATGGAGCAGATCCTGTGGGCAAGATTATCCGGTTCAAGAACATTCCATTTAAAGTGCTCGGCTTATTGAGTAAAAAAGGAGAAAATACTTTTGGCCAGGACCAGGACGATGTAATACTCACACCGGTAACTACGGTACAGAAACGCTTGCTCGCTACAACGTATTACCAAACCATATTTGCATCGGCCATTGATGAAAAATCAACAGACAAAGCAGCTTCAGAAATAGAAGAAGATCTTAAGAGCCTCTCATAAATTACAAAAGGGAGTTGATGACGATTTTACCGTAAGAACGCAGGCAGAACTGATCAGTACCTTTACTTCTACCAGTAAAATATTAACCACGCTTCTTGCCGTGATAGCAGGTATATCGCTGGTCGTAGGCGGCATCGGCATCATGAATATTATGTATGTTTCAGTAACGGAGCGCACCAAAGAGATTGGGTTAAGAATGTCGATTGGAGCAAGAGGAATCGATATCCTGATGCAGTTTTTGATTGAAGCTATTATGATCAGCATTGCCGGCGGACTCATCGGAGTCGGACTCGGTATTGCCGCAACCAAACTGGTAACCCTGTTTTTACATTGGCCCACTTTTGTTACGCAATCTTCTGTTATCCTTTCCTTTTTAGTTTGTTTTTTTACAGGCGTATTTTTTGGTTATTACCCCGCTTTAAAGGCTTCCAGGCTCGATCCTATTGAAGCATTGAGGTATGAATGATCTTTCCCTTTTTCTTTAGAAATTTAATGAGCAAATCAAAACTTAATTTTATCAGGCTGCTTTTTTAGAAGCGCTTTTTACGGCTTCGAACTTTTCATCATAATCACTTCTTATAGTATTCATCCAACGATCCCACCACAAAAAATACAAGCCGTAATTTCCTTTAAAATACTGGTGATGCTGGTTGTGGTTTACGGAAGTATTGATCCATTTGCCGATCCAATGTTTGTTGAAACCTTTTGGATATAACTCAAAGCCTAAATGTCCATAAACATTATAAACAATCATCAGAAAAAAGAAAATGACGAGGTGTAAAGGACTAATGGGAATCGTAAAAAGAAATACACCGAATATACCTGCTTCTACCATTGCCTCCAGCGGATGAAAAGAATAGGCAGCCCATGGAGACGGATTGGTAGATTGGTGATGAACGAGATGAAACCACCTGAACAATTTTTTATGATGCATCAAACGGTGCGTCCAGTAAAAATAAGTGTCGTGAATAAGGAACATTAGCGGGAAAGCGAGGAAAAAATAAACCCATCCATACTGAAGAATATCGGTATAAAAAAAAGTGTGTGCCCTTACCGCCTTTACATGAAGAATGATTAGGGGAACCAACGCAAAAATGCAGATGGTAATTATTGAATAACCAATTTCTCTTGCATAATCTTTTAGCCGTGGAAATTTTTGCTGTATCTTTTTATAACTGATCCTGTTTTTAAACAACCAATAGAATAGTACGAAAGCAAGGCCCGCCACCATAAAATAACGGCTTCCTATTTTTTGCAGATAAAAGAAATAATTTGACCAATGCATACCACCATTTTCAGGTAAATAAATTTACATCAAATCCGGAATAATTTCCGGCGCCGGAAAATAAGTCGGTGATAATTTTACTTAAAGTTTTCACTGTCCCGCTTCATTTATCAGGGGCTTTCTTTTTTAGGAGTTGCAGTTCCCTTGTGGTCATAAAGTTCTTCGAAAAATTCAGGCGTATGCTGATTCGTTACCGCCACCCAACGCCACATCGTATTTCTTTTTTGGGCACTGATAGACGTAAGTCCAAACTCTTTATAAAGAATCTTCCCCGGCTTTTTGATATTGTACCAATCCATTTCCCACGGGTAATAGATCAAGGCATTATTGCCGTCAAGCATCCTTAAATCAACATTACCCGACGAATAGTTGTAAGTAATCGTGTCAAGGTGATTCATGGTAGTATAATACTCCTCTATTTCTTTTTTATTGGCATAAAAATATCCGGCAGGATTTATCAAACTGGCATCCTCTGCAAATGGTTTCATAACGGTCGGTAAGTCTTTCTTTTGCATGGCAAACTGCTGTGTTTGCATCATGCTTAATATGATGAGGCTGTCAGGTGCATAGGCACTTTGGCAAGTGGCCGGCTTTGCCACAAAAGAAAAAACAAGTAAAAAAACAACTGCTTTTATTATTGAAGGATACTTCATATAAATGCGTTTAAGGTGTACGGTGAAACAAGCCGCTAAATTATGAATTAAAGCTCAAAGGAAAGAACCTTAGCCTATAAACGAGTATCTTCTTAAAAAATTATTAATCTTTATTATATCTTCGTCAACGGTGGAAGATAAAAGTTCCATTCTATTCACTTCTTTTTCATCACTGCTAAAAAAAAATTGATTATGAAAAAAAGTATGTTGCTTTTACTTGTAATTTTTTCATTCGCCTGTCCTTCATTTTCTCAAAAAAGCGAAAGCATGCCACCCATCTTCAAAGACTCCGCAAAACTTAGTCAATTAAAAGCGTCGGCCTATTACCCGCTCTTCAATGCAGGATTATTTTCAAGCGTATTGCCTGTAGAAGGAGTTGATGAGATTCCTAATCCTAACAAAGACTATAAATTATTGTTTGAATTTACCGTTGGCAATAGCGACTCTACGCATAAAAGTCTTAGTCCCGGCTTGGTAGAGATAGCAAGGATAATCAATCTGCATATTGCTTCAGGAATACCGATCTCCCACATTCACGTAGTGGTAGCCACTCATGGTCCTTCACTTTACTCCATAGAAACCAACGATGCTTATAAGAAAAGGTATGGTATAGATAATCCTAACATCAAACTTATAGAGCAGATGATGCAAAACGGTTTCAAATTTATTGCATGCGGACAAGCCATGCACCTCTTTATGCTCGATAAGCCAGATTTGTATCCCGGCACCAAAGTTTCATTAACTGCGCAAACGGTGCTATCCAACTATGCTGAACAGGGTTATGTTTGGTATAAGATTGACCAGGAATAAAGCAAAAAAGTCAGAACCTTAGATTCGCCGAATTTACTGATTACCAGGGATAGAACACAATCAGGCCATCTGTTATGAAGATAGGCACAAAAGCTGAATTATGCACACCTGCGCTACCAGCACTAATTCCTTAAAAAGCTACGTTTTTCCACCCAGGCGAGCGATGATGACAATCAATACATTCAACCGGTTATTATTTTCCACTGTACCATTTTTTTTTGCCCGTAGAAGTGGCCGTTCCGTTATCGGTTATGTTGTCTATAGTTATAGCACTCGTGGTAGTCATTCAGTCCCACAGCAAAATTCATTTTAACAGTGCAAAGTGGCAAATCGTTTACGCCATACCCGGAATGAGGTGGTTCGAATCTCACGGACACCAAATTCCGTTAGGTTATAAAATAAGAACTGATTCTTTGGGTAATGCTGAGTCCTCTTGTTTGTGCTTAATTGGAAGGGGCTCGATGCCCCTTTCAATTAAAGGAGATTCTTCAGTATAAAGCATCGTCCCTTGTTTGTGCATTTCAAATGTACAGCTTTTCACAAACTGCTTTTCAAACTCATCCGGACTTTGATAATCCAGTGAAGAATGCAATCGCTGAGTATTGTAGTACATTTCAATGTATTCAAAAATTTCTGTTCGGGCATCTTCAATTGTTTCAAAAATACCATCCTGAAGAAGCTCTGCTTTAAAGCGGCTGAAGCATGATTCCATAAAAGCATTGTCATAAGGATTATCAGCCCGGCTCATGCTTTGCAACATCTTCTTTTTTCCAATTATTGATCTGAATATTTTGCCGCCATATTGACCTCCTCTGTCCGAATGAATTACCAACCCTTTATCAATTTTTCTGCTTCTGATAGCTATATTCAATGTTGCCGTTACTAATGTTTCTTTCATATTATCGTCAAGCCGCCAGCCTACAATACGCCTGGAAAATAAATCCATTAATACAGATAAGTAGCACCAGTTGCCACCGGAAAGGGGGATAAAAGTAATATCACCAACCCATATTTCATTTGGCTTACCGGGCTTGTGCCTATCCAATAAAAGATTAGGGCTTATCTGATATGTATGGCGGCTGTTGGTTGTTTTAGGTACAAAACTTCTGGGCTGAATGGCTTTTAATCCATATTGCCGCAAGGTTTTACTTACTTTATAACGGCCTGCTTTTTCTCCAGATTTACCAAGGCTTTTGCTTATGCGTCTTGACCCATAACGCTGTTTATGTTCACGGAATGTATCAATGATTTTTTGTTCCATTTTCTTTTCTGTTTCACTAAATTGATGTGTCTTGCCTTGACGCCAGGCGTAATAACTGCTTCGGCTTACCTGGAGTGCCTGGCACTGTTTACGACATGGAAAATTATCTTCTTCAGAACGGATAAATTCATAAACCCGCCTTATCTCTAACGGCTGAAAATGCCCAAGGCTTTTTTTAAAATATCCCGTTCCATTTCCAGATCCTTTATTTTCTTATACATAGCTGCTTTCTCAGCATCAAATGAAACAGAAGATGAATTTTCTGAAGAATTTCCGTTCACTTTAGAACGTTTAATCCATTGGTAAATCAGATTGGTACCAATGCCCAATGATTGTGCGACATCCGGAACACTTCGTCCGGATTCAATCATTTTAACTACTTCTTTCTTGAAATCCGAATCGTATTTACGACGGCTTCGTTTCTCGGTTTTTGCTTCCATAAATTTGTAAATTTAGTGGAATTTAGTGTCCGTGGAAATTAGGCCATCTCAAACTATGGGTGGTGTTATAGAAAACTGCTTTGTGTCAATAGTGTGAAATCCACTTCCTTTTGAGAGGTAGATAATTTCAAAATAATTGTTGTGTTTGTGGGGTAGAGTTTTGCGAATGTTTTTACGGAACGGATCGATTTTAATATTACTGACAGGGCCTGTTTTATCCTTTATTGTAAGTTCAGAATTCATTTATTAAAATTTTTTGTATTCTTATTTTTGTACGCTGGTGCTGGTTTGCGATGGGGTAGAAGATTTTTTAAAAAACAAAAATACCCAATAAAAGTTGCCTGCCCGAAATCCGGCCCGAAAGATTCAGTCTGGCGGGGACTTGGTAAGGCGGGGTTTACTGTATCTGTTGTTTAGCGGAACGCGCAAGCAACTTTCCAGGCACCGATAAGGATTGTGATTTGCTTTCAACTTTTGATATTAACTTAGTTCTTGTTTTCTATCGCAGGTCTCCCGACCTGTGCTTAACTGTTACTTATTCAACCCTTCAAAGAACCATTTTAAAAAGTAATGACCGGTCATAGGTTTCTTGTCTGAACGGTGCAATTTTGATAAACTTGCCGTTTCAGTTTTATCTTTTATGTTGATTTTAGAAGTCAATGTCGTGTGTCTTTTGCACGGTAGTTGTCTTAGTATTGCTCATAATACAATATTAAACGAAACCCTCCATCTCCCCAACAACCCCAACCGTCTCCACACTCACCCGGCAAACTCTTTCCAACAAATCAATCACCTTTTCTTTATAATCAGTGAATTTATAAGTGTTGAATTTGGCTGCTATCGTCGGGTCTTTGGGTTTCTTTTCTTTGTATTGATCAAGAATCTATTCGGGGGCATTGCAAAAACCAGTTGTTTCATCAGTTTTCATTGTAGTCCTTTTTGGTCCTTACATTTTTCACCAAATTACTTTTACAGCATAAAAACGAAAATTTTCATCTTTGGTAATTACATTTATTCCGTTGTTTAATGCCTGCGCAATTATTAATCTGTCAAAAGGATCACGATGATGAAAAGGTAAAGTAGAAACAGTTAGTGTATCTGCAAAGGTTACAGGCAAAAATTCAAAACCATTTTCCAGAAGTTGTTTATTGATTTCGTCAAAGGGTCTCTTAAGTTCAAGTTTTTTCAAACTTACTTTGATAGCGATTTCCCAAAGGCTGGCAATACTTACATAATTGACCGAATTATTCCCCTTCAATGGAAGTGCATGCAATGTGGGAAAGCTGTTTATCGCCCTCAATAAACCAGATTAATGCATGTGTGTCCAGTAAGTTTTGCTCCATTACATGTATTCTTTAAAATCATTCAGAGGCTCATCAAAATCCCGTTTCATAATAAATATACCCTTACCGCTACCAAATTTAGGTTTTACCTTTTTGGGTTTCTTTTTGGATTTGCTGGTAAGAAAATCAATAAAATCAGATACCTCTGATTTTAAATTTTCAGGAAGAGCTGATAGTTTGCTGTATAAAATGATATTATCCATTTGCTAAAAAGTTGATAATGCAATTTAATAATTTTCGTTCAGAGCCATTAAAGACTTTATCCCAAGCCTTGTCTCTACTCGCGGATTCTGTGCGGCAGCAGACATTGCCGTATATTTCTCATTTACGGTGCATCCCCGGCATTATCCTCTTCTGTATTGATATTCTGGCTGCTATGCTTTTTCTTGATGACGGCTTTCTGATTCCAAATTTCATAAGCGATTATTATTGTGAGAGTCTTTTTTAGCGACAGATCAAGATCGCGGAGGTTGCATTGTTCCATATATTGTTCGGATGGCAGAGACCATCCTTTGGAAAAAAATAAAAATACCAAATAAAAGTTGGTTTACTGAGACTTATAATATTTATCGCAGATGGGGGAGAAAGTAGACCCATTCGCTTTTTTTTTATTTTGAAGTTTGAAAAGGTGGTACCTCTAAAATACTGTTTCAAAAATTCTTTTAATTACCTTATCAAAAGAGGCCTGCTTTAATACTGAGATTTTTGAAATAACTTCATCAGGAGTATATGATTGAATTAATTGACATTTCACAAAGGATTTCTTAGAAAGAGGTTTTGTCAACATAGAATTATCTAATTCAAAATTAAATTCTTCATTCATTGAATTTGAAGATATCAAACAGCGTAAAAAATATCCTCAATTTCTAAAACATTCAAATTTGAAATAACTAATGCCGGATGTGTCTTAAACTTACCATTTGGAAGTTCATAATTTAACTCTATGATATCTCTTTGTTGAACCCTCATTATAAGTATTTTGCCATAGCTTTGTTTTTCCTTTTTACAATGGAATCTTTTAGATTTTCATCCTCTTGTAAAGCAGCTATCAAAGCTTTTGTTTTACGGACTGACGAAACTTTTTTAACGAAATCCAACGAGGATAGTAAAGATGAAAGCTCTTTTGCTTTATCATTATTTGATACTAATTCTATAATTAAGGTGGGCATTTTTTAGCTTTCTACAAATTTAATGTTTTTTATAACTGTTTAATCAGTTTGTCTTTTGCTTCGGCATATTTTTCCACCAGTTGCTGAGACCCAAAACGGATAGCCGTTTCTTTTGTAGAGCCGCCATAGTGAATGGCATTTTCAAGATCGTTATAATAAGTGGTAATCGCGTACTGTGACATGCAGTTGGTTTGCTGTTATTGCAAAGTAAGAAATGTTTCCCAAGGTTGCCAACTTTTGGAAAGATGGCAACCTTTAAAGACCTATAAGGTTTCAAAAACCTTATAGGTCTGGGTTACAATAATAAGTAGTAATCGCGCACTGTGACATGCAGTTGGTTTGCTGTTATTGCAAAGTAAGAAATGTTTCCCAAGGTTGCCAACTTTTGGAAAGTTGGTAAGCTTTAAAGTGATAAGGTGAAGGATTGTTAAGTCAGTTTGTCGCTGGTTCATCTCTTCACGAAACGGAAGTTTAGAAGGGGTCGTGGGGAGACGAACCACGGATTGATTTTATCCTCGCTATACTTTATTTTAACTTCCTGTTACTGCTTTTCATTCCTGTTTTTTTACATAGCCTGCATTATCAGGGTGTTTAGTGTTGTAGGTTCTTTTGAATTCTAATTTCTTACTTCCAAAATTAAGCAGTAAGCCAACGGGCAAATTGTAAGCTTCCAAGTAATTAATAGCCTGATTTAAGTTGGTATCATCTAAATGAGCAACAGCTTTCAATTCGGTCATGATTTTATCTTCAACAAAAAAATCAACCCGCCTGGTACCAATATTAACGCCTTCATAAAAAACAGACATCTCAAGTTCCCTTGCAAATTTCAATCCCTGCTTTTCCATTTCTATTGCCATTGCTCTTTGATAAATTACTTCCTGGAAGCCACATCCCAAAACGGAATGAACCTTCATGGCACAACCAATTATCGTTCGGGTTAATTCCTCGTATTGCATTTTGATTTTTTTATTTTTACTACTTCATCCATTTGTCTGAACTAAGATTTTCAGGATTAAAAGATTGTAAGATTTGCATCAATTATCATTCAATCCGCAAATGCAACCTGCTACAATTTATTAAAAATCCTATCATCCTTCAATCTTATAAATCTTTTTACTACTTTATCCATTTGTCTGAACTAAGATTTTCAGGATTAAAAGATTGTAAGATTTGCATCAATTATCATTCAATCCGCAAATGCAACCAGAGACAATTTATTAGAAATCCTATCATCCTTCAATCTTATAAATCTTAGTTCAGACAATTTCCACAATCATCTACGATACCCGGCAAACCAACAAATTCCCTTTATTTTCATTTGGATCAACAGTTAGTTTTCAAAACGTGAGGATCTCAATAAGCCTTCAAGGTATTTTTTTATTAAGATAAAATTAAATAAAAAATATTCACACCCGGTCTCCACTTTAATACTTCCTATCTTCATTCCTCCAAAATGGCAACAACAAGCAGTTTACTTTTAATGTTAGAGAAGCAATACTTAAACACTTCGTAAAAGTATCTTTCTCCTATACTATATAGCCGTAGCTGCTTCGTGGATGATGTAAAATGACTGCGTTACCACTGCGTTAAATAACGCAGTGGAGTAGGAGAAGGTATAAAGAAGACATATAGAACCCGTAAACCAAACCAATCCACACACAAAGAGCCAAAGGGCATTATCCTCTTTAAGTCTTTTATGGGTTTTTACCCAACAACGTAAAAAGGGAATATAGGATGATAAGTGCTCCCGGTGCCGGTTTTACAAAATTCTCATTTCCGTAAATGAGAATTATAATGCCTATGGGTATTCTGAGATGGCCTAATTTCCACGGACACTAAATTCCACTAAATTTACAAATTTATGGAAGCAAAAACCGAGAAACGAAG
>DAHXOZ010000052.1 GCA_027364635.1 bacterium | reverse complement strand
TACCCATCCAACACCACGTCTTTGCCCAACAGGGCAGCAGGAACACGATCTTCCTATTTTGGGTAAATAGGTAAATTTTAGAGGGGTTCCATATTTATCAATCAAAGCTTTTACATTCACATCATTATATTCCAGGTAACCATCTTTAAGATCAAAACCTTCCTGTGGAAAATTAAACGTTTGATCTACCAGGTCTTTATAACTATTAGTCATTCAAAACTTTTAAGATTTTAAAAAATATGTACAAATGTAATTGAATGATCAATTAATGAAATAAAAAAAACCGTCCCGGTAATTTGGGAACGGCTTCATAAAATATAAATTCCGTTTAAAAGTTATTTCACTGATTGAATAAGGCTCTTAAAACTTTCAGGTTCGTTCATTGCCATATCAGCAAGAACTTTCCTGTTAAGATCAATATTTTTTTCATTTAATTTATGGATAAACTGGCTATAAGTCATTCCTTCTGCTCTAACGGCAGCATTGATACGTGCGATCCATAAGGCGCGGTATTCGCGCTTTTTCAGTTTGCGGCCTACATAACTGTAAGTAAGGCCCTTTTCCATTACATTCTTCGCAACGGTATAAACGTTTTTCCTTTTGCCGTAATAACCTTTAGCGGCTTTAAGAACTCTCTTCCTTCTTGCCCTTGATGCTACTGCATTTGATGAACGTGGCATAATTTAAATATTTTTTAATTTTTGAAATTGTTTATCGTTTTTTCTTTCAATGGGGCTTACTTCATCCGAAGTAAACGCATTACAAAAGGCCTGTTGGCAGCACTTACGCTTCCTTTTTTGCGTAAAGAGCGTTTGCGTTTAGTGGATTTTTTAGTAAGAATGTGGCGTTTGTAAGCTTTTTGAAAAGTAATTTCACCTGTACCGGTTACTTTAAAGCGCTTCTTTGCGCTGGAGTTGGTTTTAACCTTTGGCATTTTAATATATTTTATTTTTACACCCTCGCCGGCGTCCCGAACAGACGGGAACTTATGGAGCCATGTGGGTAATATGTTTTATAAGAAATCCTTAAAGCCAAAACACAAAATGCTAAAAGGGCTGCAAAAGTAAGAAAAAGTATTGATACAAATACAAAGTTTTACGACAGAACTATATGCCTGTTCTATGTTTCCAACTCCGGTTTATTTTCTTCGTGGGTGAGATCATGTAAAGTTTGCACTTTTAAGTGGTCGTAAAGAGAATGCTTATTAACAAATAAAGAAACTAGTTGGGCAAGCATCCCTGCAATTAATAAGTAAAATATCACACTATGCCTGTCAGTCATTTCCAAAACAAGGATAGCCGATGTAAAAGGCGTGCGGGTAACGCCCGTTAAAAAGCCAACCATCCCGCATAAGATGAGCAAGTTAGCGTTGGATGCCGATTCGTTAAATAATCCGGCCATAAAAGATCCGACACTTGCTCCTGCTGCGAGAGAAGGCGCAAAAATGCCCGCAGAAGCGCCTGTCCCAAAACTCAAAATCGGACCAACTATTCTGAAGATTGCTGTATACCAATGAACATATTTATCGGTGCTGAATAAAGTGGTTAGGATTATATCTTTTCCTGAACCAAGAATCCTGGGATCGAAAAAAAAAGCAATAGTTGCCATTCCAAGCGCGCAGGCAACTATATATAATACATGCTGATAAGTAAATTTAAATGATTTCTTCCACCTGAAAAGCGTTAAAATTATCTCAGACATATAACTTCCCAGCAAGCCGCAAATCATCGAAACGATGAGTAAGGCAAAAATGATGGAACTTTTAATATGTGTTACATCAGGAAAACCTAAATATAAATAAGGGCCTAAAATTCCCTGTGCCGTTAAACCGGCAATAATAACTGCAGTAAAAAGGGCCGTTTTAAAATAACTGAAATGGGTTTGGGTTAATTCTTCAATGGCAAATACAATTCCTCCCAAAGGCGTATTAAAAGCGGCTGCAAGGCCCGCAGCAGCGCCTGCTGTAATCATATTCCTTTTAGAGATCGGTGGCCACCATGAAGGCAGCCAGTCATTAAACTTCTTGAAAACGATGCCTGACATTTGGATTATCGGCCCTTCTTTTCCAACAGCCCCGCCACCAAGTATCATAAAAAGTCCGGAAATTACTTTTACAAAAAGTATTTTAATACTTAGTAATTTCTTGATCTTTTTATTATAGGTAGTAGTATCTAACTCAATGGCAGCACGCACTTGCGGAATACCACTTGTGCGCGCATAAGGACCGTATCTTACCACAAGCCACCATGCAATTAAAAAACAAACCGGGCTTAAAATAAATATGGCCCAACTATGATATTCAAATATATTGAACGTTTGGCTTTCGAAATAACTAAAGGCTGCAGAATATGCAACCGCCAATAAGCCTGCAATTAATGACGCGCCCCAGAATGGAATTGCCTGGAGAATATTATGCTTAACCCGATCATTATTTATTCTGTCGAAACTCTTTTTTAAAAACTTCCTTATGGATAATAATGTCATTAATTTAGTTGCTCTTCAATGAAAGGATACAAATTTATCTAATACGATTCCAAATAAAAAATCAATTTAAAATTTAATCCGGCAGTTAATCAACCTGAAATATACGTTTATTCTAATCGATCTTTACAATAACTTTTCCAACCGTGCTGTGGGTTTCAATCGCTTTATGTGCTTCAATAATATCATCGAGGGCAAAAATCTTATCAATTTTTACCAGTAACTTTTTTTCTTCCAGTAAACCAGCAATTAATTTCATTTCTTCTCCATCGGGATGCATCATAGGCCAAATCAATTCAACATCGTGTTGCTTGGCAAGTTCAATCGCCTTCGGATCATTTTTGGTAGAGGAAGGAAGACAAACCATCCTTCCTCCACGCTTCACGCATGAAAAAGAACGATACAAAATCTCCCCACCCATTGCCTCCAAAACCGCATCTGCATTTTTGAAAACATCTTCAAACTTTTCTTTTTTGTAATTAATAAACTGATCAACGCCGATTGGTCTTAAAAAGTCTTCATTTTTTCCTGAAGCAGTTCCCGCGACAAAAGCGCCTTTTAATTTTGCAAACTGAACAGCAAGGTGACCCACGCCGCCGGCGGCAGCTTGTACCAACACTTTTTGCCCTGCAGAAATTTTCAAATGTTCATTAATCGCCTGGTAAGCGGTAAGTCCGGCCAATGGAACCGCAGCCGCTTCTTCAAAAGAAACATTGGAAGGTTTTATGGTGAGAAGCTTTGGATCAGCAAGCGTAAACTCAGCGTAGGTTTTCCCCAATCCCGGAAAACCAATGCAACCAAAAACTTCATCACCGGTTTTAAATTCTGAAACATTTTTACCGACGCTTTCTATCGTTCCACTCACATCCCAACCGAGAATTGCAGGCAGTCGCAGGTTTTTAGACATGCCACTTGTGCCCGCGCGCACTTTGGTATCCACAGGATTTATTCCTGTAAATTTTATTTTAATTAGAACTTCATTATCGTTTGGAACAGGTTTTTCTGTCTCTGTTATTTCCAAAACTTCTGGTGGACCAAAACGGTTGATAATTGCTGCTTTCATTGAACTGTATCATTTTGAATTTCTAAAACTTCTTCTTTTTTTGGGCGAATAATTAAACGCAAAGTTGGGTTGTTGGTTATGAAAGACCAGAACCAGCTAAATGCAAGTTTGACTTTATTTCTGAAACCTACTAACGGTATTATATGCACGAAAAGCCAGATGAGCCATGCAAAAAATCCGGTGAAGGAAACTTTAGGAAGATCAGCTACCGCTTCATATTTGGAAATAATCGCCATACTTCCTTTGTTGTCATAACTAAATGGTTTCAGTTCTTCATTCGCTCCCATTCTTTTCAAATTTTCGCCCAACAATTTTCCTTGTTGAATGGCTACCTGCGCCAGTTGCGGATGGCCGTTCGGATAATTTTTATCTGTCGTTTGTAAACACAAATCGCCGATCGCGAAAATGTTTTCTGATCCTTTTACTTTATTAAATTCATCCACCAAAATTCTCCTTCCATGTCCTAATTGTTCCGGCAAAATCCCGGGCACTTCGCGCGCTATTACGCCGGATGTCCATATCAATGAATTGGTAGGAATGGTATTCCCGTTTCCCAAGACAACATTTCCATCTACATAGTCTTTTACCAATGTATTCAGTTGAATTTGCACACCCAGATCGCTCAGCACTTTGAACGCTTCATCCTGGGCTTTTCTACTCATCGGCCCCAACAGATGTGGTGATGCATCAATCAAATGTATTCTTGAATTGCCACGTTTTATTTCCGGATATTCTTTTCTTACGACGGTTAGTCCCATCTCGGCAAGCATTCCAGCCAGTTCTACACCGGAAGGGCCGCCGCCCGCAATCACAATATTCAAATTCCTTTCTTTTTCCGCAGGATCATCAGTAATGGTTGCTTTTTCCATATTGAGCAACAAATGATTTCTCAGGTTGATCGCGTCTTCAATCGATTTCATGGGCAAAGCATGTTGCTTTACATTCTCCATCCCGAAATAATTGGTTTCAGTGCCGATGGCAAGAACGAGATAATCATATTCAAGAATTCCGGTAGTGGTTTCAATTGTATTTTCTGCCGGATTTACTTTTTTTAAAGCACCGTAATGAAAGCGCGTATTATTTTTACCTTCAATCATGCGTCTGAACGGATAGCTAATATTAGAAGGTTCTATGAACGCAGTGGCAACCTGGTAAAGCAATGGCGGAAAAAAATGATAGTTGTCCACATCAACAATCGTTACCAGAAATTCAGGTTGATTCCATAATTTTTTAATAAGATTAATTCCACCAAAACCGCCACCAACTAACACTACTTTTTTCACTTTTTTGTGCATGATTTTTTTGCTTTTTCTCTCAGTTGAAATATTTTTCAATTATAGTATCTCAAATTTTATTCCTCAATTATTAATGATAATAAAATAAAAATTAGTAATAAAAGTTGGTTTACTGCCAAAGAAATTTGTTAGTAAAATAAAATGATCGATATTTAGTACTATTAATTTTACATCAATAATTATTTATGGAAGGCGAACAAATTTGCGTTCACATACAAGAAATAAAAGAACTCAAACAACCGGCAAAACTTGTTTGTGACGAATGCGTAAAAACCGGGAGCAGTTGGGTTCATTTAAGAACCTGCCAAACCTGCGGCGCAACTCTTTGTTGCGATCAATCTCCCAATAAGCACATGACGAAGCACTTTCATGAAACAAAACACCCGGTTGTAATTTCGGCACAGCCTGGAGAAAAATGGCTGTGGTGCTATGAAGATGAATTGTTTGTAGAATATGATTAATTTTCGAGCAATTGCCTGTCCCATTTCGCAAGATCAGCACCGGCAGCATACGTACTTTTTAGAAAATCCATTAGACTTTTTTCAGGATCCTGTGAGCGCTGAACTGCAGAATAGGGCAGTATAAATTCGCCAAGCGTTGTATTATAATAAGCCTCTTGCGGTTGAACTATAGCCGTTTTATATCCTTCCGGTTCAGGGTACAAATAACAATAAAATGCAGGTTGCGGAAGCATTTCATTTCCTGTCCAAAATCCGCAACTGCTTACTTCGCGGCAATAAGCTTCTTCGGCCACCCAATCAGGCATTCCGGGTACACCGCCCGGATGTTTCGGCGCTCTTCTGCCAGAAAAAAATGAAAGAGCCAGATCGAAGCTTCCCCAGAAAAAATGGATAGGACTTGTTTTGCCTTTAAACCCGCTTCTGAAAGTGAGAAAAACTTTTTCTATTAAAATCAAAGCGTGATGAAACCCTTTCACATCTTCTTCAACATACGAAGCGTGTAATGAATCTTCTTTAAAAGGAATCGGATTGGCAATTTCAACCGGTACCGGTTTTATTTTAAGATCAATATTTAACTCAGCTAATAATGCAAATATTTTTCTATAAAAATCCGCTACAGAAATTCCATGCAGATCGAACTGGCGGTTTTCACCTTTGCTTGTAAAAATTTTTAATTGGTGACCGATAAAATCAAAATCAATTTTAAAACTCTGATCTTTATAAGGCATGTTTTCAGTCGTCAACCCGTAGGGTGTAATATGAAGCGTTATGTGCCATGAATGGTTGATCCAGGGTAAGGTAGCCAATTTTATTTTGCCCACGATTTGCGTCCACATGTGCAAAGTATCAAAAGTTGATTGGCTCTTTTCGTAAGAAAGAACGGGCCATTGTTGTTGCATAATATATTTTTTAATTCAAGTTCATTTTATTTAAAAATCAGTTCATTCGCCATTGCAATTTCTTCTTCAGAAATCGTGTGTCCCATACCGTTATATAATTTTTCGGTGACATCTGCGTGCATACTTTTTAAAATTCCTGTCGTTTCACGAACTCTTTGTACCGGCACATGCGGATCGGGATTACTGCTACCGATAAATACCGGCGTTCCTTCGAAATTGCCTTTATAATTTTCTGTATGAATTTTATCGCCAATCAACCCGCCGGTAAAAGCAACGATTCCTCCGAATTTACCAGCATTTCGCGCAGCAAATTCCAAAGTTAAACATGCCCCCTGCGAGAATCCCAGTAAATAAACATTTTCCGCAGAAATCCCTTCTGCTATTATCTCATCCAATGTTTCTTTTACAAGATCTAAAGCAGATGATAGCCATGGTTCATTTTGAGAAACAGGCGCCATAAAAGAATACGGATACCAACTGTGTTCTCTTGCCTGCGGCGCCAGCAAAGCATAGTCTTTTACATTCAAATAATTGCGGAGAGATAGAATATCTTCGGCACTTCCGCCGCGCCCGTGTATCATGATCAATACTTTTTCAGCTTCTTTTAAAGGAACGCCTGCAGTAAAAATATTTTTTGTATGTATTTTATTGGTTGCCATTATTTTATTATTTTATGATGTCAGCATATTCTTCCGGGTGGCGATCAAACTGTGCACGCACAAAAGGGCAAAGTGCTTTCACTTTTAAATGGTGGTTTCTGCAATAAGCAACCATTTCATCCAGAAGTTTTTTTGCATATCCTTTTCCTTCTGCCTTTGGAGATACTTCTGTATGAAATACCGTTAAATCCTCTCCCAAAATACGCACTTCCATTTCTCCCATTTGTTCATCACCTTCTTTTAACAAAAAGTACCCACGCCCATTCCCGATTAATTTTAATTCAATTTTTTCCATGCATATAAAATTTTTTTGATCAGCAGAAATTAAAAAAAACAGCGGATAACCACTTTTTAAATCCGAAAAATTGTCCCTTCAAAATGACATTTTTTTCCTTGCCTGAGACAATTTTTCATTAACAAACTTATATCACAGAATGGTATTTTTTTTGAGGTTTATTAAGTAAAAATTATTATTAACCAATAAAAAAGGAGGACATTATGAATCTCATTAAAAGAAATGGAAATTCCATGAATCAATGGCCCCTTCTCTTCGATGATTTTTTTAACCGGGATTTCTTCGACTGGGGCCTCAATAATTTTTCTGACACAAACACAACTGTCCCAAAAGTAAACATCAAAGAAACAAAAGACAACTTTGAAGTAGAAGTTGCTGCACCCGGGATGAACAAAAATGACTTCAAAATTCAGCTTGACGGAAACATGTTAAGCATCAGTTCAGAAAAAAGTGACCGGCGCGAAGAAAACAATGAAGATGAAAAATATTCGCGTAAGGAATTCAGCTACCAGTCATTTCAAAGAACTTTTACTTTACCAAAAGATGTGGTTGATGCAGACAAGATCGAAGCAAAGTATGAAAATGGATTGCTTCAACTGGTAATTCCGAAAAAGGAAGAAGCCAAACAAAAACCACCGAGGCAAATTCAAATTCACTGAGTGAACATATGAACTTTTCAAAACTGCCTTCTGGCAGTTTTTTTATGCCTTAATTTCTTTCCTGATTACCGGCACTACCTTCGTTCCAAACAACTCAATGGAGTGCATGATCTTTTTATGAGGAACATTTCCAACACTTGCCTGCGCAAGAAACCTGGTATTGCCAAACAACTCATGTTCATATAAAATTTTATCGATCACTTCCTGCACACTACCAACCATCAACGCACCTTTTGGCGTACGTAAATATTCATACTGCTGTCGTGAAAGTGGCGGCCAGCCTCTTTCACGCCCGATCCTGCTCATCACTTCTGCATAATGAGGATAAAACTCATCGGCTGCCTGTTGTGAATTTTCCGAAACATAAAAGTGATTGTTAACCCCGAGCCGCAGTTGCGATAAATCCTTCCCTGTTTTAGCAGCTGTTTCTTTGTACAAATTGATAAAAGGAACAAACTGTTCCGGCCTTCCGCCAATAATTGCCAGCATTAACGGAAGCCCCAAAGTAGCGGCTCTCACTGCGGAAGCTGGTGTGCCACCGGCTGCAAGCCAAACGGGAATCGATTGCTGATAAGGTCGCGGATAAACTCCCAGATCATTTATGGAAGCGCGATGCTTTCCCTGCCAGGAAACTTTGGTGCTTTTGTTCAATTTAAGAAGAAGGTCTAATTTTTCCGTAAAGAGTTCATCATAATCTTCCAGATCGTAGCCAAACAAAGGGAAGGATTCGATAAAAGAACCACGGCCAGCCATGATTTCGGTGCGTCCTGCCGACAAAAGATCGACGGTGGAAAAACTTTGAAACACACGAACAGGATCATCTGAACTAAGTACCGTTACAGCGCTTGTCAGTTTTATATTTTTGGTTATGGCTGCCGCCGCTCCCAGAATTACCGCAGGTGAAGAAACGGCATAATCAGGCCGGTGATGTTCACCCACTCCAAAAACATCAAGCCCCAGTTCATCGGCAAGCTTTATTTCTTCCATCAAATTCTTCAGCCGCTGGTGTGCGTTTATTCCGCTACCTGCAAGGCTTTCGGGTTGCATGTCCGCAAATGACATAAGGCCTAATTCCATTTCATTTAAAATTAAAATATTGAATATTTGTACGCTTACTATCAGTCTTCAATCCAGGTACCAAATTTCCCCGTACGGTAATCATGATAAGCCTGTCGTATTTCTTCTGGAGAATTCATTACAAAAGGACCTTGCGCAACAATAGGTTCATTAAACGGAAGGGCATGCCCAAGCAAAACAATACTTTCTTCCTGCGCTTCAATTTCTATTTCTCTTCCATCATTGTTGAACTCTACCAATTGGTGCATTTTTGCTTCGCTTCCGTTCACTTTTACCTTTCCCTTTATCACATAAAAGAAAACATTTTTTTCTGCGTCTATGCTTGTCCGGTATATGCCACCGGTTTCAAAATCAATGGTCGCCAATTGAATATCAACCAAAGGGTGAAACGCGCCTTTTGTCCCTTCCCATTCACCCGAAACCGCATGAACAAAAACTTTCCCGTTATCGCTTTCAATTTCAGGAATATCTTTTTTCTGCAAACCTACGTACTTCGGTTCCGTCATCTTAAGTTTTGCCGGAAGGTTTACCCAGAGTTGTAAAATTTCCAATTCACCACCGTTTTCCTTAAATTCCTCAGAAGAAACTTCTGAATGTATGAGTCCGCGTCCTGCCGTCATCCATTGCACACCTCCCGCTTTTATCACACTCTCAGAACCTCCACTGTCTTTGTGAGTAAGATCGCCATGAACAATAAAAGTAACCGTTTCAAATCCACGATGCGGATGCGGCCCAAACGGCAACCCGTAATTATGTTTCGGATACACCTGGTATCCGTGATGATTTAAAAATATAAATGGATCGATATGATCAATTGAGTTGGTTGGAAGCGCACGAAAAGTAACAAGATCTCCAACAGGCGCGTTCACCGCCTCATCAATTTTTTTTATAGTTCGCATATTTGTATTTGTTTGGGACGAGAAATTTTTAATCATGATCTTCTTTGATCGCTTTCAATCCTTTTGCCCAGCGAACGAGTTGTTTCAACATATTTTTCGCTGCTTTTTCAGACACCTCGTTTACCACAAATTCATTTTGATCATTGATATTTTGTTGAAAGAAAGGAAAGTTGACGGACTCTGTCAACGGAACCATTCTAAAGGTTGAAAGGTCGGCCTTTAATGCATTCGCCGCTCTTGTACCTGCGGAAACGCCACCGTAACTTACGATTGCCGCCGGTTTATAATTCCATTCCTGAGATAGATATTCCAAAGCATTTCTTAACGGCGCAGGATAATTATAATCGTATTCGGCAGTAACAAAAATAAAAGCATCGGCTTCATCAATTTTCGCACTCCACCATTTCGTGTGTTCATGTTTGTATTGCTTCATCACAGGGTGATTTGGTTCATTCATCATCGGTAAATTGATTTCCCCCAAATCCAGTAATTCCACATTAAAATTTTCATTTTCTTTTGCTAATCCTGCAATCCAATTTGCTACCAAAGGCCCTTTTCTTCCCGGCCTCACTGTTGAAGAAATTATTTTTAAATTATACATCTATCTTTAAATTTATCTATTAAAATTATACAGTATTGAGCATTCGCCTTTTGCCTATTGCTTCTTGCCTTTTGCCTATTGCCTATTGCCTATTGCCTTCACTATCCCCCAATCAAAACCGACGTCATTGTAAGTGAGCCTGCAATTGCTTTATCATTGAAAAAAGAAATGTTGTCATTACTTCCTTTTAATGCCAAAGAATACAACAAGGGCAAATAATGTTCCGGCGTTGGAATAGCCAAACGGCTTTCCGCTCCCAGGCTTTCATAATTGATCAAAGGTTTATAGTCTCCATCAAGAATCAATTCTTTGAATTTGTTATTCACTTCTAAAGCCCAGTCGTATCCGTAGCCCGGCTCATTTATTTTTGCCCACGAAACCATCCGCAGGTTGTGAACCATATTCCCGCTTCCGATAATTAATACACCTTTCTTCCTCAATTCATACAATTCTTTAGCCAAATCAAAATGATATTGCGGTTCTCTCGTATAATCAATACTCAATTGTAAAACCGGAATTTTTGCATCAGGATACATCCTTCTTACCACTGTCCATGCACCGTGATCTAAACCCCAGTCGTGATCCAGTTCTACGTGTGCAGAATGTAATAAAGAAACAGTTTCCTTCGCAAGTTGCGGGTTACCGGGAGCCGGATATTGTACATCAAATAATTCCTGCGGAAATCCGCCAAAATCATGGATGGTTTCAGGAAAATCCATTGCAGTTATGCGTGTGCCTTTTGTGAACCAATGCGCCGAAACTACCAGTACCGCTGCGGGCACCGGAATTTCCTTTGCCATTAGTGTCCATCTTTGGCTGAACTCATTATCTTCTATTCCATTCATCGGAGAACCATGCCCTATAAACAGAACAGGCATTAGTTGATCCTGTTCTTTAAGGTCATTGGTAAACTTATTGAATGCTGACAAGTTTGTCATTTCTATGCTCCTTTTTTTGTACGATAACTGTTATGCATACACTATTTTAATCAACTGCCGGCAACACCTTTTCAATTTCATTCCTCGCCGGCTCATATTGTTTGGGCAATTTCAAATGTGTACCCAATTCGCTAAGCGGTTCATCTCTGTCAAAACCCGGATTTTCAGTAGCCAGTTCAAACAAAACCCCACCTGGCTCACGAAAATAAAGAGAGAAGAAATAATCCCGATCAATTTTCGGCGTGATATTTAACCCTTTGCTCAAAACTTTCTCACGATACTCCATTAGAATATTATCGTTCTTAACCCTGAAAGCCACATGGTGATTGGTTCCTGCAGAATTTACACCTCTGCCCAAACCAGGCACTTCAACAATGTCAACGATAGAAGCATTGTCAATTGCATCGGTAATAAACCGATAACGGTTTCCTTCCTGCTTTAAAAATTTATAACCTAAAATATCGGTTAGTACTTCGGCTGTCGCATCTACCTTGTTCAAGGTTAAAGTGACACTGTGAAAACCTTTCGTCGCATTTTCCGCTTTAATTTCATCAGATTCCCACGGTTTCCTTTTGTCTTCCTTTTCAGAAGCAACCAGGTCAATTTGCAATCCGTCCGGATCCTGGAAATGCAGAAATTTTTCGCCGAAACGTTCTTCTATCTCTCCATGTTTTACGTCGAATCTTTTAAAACGATCTTTCCAAAACTCGAAGCTACTGTTAGAAACAGAATACCCAATTCCTGTTGCCATGCCGGCTCCGTTTTGTCCGCGCCGAACGCCTGCCCACGGGAAAAAAGTGAGAATACTTCCGGGCGTTCCTTTTTCGTCGCCGAAATAAAAATGATACGTCCCCGGATCATCAAAATTCACCGTTTTCTTCACAAACCTTTGCCCAAGTACTTTTGTATAAAAATCCAAATTTTGTTTTGCATTTCCGGCTATCGCCGTGATATGATGCAATCCTAAAATTCTATTTTCCATTTTATTCTTTTTAAAAATGAAGTTACCATGTTCAGCGAACATGATAACCCCACCGGTTTTTTGAACTGCTTATGCAGCTTCCTGTTCTTTTTGTTGCTGTTGTTTTACCAACTGAATTTCTGCATTGATTTTAATGTCATCGCTAACCACCACATTTCCTGCTTCTGTAACGGCATTCCAGGTTAAACCAAATTCTTTCCGGCTTATTTTTCCTGTAACAGTAAAGCCTGCTTTGGTTTGTCCGTAAGGATCCACCACAATTCCACCAAAATCAACATGTAGTGTTATGGGCTTTGTTGTTCCTGCAATTGTCAGGTTTCCATAAAGCTTTCCTTCGTTTCCATCAGCTTCATATTTTGTGCCTGAAAATTTGATTTGCGGATGTTCTTCAGCTTTGAAAAAATCGGCTGATTTTAAATGCGCATCTCTCTGCTCATTGTTGGTATCGATTGAATCTACATCTGCCGTGAATTCAATTTTTGTAGCAGAATTAAAATCGTTAGTTTCAGTTTCACCTTCCAGGTTAAATTTTTTGAATTGTCCTGTAACGGTTGAGATCATCAAATGTTTTACTTTAAAAGTAATTTCACTGTGTGTCGGATCAAGATTCCATTTAATTTTTGACATGATTTTTGTTTTTTTGTTTTGTTTAAAAATTATTTTGATTATAAAAAGATTAATTATTCTTTATTTCCTTTCATTAGTGCAGTATCAATACTCGCCTTGCCACCACCTAATATCAGGCTGATAATTGCAAGGCCAAATAGCAGGATAAAAAATTCCCATCCTTCACCTTTGTTCGGTTGCATTCCCCAGTTCATAAAAAACCCATTAGCGGCATGAACCGAATAAACTACGCCAGCATACAATCCAATAAAACCAATAGCGGCAAGCCTTGTAAGGAAACCAAAAATGAGGAATAAGGAACCGAAAAATTCAATAAGGATTACAAGCAGAGCAATTACATAAGGCAAATGCATCTGGCCGGTCAAAAAGCCCATAGTGCCATTAAAACCATATCCTCCAAATAAACCCAGGAGCTTTTGTGCACCATGAGGAAAAATCGTGAAACCCAGGGCTATCCTCGATATGAATGCCGGCCAGTTTTTTGAATTGGTTGCAATTAATTTGTTCATCTTTTTTTATTTTAAATTTTGTTTGTTGATAGAAAAATTGTGTTATATCCTGCCTGCTTAAAAATTTCCAATATTTCTTCGTTTACTGTTTCATTCTTCCCAGAAAGAAAAATCTCATTTGTTTCGATGTTGACGAAAGCTTTCACAATTTTTGAATAAGGCAAAACTTTCTCGAGTTCCTTACACTCATTTTCATTTTCCGAAATCACGACCACTATTTTTTGCGTAGCCACTTCTTTCATTAATTCTGCCACTTTTTTCTCTTCCGCTGCTTCAACAGCTATGATAATTATATCGGCTTCCCAACATCCGTCCTTCACACACACAAGAAATTCTATTTCAGCACCCGGATATTGTTTGCTGATTGTTTCAGTCAATTCATTCAACTTCTCCGGTTGATGAGAGATCAGTAACAAGCGGTAAGGCATAGACGCAAATTGATTTACGATTGCTCTACCGGTCTTTTCTGTTGCTCCCACAATTGCTATCGTTTTCTTAACTGCCATTTCTTTGTTTTTTGTTACACAAAGGTACCATGGCAATGAGGCGGCCTCCAATGAGGTATGATAATAATTAACCTTGATGTTTGTTAAGAATTTCTCTTGATATAGATCAAGAGAATGAATGTGAATATTGACGAACTCCGCTATTGACATGCGAAAGAACCCTTTTTAAAAAAATCTTAAAAGACGCAAGCCTCTTTCTTTTGGAGAGAAATTTGTGGTCTTCCTTTTACAAAAAAATATAACAATGAGTAAAATGTATAACAACAAAACGTGGACAATCGGAAAAGATCTGGAAGTAAACCGCTATGGTTATGGTGCCATGCGCATCACCGGAAAAGGAATTTGGGGTGAACCTGAAAATGAAAATGAAGCGATAAAAGTTTTAAAGAAGGCCGTTGATATGGGGGTAAATTTTATTGATACAGCAGATAGTTATGGCCCTTATGTTTCTGAGAAGCTGATCGCAAAAGCACTTTATCCATATCCGAAGGATCTTGTGATAGCTACTAAAGGAGGATTGGAACGTGGCGGCCCCGATCAATGGGCACCCAATGCGCGCCCGGATCATTTGAAAGAAGCACTGGAAGGAAGTTTGAAAAGATTAAAATTGGATCAGATTGATCTGTACCAGCTTCATCGCATTGACCCGAAAGTTCCTTTTGATGAAACCATTGGTTTTTTAAAAGAGGTACAACAAAAAGGTTTGATCAAACATATCGGTCTTTCAGAGGTAAGTATTGATGATATTAAAAAAGCGCAACAGCAATTGGAAATAGTTTCTGTTCAAAATAAATACAGCCTTACTTTCCGCGAATGGGAACCCGAACTGGAATATTGCAAAGACAACGATATCGCATTTATTCCATGGAACCCGATAATTGCAAGCCGACTGCATCCTGTTAAGACGATCAAAAAAATGGCTGAAAAATATAAGGTCTCTGAATCACAATTGATCTTAAAATGGATGTTCAATCATGCGGAAAATATTTTACTGATTCCCGGAACCTCTTCTGTAAAACATCTTGAAGAAAATTTGAATTCTCAAAATATTGAATTGAGTGAAGAAGATTTTGAAACGATCAACGAATCAGCAAAAGAAGCTTCAGGCGTTCACGCTTAATCAGGTCTGATCATACACTTCCGGGTTCACGGGAAACGGAAGTCTTTCCCCGTTCAAACCGGCAATGGTATTTTCGGCAGCAATTTTTGCCATGGCGTTTCTTGTTTCAACAGTAGCGCTTCCGATATGCGGCAGCACAGCCACGTTGGGCATGGTGAGTAAGGGATTGTCTTTATCCATGGGTTCAGGATTGGTTACATCTAATCCCGCGCCCCAGATAATTCCGTTTTGCAGCGATTCAATGAGATCTTCTTCATTATGAATGCCGCCACGGGCGGTATTGATAAAAATAGAAGAAGGTTTCATTTTTTGAAAAGCACTTTTGTCAAACTTGCCTTTTGTTTCCGCTGATAAGTTGGTATGAACCGAGAGCACGTCGCTCCTTTTTAATAAGTCTTCGAAGGAAACCATTTCAGCATTTAATTCTTTCTCTGCTCTCAAATTATGGCTTCGGTTGTGGTAAATTATTTTCATGTCGTAAGCGCCTGCACAACGTTTCGCCATTTCATACCCGATATTTCCCAAGCCAAAAATACCCAAAGTTTTTCCCTTGATTTCGATTCCAAGATCAGCGGTTGGTTCAAAAAATAACCAACCTCCTTTTATGATCTTGTTGTGCAGGTAAAAAGCTTTTCGCGAGGCGGCCAACATCAGCAGAAAAGCCACATCTGCAGTAGGTCCGCTTAAAACGCCAGGTGTATTTCCTACCGGAATTTTCAATTTGGTTGCTGCTGCAACATCTACATTATCATATCCAACCGAATGAAGAGAGATCACTTTTAAATGCTTGCATTCATTCAGAAAAAAAGCATCGATCTTATTATATCCCGCAGAAATCACGGCATCACATTGTTTGGAATACTCAATTAATTCAGGCTGGCTTAATGGCTTTCTTTCATTCCATTCGATCACCTCAATTCCTGCATCCTGCAATAATTGCAAACCTATATCGGGAATTTTTCGGGTTATAAATACTCTCATTTTATTAAGTTTATTTCCTTGTTGCCATCTGGCTGCGAATGCGGCTTAGTGTTTCGGGTGTTATTCCTAAAAAAGAGGCAATCATGTGTTGCGGCACTCTTTGAAGACAAGTGGGAAATGTGGCCACCAGCTTGGTATATTGTTCCTCGGCACTTTCTGTAAGCGAACTTATCAAACGCCTTTGCGTAGCAATTAAATTATTCTGAATTAAAATCCGAAAATAGCGTTCAAATGCGGGAACTTTTTCCAACAGAATATTCCACGAGGGTTTGGTGATCAATAACAATTCGCAATCTTCCAAAGCTTCAATGTTATAGCGCGATGGCTCGTCGGTAAGGTAACTGTAAAGATCAGTAACCCACCAGCCCTCCATTGAAAACTGCAGGATAGGCTCATTTCCTTTATCATCCACAGTAAAAGTCCGCAACATTCCTTTTTCAACAAAAGCCGTGTGCCGGCAAATGTCGCCTTCCTGCAACAAATATTGTCTCTTTCGTAATTTCTTCGGAATGAAAAGTGTTTTGCAAAATTCAAATTCTTCATTAGTTATTGAAATGTGCTCTTTGACACTTGTCAAAAAAAGTTCGAACATTCAGATGGATTAAATTATGAACTGCAAATTTAGGCTTTCTGATCACTTTTTGGTCTATCGTCCCAAAGACAAACCCGCTGTTTGTAACTTTGCAAAAAAGAAAAGAAACAAAATGGAAAAGAATTATGATGTAAAAGAATTTAATTCGATCATTCAGAACCGGAGAAGCGTTTACCCAAATCAATTTCAAAAAGACAAACAAATTCCTGATGAAATCATTCGTGAGATTTTAGAAAATGCCAATCGCGCACCCACTCACAAACTCACGCAGCCGTGGCGTTTCACCGTTTTTGCCGGCGAAGGACGTGAGCGTTTTGCTAATTTACAAACTGAGATTTACACAAAATATGCGGGCGAAAAATTTAATGATAAGAAGCTGAAAAATTTACGCGAATATCCACTGTTGTCATCGCATGTAATCGTAGTTGGAATGAAAAGATCAGAGAATGTAAGCATCCCCGAGATTGAAGAAGTGATCGCCACTGCTTGTGCCATTGAAAACCTGTTCTTATCGCTCACCGCTTATGGATTAGGTGGATATTTATCTACCGGAGGAATTACTTATTTTGAAGAAGCGAAACCGCATTTCGATCTTGCATCCGAAGACAAATTAATAGGCACCTTTTTTATCGGCTATCCTGAAGATCTTTCAAATCCTTTGACAAAAAGATTGCCAATAGACGAAAAGGTGAAATGGGTAACTGGGTAAAATAACAATTGTAAAGTTACCTGCCAACAGTAAACGAAGAAATAAACCGGATTTTCTTTAGCAGCAGTAAATAAACAAAAAACCGGGATTTTAATTTTAACTTAAAATCCCGGTTTGGAAATTCTGTTAAAAACTTATGCAGGTAATTCTTCTGCTTTGTAGCCTGCCTGCGCTACCGCATTTATCACCTCTTTTTTATCCACATTCTCTGCTGTTACCGTAAGCACTTTTTTAGGATTCTGTGTATCTACTTTCCAATTGTTTTCACCAAATTTTTCATTTAATACCGGTGTCACTTTTTCTATGCACGAGCCGCACATAATATTCGTTTTTAATTGTATTGTCTTCATTTTTATATTATTTTTTCTATACAAAATTACCTACAAAGGAATTTTTGCCGGTATAGAATTTTGGATAAGATGTACAAGATTTCTTAAGCGTTACATTTTCATACCAGCCATAGGATTGGCGCCTTTTCTAAAAACATATTCGCTTTGTAACAGGTAAGCACCAGATGTTACCACCACATCACCGGGTTGAATGCCTGATTTTATTTCAATCATATCACCGCTTTCCATGCCTGTTTGTACCATCACACTTTTAAAAGCATTCTGTTTTGTTTCAATCCATACCATTGCCATTTTCCCATCCCGTAAAACGGCATCAGACGGTAACGCCAATACATGATGATCGCCGGTTTTAATCGTTACATAAGCTGCCATGCCAGGTTTCAGTTCGTGATTTTCATTTGGAATAGAAATGCGGACAAGGTTAATTCTTTCAGCAGTACTCAGTTCCGGATTTTGAAAAGTAATAGTGCCTGAAATTTGTTTGCCCGGCAGGTCAGGAATTTCGACAATTGCCCTATATGTCACATGGAA
>DAHXOZ010000527.1 GCA_027364635.1 bacterium | reverse complement strand
CATTTTCAGGGAGGGGCGAAGCCCCCTGCCGCGCAAACATTGGAACAATGTGTAAGTGCGCCCATTGAAATGGGTCATTTTCGTTTTTCAAACTTTCAACACTCATTTCCGCAAACTGGCCATTTTCAGGACGCGATTTTTTCCAGCCTTTTGCCGCTGAATTTTTTGCCGAGTGCATTACCGGCGCGCTGTTTTTTCTCTGTCCGTGAGCGTTTCCAGAACCCTCAAAGAGCGCACTTACGAGTTGCTATGCAACTCAGTGCGACGAGACAGCCCGGCCTACTTTGTGAACTCTTCGAGGTCAGTTTGAACCAGTGCCGGCGAAGGTTCCACGGTTTCGACCTCGCCACGTAGCCGGGCTTTCCGGCCCAGCTTAGAGCGGTTCAACTCTTGGATGGCTGAGCGGTGCTCTTCGCCTTCTTTCGTCCACCACGCGAGAACAACCTTGGAGATCGGGGCGCGAGAGTGGGCCCGAACAAGTTCGATCTTGCAGCCAAGTT
>DAHXOZ010000526.1 GCA_027364635.1 bacterium | reverse complement strand
TTTGATGATGCTACCGATGTGTATTGGGCAAGACAGCAGGTAGCCGAAAGATTGCAACAAGCGCAAACTCAAATACCGCCCGGCATTGGCACACCGGAGTTAGGCCCTATTTCAACAGGCCTTGGTGAAATTTATCAATATGTAGTAAAGCCAAAAAAAGGATTTGAACATAAATTTGATGCCACGCAATTACGCACCATACAAGATTGGATCGTAAGAAGACAATTACTCGGCGTAAAAGGCGTAGCCGAAGTAAGCAGTTTCGGAGGCAAATTAAAGCAATACGAAATTGCCATCAAACCCAATAAACTCAACGCTTATGGCATTACCATCAACGATGTTTTTACGGCTGTAGAAAGCAACAACCAAAACACCGGCGGTGCTTACATAGAAAAAGGCCTAACTCCGGTGTGCCAATGCCGGGTGGTATTTGAGTTTGCGCTTGTTGCAATCTTTCGGCTACCTGCTGTCTTGCCCAATACACATCGGTAGCATCATCAAA
>DAHXOZ010000525.1 GCA_027364635.1 bacterium | reverse complement strand
AGCTGCTGAAGGCCTACACCCTGTTTGAAAAGGACGTGGAATACGTGGTGATGGACGGTAAGGTCAAAATCGTGGACGAGCAGACCGGCCGTATTCTGGAGGGAAGACGCTATTCGGATGGCCTTCATCAGGCCATTGAAGCCAAGGAAAACGTAAAGGTGGAAGCCGCCACCCAGACCTTTGCGACCATCACCCTGCAGAATTATTTCAGGATGTACCATAAGCTGGCCGGCATGACCGGTACGGCAGAAACCGAAGCCGGAGAATTCTGGGAAATTTACAAACTGGATGTGGTTACCATTCCGACCAATGTTCCCATTACCCGCCAGGATCAGGAAGATCTGGTCTATAAGACCAAACGGGAGAAATACCGTGCCGTTATCGAGCATGTCAAAAAACTGAGGGAGGCCGGCCGACCCACCCTGGTCGGAACCACCTCGGTGGAGGTCTCCGAACTGCTGAGCAGAATGCTGAACCTGGAGAAGATCCCCCACAACGTTTTGAAT
>DAHXOZ010000524.1 GCA_027364635.1 bacterium | reverse complement strand
ATTAAAACCCATGTCTAAACCAACAGCACACGCAAACCCAATAATCATATTCATGGAGAATACGACTAACAGGAGTGCTGCTTTTAAATGTATTGATTTTCTTCTTTTCATTAATTTGATGTAAAAATAAATCTTTTAATTAAAAATGAATCGCACCACTATTGTACGAGAGGATATATGATATGTTTTAACAATGCTGATCATTTTTGCTTTTTCCAAAACAAACACACTTGTATGTTCAGGATAATTTTATCCATTTCAACCTTAAACTATTACTTACTACACTCACAGAACTCATTGCCATAGCGGCTCCGGCTATCATTGGGTTCAATAAAAACCCGGTAAAAGGATAGAGGATTCCTGCGGCTATCGGAATACCAATCACGTTATAAATAAAGGCCCAAAAAAGATTTTGCCTGATCACTTTTACCGTTTGCTTAGACAGTTGAATCGCTTTGGGGATGTGACTCAGATCAGAAGAAATCAACGTCATTTTTGCCACATCCATGGC
>DAHXOZ010000523.1 GCA_027364635.1 bacterium | reverse complement strand
CGCGGCTCAGGATTCGCATCCCTGCTGATGGCGAGGAACACACGCCCGGTAATAGGTGTATCGCTCACGTTGCGTGCAAATGAAATTGAAAAACCATGGTTGGTGTTTTGCGCAATGGCCGGAAACGAAAATACTGTCACTAAAAAGAAAGCAACGGAGGCGAAAATGGAGCGCAGCAGTTTTATCATGTTGATTTAGTTTTTAAATAATAATAGTATAAACAAATGTAATGAATAGGATTAAGGATCAACCAACAAAATGTTGGCAGGAACTCCGGCATCAGCAGGGTGCCAATCGCTATAACGCTTGCGCCTAACCTGATTTACTTTTTGTAACGATACTTTCCAAAAGTGATGTTCCTTTCATTAGCAAAACAGGAATTGTTGTTTTTTGTTGGTTTACTACGAACCATAATTACAAACGTTACTCAAAACAAAAAAAGGGAAAGTAAAAACAATCCCCGTTTATTAAACTAACACTATTTGAGAAAAATTTATTTTCAGTTCTGGTT
>DAHXOZ010000522.1 GCA_027364635.1 bacterium | reverse complement strand
TTGCAGTACCGCTATTGCAGAATCGCCGGTTTTATATGCTTTATTGTTGAGATTGATCTTTGGCCATCCCCCTTTTTACAATCTTCATAATACCTATGTGAAAGCTAATATTGACACTTCGATCTATGATAAGCAATTGCATACTACCATGGAAAAGTTGATCAACGATGACAACTTTACATTAACGCCTGGTGAAATTACACAAACCGAACTTCACCTGACCCAGCACTTTTTTAAATTTACAAAAGACGAGTATGAGGGAACCATAGATCCTTCTCAATTGCAATGGCACATTCCGAAAAAAAAAATAGATGCAGTGGCTTTGCTTGATTCGCTGATGGCAAAAAACGGAACCAAACTGGAAGACTGGGAACCCGTAAACCGGTTGTATCCCTTGCTGAGAGATCAACTCGTGAAGTATTATGAAATCGATAAAAAAGGGGGATGGCCAAAGATCAATCTCAACAATAAAGCATATAAAACCGGCGATTCTGCAATAGCGGTACTGCAA
>DAHXOZ010000521.1 GCA_027364635.1 bacterium | reverse complement strand
ATCACCGCAGGAAAGTGTTTTTGCCAATGGAAGAGGTCTGCACATGATCTGGGTCGGCATACTCATGGCAGGAATTGCACTGGCTGCGCAAAGTTTTGCGATAAGGAATGGATTACACTGGCAGACAATCGTTTTCAATTTGCTTTGCATCAGCCAGATGGCACACTTGCTGGCAATACGTTCGCAAAACCAGTCTTTGTTTACCATCGGCCTGTTTTCAAACAAGCCTTTGCTCGGAGCAGTATTGCTTACCTTATTGTTGCAGTTTGTGGTAACTTACACTCCTGCCCTTACACCTGCAATTTTTTTTGCCACTTTCTCTGCCAGTATCTTTTTTGAATAGGAGTCTACTATTCCGGAAAGTGTAACAATTCCGTTTTTAACAGCTACGCCAATTTCTGAAGCATCAAGGAACGGTTCCCACTTTAGTTGCTCCATCACCGCAGGAAAGTGTTTTTGCCAATGGAAGAGGTCTGCACATGATCTGGGTCGGCATACTCATGGCAGGAATTG
>DAHXOZ010000520.1 GCA_027364635.1 bacterium | reverse complement strand
GCTTGTTGGCGGCAACCGGGTTTTTAGTAGTGGTAACTGCACCAGCGGTATTGGTTGCCATTATTGGATATGTGATGGTTGGCCTTGGTTGCTCTTGTATTGTGCCGGTTTTATTCAGGGCCTCGGCCAATATCCCCGGTTTAAGTACGGTAGAAGGTTTTGCGATGGTGACCACCGGCGGACTCATTGGCTTTCTTACAGGCCCTTCTGTTATTGGCTTTATTTCAGAAAAGGCCAATCTTTCAAAAGGTTTGTCACTATTAATTTTAATGGGTTTACTGTCGGCCATTGTCGCCTGGAAGAATCCATTTATATTGAACAAAAATAAAACACCAAAAGATTCCCTGCCTTATGATGAACAAATTTATTGAGGCACGTTCCTTACCTGTTTTCAATTTTAATTAAATCTGCTCTTGATCTCATTTTGTATAGTTATACAATTCTGTAAAAATTTGCGGCTTATAAATAATACCATCTTGATTTAATAAGTAGTCCAAAGGACTACGTTGAAATC
>DAHXOZ010000051.1:1672-18307 GCA_027364635.1 bacterium | reverse complement strand
AAGAAGGAACCGTAAACCTGATGATGCAGGGAAGCTGCAGCGGTTGCCCCTCTTCAATGATCACGCTAAAAGCAGGAATTGAAGGAATGATGAAAAGAATGATACCTGAAGTGAAAGAAGTGGTAGCTACTTCCAAATAAGTTAACTTTTTAAAATAAATATCTGATAATGGCACCTTGAAAAAGGTGCTTTTTTTTACTCAATTTTCTATCAAAATAAAAATCAGGCTTTTTTATTTCTCTACTGTTACTTCTTTTCATAAAGTATTCTACATTACTTTTGGCGCTAAATTTTAAGTTTGAGTTTACCGGAAATTTATCATGCTTTTATTGAAGGAATGAAAGAAACGACATGGCTCGAATACATTGCCGTGTTTTCAGGAATTGTGAGTGTGTGGTTTTCACGAAAAGAAAACATCTGGGTTTATCCTACCGGACTTATCAATACTATTTTTTACATCTACCTTAGTTTTAAAGGAAGTTTGCTCGGCGAAGCAAGCGTAAACATGTATTATACCATCATGAGTATTTATGGATGGATATTGTGGACCAAAAGAAACCAGCAGCAGAAGCATGTGGTGAATATCATGTGGAGCACGAGAAAAGAATGGATACAAGAACTCCTTTTTTTTGCTTCATTTTATGTTGCCATTTTTGTGGCCCTCACCTTTCTGAAAAAAAATTTTGCTCCCGGCGCTATTCCCTGGGCGGATGCGTTTGCAAGCTCAACCGCTTTTACAGGTATGTGGCTGATGGCAAGAAAAAAAGTAGAAAGCTGGTATTGGTGGATCGCGACAAATATTGCTTCTATTCCTTTGTACTTTATAAAGCATTATGTTTTTACAAGCGTATATTATGTGATACTTTTAATAATGGCTTTTTGGGGATTGATCGAATGGAAAAGAAGGGCAAATGAGCATTTATTAAAACAAGAAGAATTGCCGCAATGGAAACAATAAAAAAAATCGTGGTGATAGGGCCTGAATCAACAGGCAAAAGTACGCTTTGCCAAAAGCTGGCAGATCACTATAACACTTTATGGGTTCCTGAATATGCGAGAGAATATTTGGAAAAGCATGGGCCTGAGTATAATTATGAAGATCTTTATGATATAGCAGTAGGCCAGTTTCAGCTTGAGGACGAGACCCAAAGTAAATTACAAAATACTGATTCGGGACATTCACCATTCACCATTCACCATTCACCATTATTATTCATTGATACCGACATGTATGTGATGAAAGTTTGGTCTGAGTTTGTTTTTAATAAATGCAACAACTGGATTTTAAATCGCATTGCTGAAAGAAAGTACGATTTGTATTTGCTCTGTGATGTTGATCTGCCGTGGACCAAGGACGATTTGAGAGAATATCCTGATATTAAAGTACGTAAAAAATTATTTCATTTTTATAAAGATATTTTGGTAAACCAAAAGGTTCCATGGTGTCATATTTCAGGCGATTATGACGAAAGACTTAGTAAAGCAATAAATTGTATTGAAAACGCTTTTAATTGACAACCGATCGTTGAATTTCAATTAATTGTAGTATTTTAAATTTTAAAATTAAAAAACGCTTGATATGGAACCAACAACTGTTATCATTAAAGACAATTCTGCCAATCCTGCCCCACTCGGGCTTTTGGCTTTCGGGCTTACTACCGTTTTACTTAATCTTCACAACGCCGGCATTTTCGAAATGAATTCCATGATCCTTGCGATGGGAATTTTCTACGGCGGTATTGCGCAGATTATTGCAGGCATTATGGAATCGAAGAAAAATAACACCTTCGGCTTTGTGGCATTCATTTCTTATGGTTCTTTCTGGCTAACCCTCGTTGCGTTAATTGTAATACCAAAATTTGGCTGGGTACCGGCTGCTTCGTCCTCTGCAATGATCGCCTACTTGGTAATGTGGGGTATTTTTACCGGTCTTCTTTTTATCGGAACCTTGCGTTTGAGCCGCGCATTGCAGTTTGTTTTTGCCACTTTGACGATCCTGTTTTTCCTGCTCGCTTTTGGTGAATCTGAAGCCGGCGCCTCCTTAAAAACTTTTACCGGATACGAAGGAATTGTTTGCGGTGCTTCTGCGATTTATGCCGGCATTGGCGCATTATTAAACGAAGTATATGGAAAGACGGTTTTGCCGCTTGGCTTGATAGATAAAAAATAATTTTATGTATTATTAGCTGCTCTTAATTTTCTATCTTCATTGCCTAAAATCCCTTTCACGTATAAAATTGATTACATGAGAAAAAGCCTCTTCATTTCATTCTTAATTTTTGTTTCGGTTTCTGTTTTTGCCCAAAAAAATAATGTGGCAGAAATGCTGATTCCGGAACCCGTTTCTGTTACATCCGGCACAGGAAATTTTTTGTTGAAACCCAACACCAACATTCACGTAATGACCTCAAATGCAGATGCAAAGAGGGTTGGTAAATTTATTTCTGAGAAATTAAAACGCGCTACAGGTTATAATGTTCCTGTTGTTGTTAGTTCTAAAAAATTGGCTGGCATCAATTTGTCTTTAATAAAAGAGGCTAGTTTAGGCGATGAAGGTTATCATTTAAATGTTACTCCTTCAGAAATTTCAATTTCAGCTAATAAACCGGCAGGTTTGTTTTATGGAATACAAACATTGTATCAGTTATTTCCCAAAGAAATAAATGACAGCTCTGTTGCAAAAAATATAAAATGGAATGTTCCTGTTTGTAAAGTGACCGATTATCCAAGATTTGGATGGCGTGGGATGATGCTGGATGTAAGCCGCCACTTTTTTACCAAAAAGCAGGTAGAAGAATTTATTGATCAAATGGTGGTATACAAATTCAATTTATTGCATTTGCATTTAACCGACGATGAAGGCTGGCGGATAGAAATTAAAGGATTGCCCCGCCTTACCGAAGTAGGTTCAAGGAGAGTGAACAAGGTTGGATATTTTGGAACTTTTGCGCCGCCAAAACCCGATGAGCCTCTCGACTATGGTGGCTATTATACACAAGATGATATTCGTGAAATTGTGAAATATGCCATGGATCGGTTCGTAAATATTTTACCTGAAATAGATGTGCCGGGCCATAGTTTGGCTGCAGTGGTTTCGTATCCTGATTTGTCTTGTACACCAGGCGCTGATAAATATCGTGTGCGTTCCGGTGAACCCATAATGGATTGGTCTCATGGGCAACCTCCGATAGCTTTGGTGGATAACACACTTTGTCCGGCCAATCCTAAAGTCTATGAATTTTTAGATAAAGTAATGACACAGGTAGCTGAATTATTTCCTTTCCCTTACATTCATTGTGGTGGTGATGAGTGCCCTAAAAATTTCTGGGAAAAAAGTCCTGAAATACAGGCTTTAATGAAAAAAGAAGGCCTTACCACAATGGACCAGGTTCAAAGTTATTTTGAAAATAGGCTGGAAAAAATTGTTGAATCGAAAGGAAAAAAATTCATGGGTTGGGATGAAATTTTGCAGGGAGGTTTGGCACCAAGCGCTGCAGTAATGAGCTGGCGCGGAATGGCAGGTGGAATTGAAGCGGCCAAAATGAAACACGACGTAGTGATGAGTCCTACAACTTATGCCTATCTTGATTATATGAATGGCGATCCTATAATAGAACCGCATGTCTATGCTACATTGCGTTTGAAAAAAGCGTATGAGTTTGAGCCGGTTCCGGATAGTATTGATCCGAAGTATATTTTAGGAGGCCAGGCTAATTTGTGGACTGAACAGGTTTACAACATGCGGCATCTGGAATATATGATATGGCCGCGTGCGATGGCCATCGCAGAAGACGTGTGGACACCTAAAGCAAAGAAAAACTGGGATGATTTTTCTGACAGAGTTCAGAAGCAATTCCCAAGGTTGGATGAAGCACACATTAAATATGCACCCAGCATTTACGATCCTATTTTTGAGGTTAGCAAAGATGATAGCGGCCAGTTGAAAATTACACTGAGTACAGAAATCAAAGGACTGGATATTCATTACAGTTTCGACAATTCTTTCCCGGATAATTATTATCCAACTTATACTTCACCTTTAACACCACCTGAGGATGCAGTTATGCTGAAAGTGGTTACTTATAAAGGCGATAAAAAAATGGGAAGAATGATTTCCATGCCGATTTCGGAACTGAAAAAACGTGCCGATGGAAAAGGTGGCGCTGATGAATAATAAGTCTGGTAGTACCAAAATAACAATCTGGATTTTTTGTTGTTTTACTGCCATGAACATTAAGTTTAAAATAAAATAGAAACACAATAACAATGAAAACAATTAAAGGTCCCGGAATTTTTATAGCACAATTTATTGGCGATGAAGCGCCCTTCAACAGTTTAAAAAGTATTTGCCAGTGGGCAAAAGATAAAGGTTTTGTAGGTGTTCAACTTCCTACCCAGGATGACCGGTTTATTGATTTGCAGAAAGCAGCGGAAAGTAAAACCTATGCGGATGAACTGAAAGGAACTGTAAACAGTTTTGGCCTTGATATCACCGAACTTTCTACGCATTTGCAGGGACAGTTGGTTGCGGTTCATCCGGCGTACGACGCTTTGTTTGACGGTTTTGCTCCGGAGAAGTTCAGAAATAATCCGAAAGCAAGGCAGGAATGGGCAACTCAACAATTAAAATATGCTGCCAAAGCTTCGCAGAACCTGGGATTGAATGCACATGCTACTTTTAGCGGCGCATTGTTATGGCCGAATGTTTATCCATGGCCACAGCGGCCGCAGGGATTGGTAGAAGAAGGCTTCAAAGAATTGGCCAAACGCTGGCTTCCGATTCTAAATGTTTTTGATGAATGTGGCGTGGATGTTTGTTACGAAATCCATCCGGGAGAAGACCTTCACGACGGTGCTTCTTATGAAATGTTCCTGGAGCATGTAAATTTTCATAAAAGAGCTTGCCTGCTTTATGACCCGTCACATTTTGTATTACAGGCGCTCGATTATCTTGGGTATATCGATTTTTATCACGAACGCATTCGCGCTTTTCATGTAAAAGATGCTGAATTTAATCCTACAGGAAAACAAGGTGTTTATGGTGGATATCAAAGCTGGCTCAATCGTGCAGGGCGTTTTCGTTCTACCGGTGACGGACAGGTAGATTTCAAAGCCATTTTCAGTAAACTTGCGGCTTATGATTATCCCGGTTGGGCGGTTTTGGAATGGGAATGTTGTTTAAAAAATTCAGAAGACGGAGCAAGAGAAGGTGCTGAATTCATTAAGAACCACATCATTCATGTTACCGAAAAAGCCTTCGATGATTTTGCCGCCACCGGTTCCGACGATAAATTCAACCGCACGGTTTTGGGATTAGAATAATTTTACCATTTTTAAAAACAAATCATGTACAAATTCATTTCAATTTTAGCTGTGGCTGTTATTTTTTTAAGTTTTAATTCTTTTAAAGGAAAAACGTTGGAATACCCGCAAAATACTATTTCGCAACAAAAGGCTGACGGCTGGAAAACTTTATTTGACGGGAAAACCACCAATGGCTGGCACACTTACGGTAAAAAAACTGCAGGAAATGAATGGAAAGTGGAAGATGGTGCGCTGCATTTGGATGCTTCAACACCTAATGCTGAAAGAGGTGATTTAGTAACTAATGATGAGTATAAAGATTTTGATTTAAAATTAGAATGGAAAATTTCAGAGAAAGGAAACAGCGGTATCATTTTTTATATACACGAAGATCCGGCCAAATACCCTGAAACTTACGAAACAGGAATAGAAATGCAGGTTTTGGATAACGGTACCCCTACCCGCTTAGGCCAGCCGGATGGCAAATTGTATACCCATCGCGCCGGCGATTTGTACGACCTTCTTGCTTCAAAAGAAGCAGCTAAACCGCTTGGCGAATGGAACGCAGTAGAAATTAAATCGAAAGATGGCCAATTGGATTTTTATATGAATGGGCAACATACCTTGTCAACTACTTTGTGGGACCAACACTGGAAAGAAATGGTAGCCATCAGCAAGTTTAAAAACATGCCCGGTTTTTCTATGTTCAAAGAAGGTAAAATCTCTTTGCAGGATCATGGCGATGATGTTTGGTTCAGAAATATAAAAATCAAAAAACTGTAAAATAAGAATCGCTGTTTATTGTTGCTTTACTGCAATTTTTTAAGTAATCTCAGTTACCATGAAAAGGAAAAGTTTTTTTGTTGTTTTACTGCCGGTATTTTTAATGATTGCATTGTTTTTTTCAAACCCGGTAGTTTCCCAAACGCTTCCTGATTTTAAAATGAAATTGGTAAACGGTAGTACCTTTTCTTCAAAAGATGTTTCTCATAAAAAACCGTTGCTCATCATTTATTTTGCGCCTGATTGCGAGCATTGCCGGGCTTTGATGGAAGAATTGTTACCTCAAATGAGCGCTTTTAAAAATACGCAGATCTTGATGGTAACTTTTGAATCGTTGAATGATGTGGCCTGGTTTGAAAACCACTACCAGACCAATAAATACCCTAATGTAAAAGTGGGAATAGAGGTTCCGGTTTTCTTTTTCAAAAACTATTATCATTTAGAACATACACCCTTTACCGCTCTGTTCAATAAAAAGGGCAAACTGATGGTTTCTTACAAAGATTATACGCCCGTGAGCGACCTAATCAAATGGGTAAAAGTGCTTGAAAAGCAGTAATCTTTGAAAAGGATCAATCTCAGAAAATGAGCATCAAAACTTTCGCGGATAAAATTATTTCGTTCAACAAAAATATTTCTTTTAATGGGTTGTTGCCGCCCGGTATCAGTATTATGAATCCTTTTAAGGAGAACGAGGAAGCATTAAGAATTTCTTCTCTTTTCTATAAGAAATATTATAATGATCACAACAGGCGGCACATCATTTTTGGTATCAATCCCGGCAGGTTTGGCGCGGGAGTTACAGGCGTTCCGTTTACTGATACCAAAAGATTATTGAGCGAATGTGGAATAGAATTTCCCGGAAAATCCACGCATGAACCTTCGTCAACTTTTGTGTATGAAGTGATCAATAAATATGGTGGAGTTGAAAATTTTTACAAGGATATTTATATTCAATCCATCTGCCCGCTTGGCTTTACCATTACCAACGAAAAAGGCAAAGAAATAAACTACAATTATTACGATAGTAAGGAACTAACAAATTGCGTTTATGATTTTATCATTTGGAATATTAAAAAGCAAATAAGTTTTGGCGTCAGCACTGATGTTTGCTTCTTATTCGGAACAGGGAAAAATGAAATTTTTTTTAAAGAAGTAAATGAAGAGTTTCAATTTTTTGAGAAGGTAATTCCTCTTGAACATCCCAGGTTCATCATGCAATACAAAGCAAAATCGAAGCAGTTTTATATTGAAAAATATTTGAAGGCTTTTGAAGAAATGGCAGATTGGTGAGATAGTAATCGAAGAAATAATTGATACTTCTGTCTAGCTAAAATCAATTTCTTTGCTGTTGATTTCTTTTCCCCCTTTCGATTTAAACTGCTGAAACTTTTTTGCAAAATCGTTGCGATCAATTGCACGCGTTGCATCAGTAATAATCGTTGATTGAAGACCAAGTTCCATTCCGTCCAAAGCTGTAAAATACACACAGTAATCTGCGGCCAAACCAGCAATAAAAATGGAAGAAACGCCTCTTCCTTTTAAATAAGCGCCCATGCCGGTGGCTTTCTTTTTCCCGTTATCAAAAAAACCGCTGTAACTGTCAATATTTTTTTCCATTCCCTTTCTGAAAATGGCTTCTATCTTTTTGCGATCTAATTCAGAGGAGAATGCTGCGCCCGGAGTTTCCTGGACACAGTGATCCGGCCATAAAACCTGGGGTAATCCATTTAAATGTATTTGTTCAAAAACATTTTTACCGGAGTGTATAGAAGCAAAACTTTTATGATCTGCAGGGTGCCAATCCTGTGTGGCTACTACAAGATCGAATTGGTTTTGTAATTTATTGATTACCGGAATAATAGCGTCTCCTTCATCAACGGCTAATGTTCCGCCGGGAAGAAAATCATTTTGAACGTCAACAATGATCAACGCATTCATCTTTGCATTTTATTGATGAGAAAAGAAAAAGAATGGGAAAGAAGATAACTATTTTTTGTGATGAGGCCTTCCGTAATAATCATATAGGATTTTTTCGTCCACTTCGTTAACGGGTTGAGAGGAATCGTAATCAGGACTGTTTTTTACCTCATCTGTTGAAACATTTACAATCACTACTTTAGTGTCCCATTTTATGTTGGTGACCCATCCTGTGGATAAGAGTCTTTTTTTACTGTTGAGCCAGGTTCCGGTATCAATCACCAGGTAATCAATTTTCCAGTTGGTATCATCAAGAATGTAATCCACTACTTTACCTATTTCGCCATCTGTAGCATGAATCGTGTAGCCGGTTACAGCATCAGTGCTTTGCAAATGCTGATCATTATTACCTTCACTTTCTTCTTTGCCATCAATATTTTCAGGTTCCTCAATTTCACTTTCATATAGTTCACTTGGCATACTTCCAAAAATTCCTGCTCCATGTTCCTGCCCATCCCAGTAGGTATCCCAGGTGTAATAGGAAGATAGTTCTTCTTCGTGCTGCCGCGAAACTGGTTTGTCAGTATCAATATCAGGACTGTTTTCTATCTGGACTTTGGTAAGATTTACAGGAAAATTTTCATTTTCCCAATCAGGTTTTAATAAGGCTTCAGGAGAAATAAGCACTTTGCGCCCCGAAAGCCAGTTACCGGTTTTTACCACCAAATAGCGGATTGTCCAGCTTATATCATCAAAATAAAATTCATCTACTTTACCTATTTCACCGTCGATTTCTTTTAAAGAATAGCCTATAAGGCTTTTGATACTGCGTTTCATAAAATGGATTTTTTAATAATTAGGAAAGTGAATTTACACAAGTGGAATCATTATTCCAACAATTGCTTACACCTTCGGGCAAATTCTTTTTTTTTAAATTGAATAAAACACTTGCTACTTAACGCTAATTATACAATAAATTTTATATTTCCTTAATATTTTTTTGATAAGTTGCCGGATTCAGGAAAAATCTGTTTTATTTGAGTAAATTTTTCCCTTATCACTTTCTTTATATGGCTTCATGTCTTGTTTCTTCCATATTTGGTTTAAAAGGATTGACTGAAATTCGGCACATATTGCAAAAGATTGGTTTTCAGAACTTATCTGTTGACTTTATTAAGAATATATCTTCAGGTTAATAAAAAGTGTTTGCTATTATTATCAGTAAACCAATAAATAATAACGATTTTTATTTTGTAGATGAAGCGTGAATGATGGCATATCCTTTGAGGCTTTTAAGGCAACACCCGAATTTAAAAATTATTGAAAATGGGCAATTTAAAAAACATTCATGATCTCGGCCAAAGCATTTGGCTTGATTTTTTTGACCGTCAGTTGATGAACAGCGGCAAACTTCAAAAAATGATTGATGAAGACGGCTTATCCGGAATTACGTCCAATCCTTCCATATTTGAGAAAGCGGTTACAAGTAGTTCGGATTATGACGCAGACATTAAAAAATTATCCGGTGAAGACAAAAGCGATGAAGAGATCTTTTTTGGTTTTGCTGCAAAAGATATCAGCCGGGCAACCGATATTTTAAAACCGGTATATGATGAAGCCAAAGGGACTGATGGTTTTGTGAGCCTGGAAGTTTCACCACACCTGGCGAATGATACAGAAGGAACCATCAAACAGGCAAGGGAATTATGGAAGTCTGTTGACAGAAAAAATGTATTGATCAAAATTCCCGGAACCAAAGAAGGGCTTCCTGCTATCAGGAAATGTATCAGCGAAGGGATCAATGTTAATGTTACTTTGTTATTTGGTATTCCGCGCTACCTGGAGGTTACAGAAGCCTATATTTCAGGACTGGAAGATCGCCTAAAAAATAATCAACCTATTGATAAGGTAGCTTCAGTTGCCAGCTTCTTCCTGAGCAGAATAGATGTGATGCTCGATCCGGTTTTAAAAGATAAAAAGCTTGATAATTTGGTGGGAGAAGTGGCCATTGCTTCTGCAAAAGTGGCTTATGAAAATTTCAAGCAAGTATTTTTCAGTGATCGTTTCAGGAAACTTGAAAAACTGGGGGCAAAAAAACAAAAAGTTTTGTGGGCAAGTACAAGTGCTAAAGATCCTTCTTTTAGCGATGTAAAATATGTGGAAGCATTAATCGGTCCCGATACCATTAATACGCTTCCGATGGAAACTATTGACGCTTTCAGAGACCATGGAAAAGTGCAGGATCACCTGGAAAACAATTTGCTTAAAGCAAGGAATGTGCTGGAACAATTGAAAGAAAATGATATTGATATTGACGAGGTAACCCAAAAATTAGAAGAGGAAGGGGTTGAAAAATTTAATAAGGCATACGATTCTTTATTAAAAGCGATTGAATCTAAAAGAACCAAACAAATGGCATAAAAAGAAGGCACAGGTGGCTTCTTAAGTATTCAAATAATGAAGATCAAAATTAAAAGGGTGTATGGACAAAGGGTTCAGGAAGATGGATTTCTGATTTTGGTAGACCGTCTTTGGCCACGCGGCCTTACCAAGGAAAAAGCTGCTGTTGATCTTTGGCTTAAGGAGATAGCTCCTACTACTGAGTTACGAAAATGGTTTGGCCATGATCCTGCAAAATGGAAGGAATTTAAAAAGAAATATAGAAAGGAGTTGGAAGATAACAAAGAAGCGGTTTTGCTTTAGAAAGATCATATAGGGTCAGGCAATGTTACCTTATTGTATGCGGCAAAAGATGAGGAGCATAACGAAGCCTTGATTATTAAGGATTTCATTGCTTGAATGAAGCAATTTTTTCTCTTCTGCAGCTTGTATTTCCGAAGGGTTTAAAATACTTGCTAAAACTCTGTTTATAAATCAAATTTTACCCTTTTTTACTTTTGAAATCAATTTTCCTTTACATACCTTTGCAGCCTCAAAAAATAATAACATTATGGTTGATATAAAACCCGATGAAATTTCGGCAATTCTTAAAAGCCAGCTTAGTAATATGGATGTTGAATCCAACCTGGAAGAAATTGGAACCGTTTTGCAGGTGGGTGATGGTATCGCCCGTATTTACGGATTGAACAATGTGAGCTCAGGCGAGTTGGTTGAATTTGAAAATGGCGTAAAAGCCATCGCGCTTAACCTTGAAGAAGACAATGTGGGTGTGGTATTGATGGGGGATAGTGGTGATATTAAAGAAGGTGGCACCGTAAAGCGCACAGGAAAAATCGCCTCTATCAAAGTGGGTGATGGGCTTGCCGGCCGTGTAATTAATACTTTGGGTGACCCAATTGATGGTAAAGGTCCTATCACGGGTGAATTGTTCGAAATGCCTTTGGAGCGTAAAGCGCCGGGCGTAATTTTCCGTGAACCGGTAAAACAACCACTTCAAACAGGTATCAAGGCGATTGATGCGATGATTCCGATCGGCCGCGGACAGCGTGAATTGGTAATTGGCGATCGCCAAACCGGTAAAAGCGCTATTTGTATTGATACTATCATTAATCAAAAAGAATTTTTCGAGGCAGGGAAACCCGTCTATTGTATATATGTGGCCATTGGACAGAAAGCTTCTACCATTGCGAATGTGATGAAAGTGTTGGAAGACAATGGCGCAATGGAATACACAACTATTGTTGCTGCTTCTGCATCAGAACCTGCTCCGTTGCAGTTCTACGCTCCTTTTGCAGGCGCTGCTATCGGAGAATTTTTCCGTGATACCGGCCGTAGTGCTTTAATCATTTTCGATGATCTAAGTAAACAAGCAGTTGCTTATCGCGAGGTTTCTTTATTATTGAGAAGGCCTCCGGGACGTGAAGCTTATCCGGGTGATGTATTCTATTTACATAGTCGTTTACTGGAAAGAGCTGCAAAAATCGTTTCTAAAGATGAGATCGCACAAAAGATGAATGATCTTCCTGAAAATATCAGGCATTTAGTAAAAGGCGGCGGATCATTAACTGCGCTACCAATTATTGAAACACAAGCCGGCGACGTTTCTGCTTATATTCCAACCAACGTAATTTCGATTACAGACGGACAAATATTCCTGGAAGGTAACCTGTTCAACGCCGGTATCCGCCCGGCGATTAACGTGGGTATTTCTGTAAGCCGGGTGGGTGGTAATGCACAGATCAAATCCATGAAAAAAGTGGCCGGTACCTTAAAGCTTGACCAGGCTTTGTATCGTGAAATGGAAGCCTTTTCTAAGTTTGGTGGTGACCTCGATGCTGCTACAAAATCAGTTTTGGATAAAGGTGCAAGAAACGTGGAGATCTTAAAACAACCGCAGTTCTCCCCTTATCCTGTAGAAAAACAGGTTGCTATTATTTATCTGGGAACCAACGGATTGATCAGCAATGTGGCTGTTTCCAAAGTGCAGGATTTTGAAGAACAATTTTTATTGGAAATGGAAAATAAATTGCCTGAAGTGCTTGCAGAATTTAAGAAAGGGAATTTGCCCGAAGATGGAATTAAGAAGATGGTGGAATTGGCAAAAAGTATTTCAAAACAGTTTGAATAAAAACATTTTCGACAAATACTATAAGAAAATACCTTATAAGATCCTGGCCGCCTTTTTTTATTGAGAAGGTAATTTAGGTAATTTTCGTATATCAATTCTTCCCGGCTTCTTTTACATTTGATGCATCATTCTTGTTGAGAAAAATGTCGAAATTGTTTAGTTGCTTTCCTCTTATTGCTTATATGAGAGGCATTAAATATTTTACATAATTGTTGCTTCCTAATTCCTAAACTTCATATTTATTCTTCAAATATATCGCAAAAATTAGTTGCTAACGAACAGCTACAGGTTATGACTGCATTTTGGATTTTTTTTAAATTTTATTCAAGAATGCTAGCTATAAAAACTTCTTATAGAAGGCCGATTTCTGTTTATACAAAATCTGAATTTTGTTACCCTGGAGTATTTTTTCTTCTCTTTCCTAAGCCTTTATAGTTTTTATTGAATATGCAAAAAACTTTCTATCAAAGGAAATAACTTTTCCGGCTGTTCGATTTGCGGATTATGGCCTGATTTTTCAAACATCACAAACTTTGCCTGCGGGCAATATTCTTTAAATTTTTCCATCATCCTTGGTATAGCTACACGATCATATCTTCCACCATAAATTAATACAGGCATTTTTAAATTTTTTAATTCCTTGCGATAATCAAAATTGCCAATATCGTTTCCCACAATAAAATCCCCATCTTTCCCCACCATTTGGTAATACAGTTTGGAATTGAATGAATTCGGATACGGTTTTTGACCACGTGATATAAAATTATCAGGGTTATAAGCATACAAAAACCCATAAGGAACTTTAGAATACAGTTCCTGGTGTGCCGGATCACTTGATATAGCGCCCTTTTCCCGAATGATCATTAATGAATCCCACACTTCAGGATAGTTGGTTTTTATTTCGTGGTTGCTGTTGTCATCATTTGCCTGCCACATAATATAACTGTGAAAAGTATTGGCCAGGATAAGATGACTCACATGTTCCGGATATTTTAAAGCATAACCCTGCGCTACCACGCCACCGTAAGAATGGCCGAGCACATTCCATTTTTCAAACCCAAGCGCTTTTCTCAGTCCTTCAATATCTTCAATATCTCTTGCAAGCGTATATTCTTTTACATCTTTTGCAGTATCGCTTTTGCCTCTTCCGAAAGCGTCAAAATAAACTATCTCATTATCTTTTGCCAAAGAGTCAAACGAACGATAACCAATATGGGCACCGCCCGGCCCGCCCGGAATGATGATTAAAGGATCACCATGCCCAACTAAAACAACCCATAATCTGGCGCCATTAACCGTAACATATTTTCCATCGGTATAGCTGCTGGGATATTTTTGCGCGATGGCGAATGATAACAAAAAAAGGAAGGTGAGAAGTGAAAAAATCTTTTTCATATAAATAAATTATAGGTTGAAGGTAAAAAAAACAACATTGCCGCAAATGGTTTTTTATGTTTCAAACTTTGTTTAAAACCTGGAAAATGAATTTTGAATAAACTATTTTTGCAACATTTATTTAACAAAATAAAGCAGCTTTAAAAAAAAACTCTGCAAACACTGGCATAATTTTCTCTATCTGTTATCAGTAATAGAAAAATAAACTATGAAAATCTTTACAAAAATAAGTCTGCCACTATTGTTCCTGGTTGTTTTTGCCGCATGCAAAAGCAATAACGATGCAAATACAAGAGACATTCAATTATTGTCTGACTCCAGTGCCTATAATAACAATTCAAACACGGATTCAATCAAAATGCGGGAAAATACTGAGGAAGCAGGAAGTAGATATCGTTACCATCCCAAAGAATCAACTACTACTCAAAATGTTTCCGAAAAAACGCAATCGTCTTCCGGAGCAGGAACTACTTCAAATAATTCCACCACCACAACTCAATCCACTAAGAAAAAAGGATGGAGTAAAGCTGCCCAGGGAGCAGTAATCGGCGGTGCTGCAGGCGCAGTAGGCGGAGCAATTATTTCAAAACATAAAGGAACCGGTGCCGCTATTGGAGCTGCAGTAGGTGCAGCCGGCGGTTATATTATTGGGCGAAACAAAGACAAAAAAGACGGAAGATAATAGTACATTTTCTTTCAATTCTTTAAACCTTCCCAAAAGCCGGGAAGGTTTTTTATTTTGCCCTTTCGTATTGAGAAGGCCACTGCAGATCAACCCCCAATTCTTTTGCCGCATGCAAAGGAAAATAAGGTTCACGCAAAAACTGGCGCGCCATTACAATAAGATCTGCCTTTTTCGCTTTTAAGATTTCCTCGCCTTCTTCTGCAGTCGTAATCATTCCTACCGCCGCAGTTAATATCCCGGTTTCTTTTTTTATTTTTTCTGAAAATGGAACCTGGTATAACGGGCCGACAGCAATTTTTTGTTCAGAAGAATTGCCCCCGCTGGAGCAATCAATTACATCAACTCCATGTTGTTTTAAAATTTTTGCCAGTTTCACAGAATCGTTTTCATCCCAACCTTCTTTAACCCAATCTGTAGCGGAAATGCGCACAAAAAGTGGAGTTCCTTCGTTAATTATTCCACGCATTTCTTCTACAATTTCTAACAACAGGCGGATTCGGTTTTCAAACGAACCTCCATATTCATCTTCCCGTTGGTTGCTTATCGGTGATAAGAATTCATTGATCAAATAACCATGAGCGGCATGGATTTCAAATACTTCAAAACCTGCCTGTATGGCCCTTTGAGCTGCGCTACCAAAATCCTTTACCAGTTTTTTAATCTCTTCTACTGACATTTCTTTTGGCACCGGGTCACTTTCTTTAAACGGAATAGAGCTAGGTGCTACAGTTTGCCATGCGTTCTGTTCTTTTGTCAGCGGCGCTCTTCCTTTCCACGGGCTTGAATGACTTGCTTTTCTGCCTGCATGCGCCAATTGAATGCCCGTTACGGCGCCGCTTTGTTTTAAAAAATCAACAATCTTTTTTAAAAATAGAATGTGTTCGTTTTTCCAGATACCAAGATCATCCGGTGTAATTCTTCCTTCGGCAGAAACCGCAGTTGCTTCAGTAAATACCAACCCGGCGCCACCCACAGCGCGAGAGCCGAGATGTACCAAATGCCAGTCATTCGCAAATCCATCTACGCTCGAATATTGACACATTGGCGAAACCACCATCCTGTTTTTCAACGTAACATCCCTGATCTTCAAGGGTTCAAATAATAAAACCATACTTTTTTTTAAATTTATTGCTGCAAATTTCAAACCTATTTTGCTTAAAAAAAATTCCATTAATTTTGCCGACCTTTAAAAACGGTTTATCCCGTTAAAAAGATTATAAAATTGGCCCGGTAGTTCAATGGATAGAATAGGAGTTTCCTAAACTCTAGATACAAGTTCGATTCTTGTCCGGGCTACAGCGATACAATGTTTTTGTATCAAAAAATATAATTATGAAATTTCTAAATGTTGTTATTAAATACCGCCTTCATTTAGGCGTACTTTTTTTAATTCCGGCAATTTGGGTAAATATTGAAGCCGGCTTTTGGCCTTCCTTCGTACTTTACCTGACAGCGCTGATTCTTATTGTCGGGCATTTTCTTTTCGGCCCGATGAGATTGATACAAGGCTATATGGAAGATGGCGATATGGAAGGGGCGCAAAAAGTAATTAATTCTATCTGGTTTCCGGGATTATTGATCAAACCTGTTCGTTCGGTTTATTTTACTTTGAAAGGAAACTTAGCGATGGCTAACCAGGATTATGACACTGCCGAAGCGCACATGAAAAAAAGCCTAAGCCTTGGGATGCCTATGAAAGAAGCTGAAGGTGCCAATAAACTGCAATTAGGAATGTTGGCCATGCAAAAAGGGAATATGCGGGAATCTGAAAATTATATCCGCCAGGCAATACGGGCAGGCCTTCCGGATAAGGAAAATGAAGCCGCGGCTTATTTACAGCTTTGTTCTATCATGATAAATAAAAGAGAATTTCGCGCAGCAAAAGAATATTTCAGAAAAGTAAAAAAGCTGAAACCTGCTACTCCGCAAATCGTTGACCAGGTAAAACAGATGGAAAAATATATTAGCCGGATGCCGGGGTAAAGAAGGCTATTAGTTAATTTGGTTAATTCGTTATTGA
>DAHXOZ010000051.1:0-1574 GCA_027364635.1 bacterium | reverse complement strand
GTAAAACAGATGGAAAAATATATTAGCCGGATGCCGGGGTAAAGAAGGCTATTAGTTAATTTGGTTAATTCGTTATTGAGGAAATTAGATAAAAATAAAAATTCTCAAAAAAAGTTGGTTTACTGTAAACTTTAATGATTGGCATGGAACTATTAAACCAATTAACTATTAAACCAATTCAAGACTGCATTAAAAAAATCACCGGCTTTTTATGCAGATCAATCTTTTCCTTTTTCCATTCCGCTATGGTTTTTGTTTTAATAAATTCATGAGTGGAAGTAATTTCCGAAGCGATACACAATAACGTTGAAACTTGTGCATGTTGTAAAATCGTTTCTAACAATTTGTTATTCCTGTAAGGGGTTTCAATGAAAATTTGTGTACTTTTTTTTCTTTGCGACTCATCTTCTATCTGCTTAATTTTTTTAATTCTATCTGCATTATCGATAGGAAGGTAGCCGAGGAAAGTAAAATGCTGTCCATTAAGCCCGCTGGCCATAAGAGCAAGCAAAATTGAGTTTGGGCCAACGAAAGGTTTTACTGTTGTATTTAATTTTTGAGCTTCATGAATTAATATTTGGCCGGGATCGGCAACTCCCGGGCAGCCGGCTTCACTGATGATAGCAACATTTTTTCCTTCTTTAATTTTTTCACGAAAAACATTTATCTGTTGCTCTTCCACTTTATGAATGGTATGCCATTCATAATCATCAATTACGATTTCTTTATCCATCGCTTTTAAAAAACGCCTTGCTGTGCGCTCGTTTTCCGCAAAGATCACTGAACAGTTTTTCACCCCATTGATTACATATTGCGGAATCGTTTCAACCGCATTTTCTGATAAAAAAGAAGGAATCAAATAAACCATTTCAAGTAATTTGTAGAAAAAATAAATCGAACTTAAGCATTTAAAAATAATTAAAATGAAAGCAAGGTAAATCATGAAAAAAGTTCCTTTATCTTTTTATCAAAGAAAAGATGTGGTAAAAATTGCCAAAGAATTATTGGGGAAAATTGTGGTAACCAATTTTGAAGGAAAGGTTACCTCGGGAAGAATTGTAGAAACAGAAGCCTATGCAGGCATCACAGATAGAGCTTCCCATTCATTTGCAGGAAGAAGAACGGCGAGAAATGAACACATGTATTCTTCAGCGGGCACCGCTTACATCTACATTTGTTATGGAATGCACCAGATGTTGAATGTAGTTACCAATGATAAAGAAATTCCTGATGCGATCCTTATTCGCGCAGTTGAGCCAATAGAAGGAATTGAAATAATGCTGCAAAGGACAGGCAAAGCCAGGGCCGACAAAACCCTTACAAGAGGGCCGGGAAATGTAGGAAAAGCTTTGGGTATTTTTAAACACCATTCAGGGTTATATCTTTTGGATGAAGAAATTTTTTTATTAGATGACAGCAAAAAAATGCCGGACGAAAATATAGGTATAAGTAAAAGGATTGGTGTGGAAAGTGCCGGAGAAGACGCTTTGCTACTCTATCGCTTTTACGTAAAAGGAAATAAATACGTAAGTGGGAAAAATTACTGATTTGATCAAATAAAACATAAATATTTT
>DAHXOZ010000519.1 GCA_027364635.1 bacterium | reverse complement strand
CGCTGCTTCATTTTCTCACCAATTTCATCGAGATAAGCCAGGAAATTTTCTTTTCTTGTATCATCCAAAATTTTGCTAATACTTTCGGAAATCTTTTCAGAAACTTCTTTTCTGAATTTGGCAGGTGCAAGGCTCCATTTTTTACCTGTCGCTTCATCTACTTCAATTACGATCCGTTCCATAATTTTTCTTTTTTGTCTTACTCAAAATTACAAAATAATCCATCTTTTAAAATAAATCACGATGTTCAAAAATTATTTCAAAACCGCGTGGCGGAATCTTCAGCATAACAGAGGTTATTCTATTATAAATATATCAGGATTAGGTATTGCAATAGCTGCATGCATTTTAATTAGTTTGTTTGTGAATAACGAAATGAGTTTTGATAAAAACATTCCTGATGCAAATAACAAGTACCGCTTAATTGAATATATGCATTATGATGGTGCAGCCCCTCAACTTTCGGCTGCAATCGGACCGCCCATTGCACCATTTTTAAAAGAAAATTATTCAG
>DAHXOZ010000518.1 GCA_027364635.1 bacterium | reverse complement strand
TGAGATGATTAAGCGTTTGTTCAATTACCGATTGTCTGAATCACGGATTATTTGGATTAAAAGATTACACCGAAAAAGTCTTCAGATTGCGCTTAAAAATAATGAAAGCAGGGCCTTAGCTTATGCTTATGATAAAATTGCAGCATTTTATAAGACTGCCAATCAATCGGATTCTGCTATTTATTATGCTCAAAAAGGGTTCACAGTATCGAAATTGATTAATCAAAAGAAAACGATACTTGAAGCAGCAACTTTGTTGTCTGACTTATACGAGCCCAATGACACAAAAACATCTTTGCAGTATCTTAAAATTGCAAATGCATATAAAGACAGCATATTTGGTACGGGAAATATAGAAGCAGTGCAAACACTGGTTGCGCATGAAGAACAACGCCAAAAAGAAATTGAAGCTGCCAGGGTTGCATACCAAAACCAATTAAAACAATATGCATTGATTGCAGGTCTGGCAATTTTACTGCTGATTGCTTTCTTTCTTTATCGGAATAACCGGAAAGA
>DAHXOZ010000517.1 GCA_027364635.1 bacterium | reverse complement strand
GTGATAGATAAGATCAAGTCTAAAATGATTACATTTTCTTTGACGGTAGAATAAGGCCTTACCTCAACTCTTCTCCCAAGGTGAAGAACACGATCTATTAAAACTCCTTTCAAAACCTCACCTTCTGTTGAAGTACTTACCCTATATCATTCTTTAAAAACGGGATCTATTTATACCGATTTACCATCAAATAGTCCAATGTTTTTTTCTATCGGCATAATACCATTAAAGATTTCAACATAGTCCTTTGGACTACTTATTAAATCAAGATGGTATTAATTGCTCACTGGCGTATGGTATTAGAATCCTCCTTTGTCCGAAGGACTCCACTGGAAAACATCAATTTAATAGTTGTAATCTCTCCGTGCGGCATTCCATCTGATACCAATATTAAACATACTTGTGTTATCGATACCTGTATATTTCCGGAAGAGATAAGAACCTTCAATAAAAAGATTTTCTTTTAATTCATAGGATAAAAGAAATGAAGCATTCAGGCATTTTACCTTTCTGCCA
>DAHXOZ010000516.1 GCA_027364635.1 bacterium | reverse complement strand
GCTTAATTTTTCATTTAACGAAAGATTCTTCAAAATTAAAAGAAGGTTTTTTATGATTGACCAGATCCGGGTAATTGATAATAAAAGCCTACTAAAAAAAATTGGAGAACTCAATCAGGAAAAGATAAATTTTATCAAAGCCAATCTTTCCATTATTCCTGGCATTTCAATTATACCGATTATACCATCAAATAGTCCAATGTCTTTTTCTATCGGCATAATACCATCTAAGATTTCAACGTAGTCCTTTGGACTACTTATTAAATCAAGATGGTATTACATTTTCTTCTACTTTTTGTTTAAAAATTCCAAGGTCATTTTTCAACGGTTCAAGAATGGCATAATACCATCTAAGATTTCAACGTAGTCCTTTGGACTACTTATTAAATCAAGATGGTATTACATTTTCATTCCTCATCTTTGTAAAAAATCATTGACATGGTTTCCTACATTTTATATTTTGCCGCAGGCATTATTATTACTGCAATTATTGCTTACTTACTGCATCATTCTCCT
>DAHXOZ010000515.1 GCA_027364635.1 bacterium | reverse complement strand
TGCAAGCATTTTTTTAGCTTCGCCCTTGCTGGGTAAAATTTTAGTTTCGGCTAAAAAACTAACCAAATCCAAATCTTCTAATTGTTGCTTTTGTATTTCCACGGCGGGAACACCTTCCATTACCTGCAGCAATTGATCTTCATTAAGTTCCTTAAGAATTTCGGCAGTATCATTATTAAACAAAATCGTTGACGCTTTTACGGCAAATTCGAAATCAGTCCTGGAATGGACTAAACAAGTCAATTCTTCTGCAAGTTTTTTCTGCAAAATCCGTTGGTGTTCATTTCCCTTGTGTTGCTCTACTAAATCGCTGATTTCTTTTTGAGATAAAAAAGTAAATACTTTCAAAAACCTTTCCGCATCGGCATCAGCGGTGTTTAACCAAAACTGGTAAAAAGTATAAGGAGAAGTTTTGGCAGGATCTAACCAAATATTCCCCTTTTCGGTTTTCCCGAATTTACTTCCATCCGACTTTGTCAAAAGCGGGCAAGTAAACGCAAAGGCTTCGCCACCGGC
>DAHXOZ010000514.1 GCA_027364635.1 bacterium | reverse complement strand
AGCGGCAATAAAAAAGATCGCCACCATAAAAATCGCCGCTGCATTGGCTGCATGTGTGGATTTTTTACCGGAATGCTGTTTAAAAAAAAAGCGGTTTTTCTGATCGAGTGAAGCTGGAGTGGAAATGGAATGTAAGGAAGCGAAGGAAGCGAGCCGTTGAAGAGAATGAGCGAAGCGAATGAACGAAAAAGCGAAGCGATCGGAGCGACTGGAATGTAATGGACGCGGAAGCAAGCGAGGAAGGGAAATGGCTTTTTTGGAGTAAAGCAATAAATTTTAGAGATTTTTTATTTTTAGAAGAAAGCAACTTATGCTTTTGCACTTATATTTGCACCTAACTCATAAGCAGTTAGTTTTGGTAACGGCTCCTGTTTTCACAGGAGCCAATTTTTTTGCCATTTTCCGAATAACTTTTTTGAATGAGTGGATCTGTGAGCGAAGCGAAAGAATCCACGATTACAGTAAAGCAACAAATTTTCACTATTTCTATTTAGATCAAAGCATTTTTTATTTTATG
>DAHXOZ010000513.1 GCA_027364635.1 bacterium | reverse complement strand
ATTTTTGATTGCCTTCCTCTTTCATGGGCAGTTTGAAGCCTGGTGGGTAGGAGTAGGAAGCAGAAGTCAGGAGACAGAAGACAGAAGTCAGGATTAAAAAAAACTTTAGATTAATTAAATTATACAGTATTATTCCCGCCATTAGTAAAAATGATAAAATTGATGCACGGGAGAAGGTTAGGAGGAGAAGGAAAAAGTTAAAAGTAAAAAGGAAAAAGGGGAAAAGGAATTTTGAATTTTGAATTTTGAATTTTGAATTAAATTTATTATAAACCTTTTCCTGTACCTTAACCTGTGCATTTGCCTTTACCTGTACCTGTACCTTTTCCTTTAACTTATTAATAATTTCCCAAATGCTCGCAGGGATTGTGAATAAGATCAGTGCACCTAATGTATTTTGATGGCTTGCGAATCCCATAAATCCCATCCCGTTGCCTCCGCTCCATGCGTCCCCGGGAATTCTAAATATTAAAGAGATTAGCGACAATAAAACAATAAAGATATTTAAAGGCAGTAAAA
>DAHXOZ010000512.1 GCA_027364635.1 bacterium | reverse complement strand
TAATACAGAATTTAAACCACGTTTCTTAAGGCAGTACCTCAATTTACATGAGCAAATTACACAGGCAGTTCAGCAATATATCCAGGATGTAAAAACCAATGATTTTCCAAACAAAAATGAGTCTTATTAAATTTTTACCGACAGATTGAATATTTCACCCGAAAAAAAATGAACAGACTAAAACTACTGATTAGCTTTATATAAAGCAACCAACTGTATGCAAACGGGTTCAAAAAAATTCATTATTGTTCTAATACATATTGTTGCATGGATTTCATTTTTCATGCTTCCCTATATTTTTGCTCCGCAGCCAAAAGATATTCCCCAACAAGTTAGTCGTTATATCATTACACTGTTTATCACCATCAACCTTTTTTTGCTGGTATTTTATTATTTAAACACTTTGTTATTTATACCCAACCTGCTATTTAATAAGCAATGGATACCTTACGTTCTGGTAATTGCGATATGTATGTATGGATTTTTATATTTGCCACGGCAATTGGCTTTGTGGATGAACAA
>DAHXOZ010000511.1 GCA_027364635.1 bacterium | reverse complement strand
ACAGGAAAATGATTTGAAATATGTAAATAAAACCCGCGCCGCACAAGGCAAACCATATATTTCTCCGCTTTATACCATGGAAGATGTCGATAATTGTATAAAGCAATTTGAGATAGTTGATTACGGAACATGGTTTAAAATTGATGATAATGTTCAATTTATGTATCTTGATGCCGGCCACATCATTGGCAGTACAACAGTGCATTTAAAGATTACTGAAAACGGGAAAGAAACGCACCTCACTTTCTCCGGAGATTTGGGAAGATACAGGGACGTGATTTTAAAATCGCCTGAAATATTTCCACAGGCGGATTATATCATTATGGAATCAACTTATGGAAATAAAATTCATGAAGATATTACTGGCACTCCTGATAAACTCCTGGAATGGATCACAAGAACGTGCATTCAAAAAAAAGGAAAACTGATCGTTCCGGCTTTTAGCGTCGGTCGCACACAGGAAAATGATTTGAAATATGTAAATAAAACCCGCGCCGCACAAGGCAAACCATATATTTCTCCGC
>DAHXOZ010000510.1 GCA_027364635.1 bacterium | reverse complement strand
ACAACTGGCAGAGCTTGATCTGATTGATGAATATCATTTTGTGGTTCACCCGATAGTTATAGGAGAAGGCCGACGGTTGTTTGAAGGTATCAATCTGCAAGAAAAATTACAATTAAAGTTGGTTGAGTCAACGGCTTTTAAGTCGGGGTGTGTTGCGCTTCGGTACCTGAAACAATGAGAGAAAAATTTTTTTTCCGGGCAATGCCTTCCAACGGGGACGTTGCCTATCTCCAAAATTCTCTTTTACCAATCGGTGAATATAAAACAGGAATTATTATTTTTTGTTGGTTTACTATGAAAAGAACTGGGCCCGGTAGTTAATTTATAAGTGTAATGTAATTTTTACAGATTGATGGATTTACTTCACTGCTTCAATAAAATCACTTACCGTTTTTGCAAACAAATCCGGATCGCCATTCATAGGTGTGTGCCCTGAGTGGGGCATCAATACCAGTTTTTTATAAGATGAGCCAAGCTTATTCAACGCATCATAGCCGCATCCCATTGGCACGGTAAAATCGTATTG